>CAZWDR010000006.1:0-45745 GCA_964632365.1 uncultured Steroidobacteraceae bacterium
ATCGAGACGCTGCGCGCGCTCGAGGAAGGGCTGCTTGCGTTCCCCGGCTGCGCCGTGGTGATCTCGCATGACCGCTGGTTCCTCGACCGCATCGCCACCCACATCCTCGCCTTCGAGGGCAACTCGCAGGTCGTGTACTTCGAAGGCAACTACCAGGAGTACGCGGCGGACTACCAGCGTCGCCACGGCGAGGCGCCGACTCCCGAGCGCATCAAGTACAAGAAACTGACGCGATGAGTGCAGCGGGCGCCTGGGCCCCGCTGCGCCATCGCGAGTTCGCGCTGCTGTGGAGCGCGGGCCTGGTCGCGAACATCGGCAACTGGATGTACGACCTCGCGGCCCGCTGGCTGATGAGCGAGTTCGACCCATCGGCGTCGATGGTGGCGCTGGTGCAGGTGGCCAGTGCGTTGCCGGTGTTCCTGCTGGCCGTGCCTGCCGGCACGCTGGCCGATCGCTGCGACCGGCGCTGGCTGCTGATCATCGTGCAGATGGCCATGCTGCTGCTGGCGCTGCTGATGGGCCTGCTGGTGCTGGGCGGGGTCGCAGGTCCCACCAGCCTGCTGCTCGTCACCCTCGCGATGGGCAGCTGCGTGGCGGTGATGTCACCCACCTGGCAGGCCATCGTGCCCGCACTGGTCACGCGCGAGGATCTTCCCCAGGCCATTGCGCTGCACGCGGTGGGCATGAACATCAGCCGCGCCATCGGTCCGGCGCTGGGCGGTGTCATCATCGCCGGCGTCGGCATCGCCTGGCCCTTCCTGTTCAATGCGCTGAGCTTCGTCGCCGTGATCGCGGCGCTGTGGTACTGGCGTGGCTATCGCCGCGTCGTGCCAGCGCGGCAGGATTCCTACCTCGCGGCGCTGCGCATCGGCCTTGCGCAGGCGCGCGACAACGCCGCGCTGCAGCGCACGCTGTGGCGCTCGGTGCTGTTCTACATGAACGGCAGCTGCTACTGGGCGCTGCTGCCGCTGATCGCGCGCGAGCAGCTGCAGGGCGGACCGGGTCTGTTCGGCGTGCTGGTCGGTTGCATCGGCGTCGGCGCGGTAGCCGGTGCGCTGTTCCTGCCACCGCTGCGGGCACGCTGGGGAATCGACCGCCTGCAGCAGGCCGGGCAGATCGGCACCGCCGTGGCGCTGCTTGGCTTCGCGCTGCTGCGCGTGCCGGCGCTGGGCATGGTCGCGGCGCTGCTCGCCGGCGCCTCGTGGCTGGCGAGCCTGTCCTCGCTGAATGTCGCGGCCCAGCTCGCGATGAGCGATGCGCTGCGGGCGCGCGGCATGGCGCTCTATACCGCGGTGTTCTACGGGTGCCTGGCGCTGGGCAGCCTGGTGTGGGGGCAGGTAGGCTCCACAGTCGGCGTCACCGGCGCATTGCTGATGGCCGCCGCGCTGGCGGTGCTGGGCCTGCTGCCGGCCCGCCGCCTGCCATTGCAGACGCGTTGATGCGATGCACGGTCCCCGTCAAGGAACGCGGCGTGAATCGCCCCGGGGGCATTGACGGTGAGTGCTGGAGTCCGGACATGATCGTATCCAGATGGCTTCCGGTCCTTGTGTTGCTGTGCCTCGTTGATGAGGGGCACGCGCAGCAGGCCTGTGAACCTGCCGGCGGACTGCAGTTCATCTGCGGTCCCGGCAACGCCGAAGACCTGGTGCTCGTTCCGGGCACACCCTGGATTCTCAGCAGCGGTGTGGCCGAGGGGGCGAGCTTCTTCCTGATTGATTCGCGCAACGGTGCATGGCGACCCTTGAAGTTCGAAGTGAAGCCGGACGCAGCTTTCACCCAATGCCCCTCCCCGCCCGACACGGCTCATTTCGAAAGTCACGGCCTCAGCATCCGGGACGCTGGCACTGGCATCTCGCGACTGCATGTCGTGGGGCACGGTGCGCGCGAGGCGATCGAGGTGTTCGACGTTGCCATCGGCGCCGATGGCCCGGCGCTCACCTGGAAGGGCTGCGTGCCCATGCCCGACGGCCTCGCGGCCAACAGTGTCGCCGCACTCGCTGACGGCTCGCTCCTCGTGACCGTGCTGCTGATGCCCGGCAAGACATTCCTCGATTCCGTCGAGAAGCGCCCTACCGGCGCGGTATTCGAGTGGTCACCGGGGAGCACGGGCTTTGTACAGGTGGCCGGCACTGAACTGCCCGGCAACAACGGCATCGAAGTCGCTGCGGACGGCCGCGAGTTCTATGTCGTGTCTTCCGGTCTGCAGACGGTCGTGGCGTTCTCGCACAGCAACCCCGCCCGCCAACTGCGCAGCACGGAGCCCCTGCCCTTCACGCCGGACAATGTGCATCTCGGGCCGGACGGGCGCCTCTTCACTGCCGGAATGGCCAATGACGTGCCGGAATGCGGAGGCACGCCGGGACCTGAACACGACCTGGCGAAGCTTGCGATGTGTCCGCGCGGCAGCATGGCCGCAGCCCTGGACGCGCGCACCTTGCAACACGACATCATCGTCGAGAATCCCGCCGTGCCCACCTTCAGCAACGCAACCATGGTCTTGCCGGTGGGACAGCGGTTCTGGCTCGGAACATTCTCGGGCGACCGCATTGCCTACGGTGCATTGACGCGCTGAACCCGGCTGTCGGGCGGCGATCCGCCCTGCGGCCCGGCTGCGTCAGCGGCGAACGCAGGTCATCGCATCTGCCATTCTATTTCTGAAGCCGGTCCAGCCCCACCAGCGGTTCCGCTGCGTTGCCTTCCTGGACGCCGATGATCGTCACCGGCAGACCAGTGACCGGATTCGGATAATGGATCGGGTGCTGCGTATACAGGGGATAGGACTGGTAGCGCACTGACGGCGGCCGGTCCGGTGGAATGTCTTGCGATTCACCCGCAGCCGGGCGTGGCCCGTTGGCCCAGCCGCGCGCGAGATCCGCGACATAAGTGGTGTAGAAATGCATGCGGCGGATCTTCCACACGCCGTTTTCCTTCACGTAGTCATTTTCATAAACGCCACCGCCGATGCTGGCATCCACCCCAAAGCGGCCTTCCATGCTGAACTCGCGCACACGGGCCTGTGCGCTGAGGCCATCGGCCGCGACATGCACGACCGGTTGATACTGGAGATGGTCGAACACTTCCCCCTGGTGCAGCCCCTGTGGACCGAAGACCTCCAGGAACTGCCGCACGCGCGCCCTGCCCTCGTACACGCCACGCTGCGCAATCTCGATGCTGCCGCTGTCCGCAAACAGCGCGGCGACGTCATCCCATTGCCAGCGATCCAGGTAATAGCTGTAGGCGTTGTGCAGGTACTCGACGGCTCGCGCATCCTCGAGGCGTGCCAGCCTTGCCGCAAGATCGGCAAGCGTTGCGGTAGCGGCCGGTGGTGCAACGCGAGGCGCGGCATAGACCGCTTTGCCGGTGACGGGATTCTCATAATGCAGCGGCGCGGTGATCGTGCCGGGATACATGTCGTAAGTCAGCGTGGGCGGCAGGTCGGGTGGCAAATCGCGCTCCGGGCGCGAGTTGGGCCACGCACGCACGCCCCAGCCCTGCTCGAGCTCCGTGTAGAACACGAACCACGCGTGCAGCTTCGAGATCATCCATTTGCCATCGACCTTCCGGTACTCGTTCTCGTAGATGACATCGCCAAACATGCTCACATTTCCGTAGTCCCCCCCTGAGATCAGCGCACGCCATCGACCTTTGGCCTGCGTGCCGTCGGGAGACACGTGGATGACGGGCTGCATCTGCGTGTGGTCATAGAGCCGGCCCTGCACCGGATGTCCGAGCCACTCCAGATACTGCTGGATACGCTTTCGTCCCACGAATATGCCGCGGCCGCCGATCTCCAGCGTGCCGTCCTCGGCGAACAGGTGCGGGATCTCCGTCCAGAGATTCTTGTCGACGTAATAGCCATATGTGCGCTGCAGGATCTCGATTTCGCGCTCGTCCTCCAGGCGGGTGACGAGCTGCTGCAGTTGCGCGAGCTCTCGTGCCGACGCCTTGCCCGCCAGGGGCTGCACCGCAGGAACGGCGGAAGCCGAGGTCGCTGCTTCGCGCACCGGATGGGTGAAACCGTAGGGCGGCATGTGCACGACCGGCCATGGTTCATAAGTGAACGTCGAAGGACGGTCGGGTGGCGGGATCTTGCGGTCGGCCACATTGGTGGCCTGCATGCGTCCCTTCCAGCCTCCTTCGAATGGCACGGTGAAGGTCTCATACCAGTGCAGTCGCGTGATCTTCCAGACCCCGTTCTCCTTGCGATATGCGGTCTCGTAAGGGCCGACCTGCCAGCGGCCATATTCCTGGTACTGGCCCAGCAACACGAGCGCGCGCCACCGGGCACGGGCGGTGCGGCCGTCGGCGGAAAGCGTGATCACCGGCTGCAGCTGGGTATGTTCGCGCAGCTGCCGGGGCAGCAGGCCTCGCTGGCCGTAGCCGATCGCATAGAGCAAGGCGCTGATCGATTTCTTGCCGACGTACACGCCGGAAACGGAATATTCCACTTCGGCGTCGTCGGACAACAGATCAACCACATTGTCCCAGTCCGAATGATCGATGTAGTAGCCGTAGGCGCGCTGCAGCCGCTCGATTTCCTTCAGATCCAGCGCGCGGGTCGCGCGCACCAGCAGCGAGGCGGCGTCAACAGTCTGTGTCTGCGGATGCGCCGCGGTCGCGACACCGGCTGACACGACCATCAAGCCGAGCATCAGTCGAAGCATGAGGTGGCGCATGGGATCTTCCTGTTTGCTCTTCACACAGGACTCCTGGCACACCCTGCCTGTCGTCCGTGATGCACAGGAGCTTACCCGCCAGTGGTTGGCCGGGGAAAGGCGCGTGGCGCCCTGACAGCGCCAGGCCTGTGCGCAGCCTCGCGGTCAGCGGCATGGTCGCCACTGCCGTGCGGGGGAGACTGTTGAGGACTGCGCTGCGCGACTACCGCTCGGCAGCCAGCTGCGCCTGCAGCGCCTCGCGACGCTGCTGCGCGAAGCTCTTGCAGGCATTCTCGTCGGTGAGCGCGGCCGCATCGTTCTTCGCCTGCTCCAGGCGCGCCAGCGTCGCCGCATCCGGGTGCGGGGTCAGCAGCAGCTGGCAGGGCAGGCCCTCGATCAGCTTGAAGCTCTGCTCGAACGCCGCCAGCGTCTGCGGGTTGTCCTTGAACTTGTACTTGCCCGCGCTGACCGCGGTCAGCGAGTCGGCATAGACGAAATCGAGGCAATTGCTTCCCTCGCAGGCGTCCCAGGTCCATGTGGCACTGCCCGGCGTGTGTCCGGGCGTCGCGTGCACGCGCACACGGATGCCCCCCACACCCAGCAGCTGCCCGTCGGTGGCCACCCAGATGCGCTCGACGGTCGGGATGGGTTTGGACTTGCCCGAAGCCTGCGGATCATCCTTCGGCAGCTTGCCGGTGCGCATCACCGCCTCGGCCGGACGCAGCGCGTAGATCTGCGCGCCGGTCAGCTTCTGCAGCTCGGCCGCGCCGCCCGCATGGTCCAGGTGCGCATGCGAGAACACGATGGCCTTCACGTCGCCCAGTTCGAAACCCAGCTCCTGGATGTTCTTCGCGATCAGCGGCGCGGACTCCGGCAGTCCTGTATCGACCAGGACATGGCCGTAGTCGGAGGTGATCAGCACCGAGGACAGGCCGGCGGTGCCGACGTAGTACGTGTTGCCGAAGATCTGGAACGGCTTGTGCGGCTGGTTCATCGTCGCATGGTCCGGCGCCGCGGCGACGGCCGCGCCGATCGACAATCCGGCAACGGTGACGAACTTCAACGAGCGCGCAGTCATCTGGCTGGCAATGTGCCTGCTTCCGGTCATCGGTCCATATCCCCCGGTCGGTTTACAAGTCGTTGACGGCACGCAAGTCTACTCAAACCGACCGGACATGGAACCGGTTCAGGCCACGAACCTGCGCGCGTTGCGGAACAGGCGCATCCAGCCGCTGAACTCGCCCGGCGCGTCAGGCGGATACCAGGAATGCTGCGATATGCGGAACGAGCGTTCCGGGTGCGGCATCGTGATCAGCACGCGCCCGTCGCGGCTGGTCGCCGCCGCCAGGCCATCGGGCGAACCATTTGGATTGGCCGGATAAGTGCTGGCCACCGCGCCACGGCCATCCACATAGCGGGCCGCCATCAGGCCCGCGTCGTGCAGCGCGTGGCGGGCGGCATCACTGGCGAACTCCGCGCGTCCCTCGCCATGCGCCACGACGATGGGCAGGCGCGACCCGGCCATGCCGGCCAGCAGCACCGAGGGCGATTCGAGGATCTCCACCTGGCTCAGGCGGCCCTCGAACTGCTCGATGCGGTTGCGCACGAAGCGCGGCCAGTGCCCGGCGCCGGGCACGAGTTCCTTGAGCGCCGCCATCATCTGGCAGCCATTGCAGACGCCCAGCGTGAAGGTGTCGGGCCGGTCGAAGAAGCGCGCGAACTGCTCGCGGGCGCGTGCGTTGAACAGGATGGACTTGGCCCAGCCCTCGCCCGCGCCCAGCACGTCGCCATAGGAGAAGCCACCGCAGGCGATCAGACCGCGGAACTCCGTCAGCTGCCGGCCGGCATCCAGCACATCGCTCATGTGCACGTCATGCGGCTCGAAGCCGGCCAGTTCGAGCACCGCGGCCATTTCCACGTGGCTGTTGACGCCCTGCTCGCGCAGCACTGCCACCTTCGGACGCACGCCACGATTCACGAACGGCGCGGTGATGTCATCGGCAGGATCGAACGTGAGCGCGACGGTGAGGCCGGGATCGGCCGCATCGAGCTGGCTGGCGAACTCCTCGTTCGCGGACGCCGGCTCGTCGCGCAGCAGGCGCATGCGGTGCGAGGTGGCGCTCCAGGCCTCGCGCGCCTCGCGCCAGCCCAGCGACAGCGATTCATCGCCGGCGCGCAACATGAACGTGAATGCTTCCACCGGGCGTCCGATGTCGTGCACGCACGCCGCGAGGCCCGCCTCGGCGCAGGCCGCGCGCAGCGCCGGCAGGGCGTCGCTGCGCACCTGCACCACGACGCCGGGTTCCTCGGCGAACAGCATTGCGGCAAGACCCGCATCGCCGGCCGGCAACGCGACCTCGAAACCGCAGTGCGCCGCAAACGCCATCTCGGCCAGCGCCACGAACAGGCCGCCATCGGAGATGTCGTGGTAGGCCAGCAGCAGGTCCTGCGCACGCGCGGCGCGCAGCACGCCGGCGAGGCCCTTCAGCAGCGCCGGGTCATCCAGATCGGGCGCCTGCGCGCCCAGTGCGCCATGTACCTGCGCAAGGATCGAGCCGCCGAGGCGCGCCTGCGCGCGGCCCAGATCGATCCACACCAGTCGTGTATCGCCCGCATCGTTGCGCAGCAGCGGCGTCAGCGTGCGCCGCACATCCCCGACCGGCGCGAAGGCAGACACGATCAGCGACACCGGCGCCACCACGGACTTCTGCGCGGCGCCGTCGCGCCACACTGTGCGCATCGACAGCGAGTCCTTGCCGACCGGAATCGCGATGCCCAGCGCCGGGCACAGCTCCATGCCCACCGCGCGCACCGCGTCGAACAGCGCAGCGTCCTCGCCGGGCTCGCCGCAGGCGGCCATCCAGTTGGCCGACAAGCGGATATCGCCGAGCTGCGCGATGTCGGCCGCCAGGATGTTGGTGACCGCCTCGGTGACCGCGATGCGCGCCGCCGCGGCGGCATCGAGCAGTGCCAGCGGCGTGCGCTCGCCCATCGCCATCGCCTCGCCGCGATGGCCGAAGTAATCCGCGTTGGTGACCGCGACATCGGCCACCGGCACCTGCCAGGGGCCGACCATCTGGTCGCGGTGGATCTGCCCGCCGACGCTGCGGTCGCCGATGCTGATCAGGAAGGTCTTGTCGGCCACGGCCGGATGCGACAGCACGCGCAGCGCGGCCTCGCGCAGGTCGACTTCGCGCGCGTCGAAGGCAGCCGGTTGTGGCGCCACGCGACGCACGTCGCGCTGCATGCGCGGCGCCTTGCCCAGCAGCACGTCGATGGGGATATCCACCGGCTGGTTGTCGAACACCTCGTCATGCACGGTCAGCACGCCATCATCGGTGAGCCGGCCGATCACGGCATAGGGACAGCGCTCTCGGCGCGCGATCTGCTCGAAGCGGTGCAGACCCTGCTCGGAGATCACCAGCACATAGCGCTCCTGCGCCTCGTTGCACCAGATCTCCAGCGGCGAGAGGCCCGCCTCGGCATTGGGCACGGCCCGCAGCTCGATGCGTGCGCCGCGATGGCTGTGCGCCACCGCCTCGGGCACGGCGTTCGAAAGTCCGCCCGCGCCGACATCGTGGATCAGGTGCATCGGGTTGTCGGGCCCGAGCGCCCAGCAGCGGTCGATGACCTCCTGCGCGCGCCGCTGCATCTCCGGATTGCCACGCTGCACGGACGCGAAGTCCAGCTCGGCATGCGACTCGCCACTGCCCATCGACGAGGCCGCGCCGCCGCCGAGCCCGATCAGCATCGCAGGACCGCCGAGCACGACCAGATGCGCACCCACCGGCACGTCGCCCTTCACGGCATGCTGGCGTCGCACGTTGCCCATGCCGCCGGCGATCATGATGGGCTTGTGGTAGCCACGCGCGCTGTGGGCGTCGACGGGCTGCTCGAAGGTGCGGAAATAACCGGCGATGCACGGCCGGCCGAACTCGTTGTTGAAGGCCGAGGCACCCAGCGGGCCCTCGATCATCACGTCGAGGCTGCTGACGATGCGGTCCGGTTTGCCCAGCGTGCGTTCCCACGGCCGCTCATAGCCGGGAATGAACAGGTTCGACACAGTGAACCCGACCAGTCCCGCCTTGGGTCGTGCGCCGAGGCCGGTGGCACCCTCATCGCGGATCTCGCCGCCCGAACCCGTCGAGGCGCCCGGGAATGGCGAGATCGCAGTGGGATGATTGTGCGTCTCCACCTTCATCAGGATGTCGATGGGCTCCTCGACACCGCGATAGGCACCGGTTGCCGGATCGGGGAAATATCGACGGCCCATCGCGCCCTCGATCACCGCCGCATTGTCGCGGTAGGCGGAGAGCACGCCTTCCGGTGCATGCGCATGCGTGTTGCGGATCATCGCGAACAGCGATCGGTCCTGCGCCACGCCATCGACGGTGAAGGCGGCGTTGAAGATCTTGTGGCGGCAGTGCTCGGAGTTGGCCTGCGCGAACATCATCAGCTCCACGTCGGTGGGATCGCGTCCCAGCCGCGTGAAGTTCTCGTGCAGGTACTGGATCTCGTCCGGCGACAGCGCCAGACCCAGTTCGCGGTTGGCCGCGGTCAGCGCGTTTAGCGCGCGCGGCACGGTGGCCAGCGGACGCGGCGACTCCGCGGCGAACAGCGTCGCCACGGCCGCCTCATCGATCACTGCCTCGGTCATCCGGTCGTGCAGCAGCGCGGCCACCGCGTCGAGTTGCGGCTGCGACAGCACCGCGTCGCTGTCGAGGTAGAAGCACACGCCGCGCTCGACGCGGCGCAGCCAGTCGAGGCCGCACACCAGCGCGATGTCGGTGGCCTTGCTGGACCACGGCGAGATCGTGCCGGGCCGCGGCACCACCAGCATGCGCACGCCACGGGGCCCGGTGCCCGCGTGGCTCGGCCCGTAGGCCAGCAGCGCGCCCAGGCGCTGCAGCCCCTGCGCGTCCGGTTCGCGCTGGCAGTCGGCCAGGTGCAGGTAGCGGCTCGACACGCCGCGGATCGCGGGGTTCACGTCACGCAGCCGCGCCAGCAATCGGGTCAGCCGGAATTCGCTGTGCGCCGGCCCGCCGGGAAGCTGCAGGATCACGTCGGTTGCGGGCCCGCGCCGCAGCCGGCCAGGCCCGCGCAAAGCATGTCCTGGATCACGAACCGCGTCGTGAAAATGTGATGAGGTGCCATAGTCTGTCGGGGAGAAGGCGGCCGATGGGCCGCTGCCCATTATAGTTCAGGTTGGTCAGCGAAGGTTCCGTCCGGCCCATGGCCCTGCGCCTCGAAATCATCAGTCCCCAGCGGCAGAAACTCGGTGCCCGCGGCAGCATCGTGCTGGGCGTCTCCGGCGGCAGCCTCGGCCGCGCGCTGGACAACGACTGGCCGTTGCCGGATCCGAACCGGTTTCTTTCCGGCCACCACGCGCGCGTGCATTTCCGCGCCGGCCACTACATCGTCGAGGACACCAGCAGCAACGGCGTGTTCGTCAATGAGGCCGCGAAGCCGCTGGGCAAGCGCGGCATCCATCGCCTGGCCGCCGGCGACATCCTGCGCATGGGCGAGTACCGCATCCTGGTCAGCATCGACGACGACGATGCCGCCGCCACGCCGGCGCCGGGCGCCGCGACCATGGCCAATCTCACCGTGCACAACGTGGTGCCGCTGCGCGGGCCGGCGGCACAGCGCGCCGGCAATGCCGACGACGACCTGGGCCATTCGCTCGACATCGAATCGCTGATCCCGGAGGGTCCGTCCGGCCCGTTCACCCGCACCGCCACGCTGCCACCGCGCGCGGCCGAGGGCGCGCCCGCTGCGGACGTCGCGCCGTCCACAGCCGCGCCCGCCGACCCCTCACCCGGCTCGATGCAGGATCGCGTGGCGCGCCTGCGCGCGGCGGCCAAGGCGCGCCTCGAAGGCACCTCCCCCGCCCTGAGTGCGCTGAGCGGCCTGCAGGCCTTCTGCCGCGGCGCGGGCATCGACCCTGCGCGTCTGGCCATCACCGGCGGTGAAGCGCCGGTGCTGCACCTGGTTGGCCGGATGATGCGCGAGGCCCTGGTGGGGCTGCGCGAGGCGCTGCGGGCCGAGGCCGCGTTCCGCGATCGCTACGGCATCGAGCCTGCGCAGTCCGGCGGCAGCTCGCCGCTGGAGATGGGCCTCGATGAGTATCTGGTGGAACTGCTCAGCGGCCACGAGCAGCGCCGCCTGGATGCGGTGATGCGGGTGCGCGAGCAGTTCGGCGACGCCGCCGCACACTCCGCCGCGGTGGACCCGGCCTTGCATGATGCGGTGCTGTCGTTCGTCTCGCACCTGGATCCAGCGCGCATGGACGGCATGCCCGCGGAAGCCGGACTTGCGCGTCAGCGCGAGATCTATGCGCACCTGTTGCGCGCCAATGGCGGCGAGGTGCCGCATCTGTTCGCCGAGGCGCTGGCACAGGCCTATCTGGAAGCCCGGCGCACTGACAAGTAGGGCGAGCGCCGCCCCAAGGCAGATCCGCTAGAACCCGCCGGACTCCCGGATGGCCTGGAACAGGCGCTCGCAGGACCTGCCGTCCTGATACTGGTAGAACTGGCGCCGGACCTGGTCGCGACGCTGCGCCCAGGGATCGCGGCCGTCGACCAGGACTTCCGTCAGGGTCTGTTGCAGTTCCGCCTGGTCGTGGCACTTCGGGCCCGGCGAGACCTCCTCGTATTCATGCTGCAGGCCGCGCCGCGACACATAGGCCTCGAGGTCATAAGGAAAGAACACCACCGGCCGGTCGAGCAGGATGTAGTCCATGTAGATCGACGAGTAGTCGGTGACCATGCAGTCGATATGCTGCAGCAGTGGATAGACATCGGCCATCCGGTCGATGACCAGGATGGCTTCGCGATCGGTCACCACAGACAGGTCCTTCGGGTGGGCCTTCCATGCGATGAGCAGGTCATGGCGTACCGCGAAGGCATTGAGCGCGTCCAGGTCCAGCGCCTGCGCGGGCTGCGGATCGCCCTGGGGACGCCATGTGGGGCTGTAGAGGACGATCCGCTTGCCGTCCGCCGCGGCCGACCGGATCCGCGCCAGCGCCGTGCTGTCACCGGCGGTCGCCAGCGGCCCGAAGTCCGTGCCGAAGAGCACATCGTTGCGCGGCTGCCCGTTGATCAGGTGGTTGCGCATCCGGAAAGAGGCACCCCGGCGTTGAAGCTGCAGCGGGGAGGCGAAGCTGACGAAGTCGTAGGTCGGGTAGACGTTGAACCAGCGGATGGCCCAGCGCAGCAGGCGCGATCGCTGCAGCCGGCCGGAGATATTCGGGTTCGTGATCGAGATGTTCTTCATGCCGTTGCCGTGCCAGATCTGGAAGGACCTGGCACGCAGGGCGAGCAGTGATTTCAGCCAGTGCCACCAGTCGGTGCTTTCGACGACCACCGAACCGGCACGCAACAGCTTCACCACCGACCGGACGCTGGGGTGGAACAGCACCGGGAGCCCCTCTTCCCGCAGCGCACGCACCGTCGCGCGGCGCCGCGCGATCAGGACGACCTCGCAATCCCGGCCGTGATGATGCCGCAGCAGGTAAAGGAAGAAGTATTTCAGGTTGCCGTTCATCGCACCGCCGAACCGCGGCATCAGCAGGATGAGGTCCTTCTTCTTCGGCACGACAAGCGCCAGCGCGCGGACGGCCGCGATGAATGGCAGCAGCAGGACCAGCAGCAGCAGGATCGCAAGCCATGCAAGTGCGTTCAGCGCCAGCGTCGCGGCCGACGCGTGCTCAGAATTTGCGCGCAAGGTAGTCAACCACGTGATGCAGTCCGCCGCGCGCGAGGTGCGACCGGCGCCACCGGCTGAACCAGCCGCGCAGTGCGGCCTGGCGCGGCGGATCGAGCAGGTCCGCGTGCTCGTCGAACCATGCGGCCGCCATGTCGATCTTCCCGTACACGACCAGCGATACCAGCATGCTGAGCAGGCTGCGGCCCGCGGCATCGCGGGACAGCCGCTGCCGGCGGCGCATGAATCCCTCGCTGGTCAGCGCGAACACCGCGTCGGCAAACGCCAGCTGCCCGGCGCGGTTCCCGCCGCCGACACCCACGTTCTGCACGTCGCAGGCGTTCAGATGCCGGTACCGCTTGAGGCGGTAGATCTCGATCAGCTGGAAGTCGCGCTGCTGCATCCAGCCGATCAGCGTTGCCGCCGTGGCCTGGCCCACGTAACGCTCGATGAAGGAGACCTCGACCTCCGCCAGGACCACTGACTCCTGCAGCGCGTGCTGTGCGCCAGAGAGGATCTCGAGCTCCGTGCCCTGCGTGTCGATCTTCAGCGCGTCGACCTGCAGCTGCTCCCGTTCGAGCAGCGCATCGAGGCTGTCCAGCGCCACCGTCTGGTGCGAGACGACGGCGGCCTGCACGCACTTCTTGCGGATCCGTCGCAGCAGCGCCATGTTTGGCTGTCGCAGCGAGGACATGTTGACCATCTTCGTGACATTGAGCGTCGCGGTGCCCGCGGCCGCGCCCAGCGCCACCGGAAAGATCCGGTTGCGCCCGTGCTGGATGACACCTTCCCCGGATTCCCGCGGCTCGAACAGCAACGCATTCACGCGTGCCGACACCGGCGCCCAGCGCTGCTGCAGGCCCCCTGCTGCGCCGATGTCGGCCAGTGTCAGCGCGTAGTCGTCTGGTAACGCAGCAAGCAGCGACTTCACGCCAGGCATTTTCGGGTCCCGGGATTCAGCAGTGGACGCCGGTCACGTCGACGGATGGCCGCGACGGCGTCCAGGGATTCACCGGATGCAGCGGAGGCAGCATCGTCCCAGACCGAAGGGCGCATCTGCCGCGGCTTCCAGGGTCACGGCAGCGCGCGTGGCCAGGGCCGTTCGCTGTGGTCCCGCGTCCAGCGCTCGATGTCCTCGGGGCGATCGACCTCGCGCCACAGGCCACCGTGGTTCTCCACTGCGGTCACGCCGCTGGTGCGGGCCAGTTCGTCGATGACCCCGTGGTGATAGGCATTGTAGCCACCCTCCGCCTCGATCACCGTGCGCAGCGCGGTGAGATACAGGCCGCCGCGCACGCGATCGCCGCTGAGGACGATGCCCAGCGACCGGTGCGTCACGTCCGCCGGCTTCAGCTGCTTGCCCACGGCCACCACCCGTCGGTCGTGCACGCGGACCAGCATGTCGTCGTGTTCGGGCCTGGTCACCGGCTCGACCACGAGGTTCACGCCGGGCTGCATCTCCTCGATGGCCTTCGCGAACACACTGGCGTCGAAGATGGTGTCGCCATTGACGAGCACGAACGGTTCATCGAGCAGCTCGCGCACCGCCCAGACGCTGCCGATGCTGCTGGCCACCGACCAGAACGGATTGATCGTGAGGCTGACGCGGCGCGGATCATGATGACGCGCCAGATGCTCGCGGATCTGCGCGGCGCGATAGCCACCCACCACCTCGATGCGCGCGACACCGGCCTGCTGCAGGGCATCGATCTGATGATCGAGGATGCTGCGGCCGTTCACCTCGACCAGGCACTTCGGCGTGTGCAGGGTCAGCGGCAGCAGGCGGCTGCCCTGCCCGGCATTGATCAGGATTGCGCGCATGGGGGGCGCCCGCCTCAGGCAGCGGCCAGCTTCAGTCCCGGCGCGATCCGTGCCAGCGCGTCGATCATGCGATCGACCTGTTCATCCGTGTGGGCGGCCGACAGGCTGATGCGCACGATCGAAAGACCCGCAGGCGTCGACGGCGGCACCATCAGGTTCGTGTAGATGCCGGCATCGAGCAGGCCCTGCCACAGCCGCATCGCGCTGTCGCGCTCGCTGAACAGCAGCGCCGTGACCGGGCCCGGATCGGTGGAGCCGAGCCGGTAGCCGATCTTCTGCATGGCCGGATAGAAACGGTTCACATTGCGCCACAGTTGCTGGCGCAGGTCGTCACCCTCGAGCAGCCGCGCCAGCGCGGCGCGTGTCGCGGCGATCACCGGCGGCGGCGGCGACGCGGTGAAGATATAAGGGCGGCTCGCCAGGCGCAGCAGGTCGAGCTCTTCATGGCGGCTGATGCAGAAGCCGCCAACGCCACCCAGGCTCTTCGAGAACGTGCCGACAATGAAGTCGACGCGGTCGAGCAGCTCGAGCTCGGCGCAGATGCCAAGGCCCTTCGGCCCGAACATGCCGAAGGAATGCGCCTCGTCGACGATGATCATCGCGCCGTAGCGCTCCTTCACCTCGATGAATTCCTTCAGCGGCGCGCGATCGCCAAGCACGCTGTAGAGGCTCTCGACCACCACCAGCGTGCGCTTCGCGTCGTCGCCCAGGCGCTCGAGCCGACGCGCGAGATTCTCCGGATCGTTGTGGCGGAAGCGGATCGTGGTCGCCGCCGACAGCTTGCAGGCATCGTGGATGCTCGCATGGCCGTCGGCATCGACCAGCAGGAATTCGTCCGGACCCGCCAGCGCCGACATCGCGCCGAGGTTCGCCTGATAGCCGGTGGAGAACACGATGCCCGGCGGATAGCCGAAGGCCGCGCCGAACTCCTTCTCGAGCTGGCGGTGGCCGTCGTAATTGCCGCTGGCCATGCGCGAGCCGGTGGTGCCGGTGCCCAGCGTGTTGATGGCCTCGATGGCCGCGGCGCGCGTTTCGGGCGCGAAGGTCAGGCCGAGGTAGTTGTTGGTCCCCGCGAGCAGCACGCGGCGCCCGTCGATGACCGCCTCGGTGGCCGAGTGCACGGCGTCCATCGGCGTCGCCACCGAAGGCACATTGCCCGCGCCGGCCAGCTGCGCGCGCAGCGTCGCCAGCGGGGCGAACTTGTCGAACAGGCTCATGGCTTCTCCACCACGGTGCGCACGCTCTGGCACAGCTGGTCGAGGGTGCGCGCCTCGGCAATCATCGCCACGGGGATGGAGATGTCGAGGCGATCCTCGATTTCCATGATCATGTCCATCACCTGCGCGGAGTCGAGGCCCAGTTCGGAGGCCAGGTGCGTGCTGCCATCGACGGCCCCGATGTCGGGTACAGCGATCTTCAGCGCCTCGCGGACAACCTGCTCGACCCTGTCGGGGGCGCTCATGGAAATGCTCGCGCGCCGCCGTCAGGCGGCGACGCGACGCCTGCCGCCGTCGCTCACCAGGAAGCGCACGTTGATGCCCTCGCGCAGGCTCGACTCGCTGTGGCGGTCGAGGAATTCCTTGCGCGCGGCACTGCGTGACAGCTTGCCCGACGAGGTGCGCGGCAGCGTGTGCGGCGGAACCAGCTCGATCAGGCAGCGGATGCCGAACTCGATGGAGATCGCCTCGTGCAGGCGATCGGCCAGTTCGGCCTGGTCCTTCGGATCGGTCTCGCGGCACTGCACGACCAGCACCGCCACTTCGGTGCCGTCGCTGCCGGGCACCGAGAACGCCGACGCGTCGGTGGGACGCACCTCAGGCTGCTGCTCGGCGAGGTTTTCCAGGTCCTGGGGCCAGATGTTGCG
The DNA here is from genome assembly GCA_964632365.1 of uncultured Steroidobacteraceae bacterium. Taxonomy (GTDB): domain Bacteria; phylum Pseudomonadota; class Gammaproteobacteria; order Steroidobacterales; family Steroidobacteraceae; genus ZC4RG30. Next base: position 16,045 of record CAZWDR010000006.1, read on the forward strand.
GCCGTTGATGATCAGCAGGTCCTTCGCGCGACCGGTGAGGTAGAGCGCGCCGTCGACGCGATAGCCCAGGTCGCCGGTGTTCAGCCAGCCATCGCGCGACAGCACCTCGCTGCTGATCTCCGGCAGGTTGTAATAGCCCTGCATCACGCTGCGGCTGCGCAGGAAGATGCGGCCCACGCGGCGCTCGGGCAGCACACGGCCCGCATCGTCGCGGATCTCGACCTCGAAGCCGGGCAACGGCTTGCCGCACATCACGAAGCCCTTGCGCCGGCCGGAGTCATCGCGCGCCATCGCGCGCGCCTCGCCGGTGTCGGACAGCCGGTCGCCGTCGACGTGGTCGATGTGCATGCCCTCGCCCACCGGCGAGAAGCTCACGCCCAGCGAGCACTCGGCCATGCCATAGCAGGGCAGGAAGGCCTTGCGGTCGAAGCCGGCCGGCGACAGCGCGCGCGCGAAGGCCTCGAGCCACTCCTCGTGGATCATCTCGGCACCGACGCCCGCCACACGCCAGGCCGACAGGTCGAGAGAGTCGGTGTCTTTCTGCGTGAGGCGACGGGCGGCCAGTGCATAGCCGAACGGCGGGCTGAACGAGATGGTCGAGCGGTTCTGCGACATCAGCTTCAGCCACAGCCGCGGACGCATCGCGAACTCGCGCGAGCCGAGGAAATCGCAGGAACGCTGCGTGGCCATGCAGCCGAGCACGATGCCCACCAGGCCCATGTCGTGGTAGTACGGCAGCCACGAGCAGAAGCGGTCCTGCTGCGTGAGGCGGAAGCCGTGGTTGAAGATCGCCTCGAGGTTATGCATCACCGAGGCCTGCGTGATCATCGTGCCACGCGGGAACCGCGTGCTGCCCGAGGTGTACTGCAGATAGGCCAGCTCGCCCACGGCCGGCGCCGCAGGCAGATCGCCCGCATCGTCGAGCGCATCGAAATCATCGAGCGTGCCGGCGACCTGCACCGGCAGGCCATCGACGGCCTCGCGCAGCAGTTCGATGAACTCACCCGGCGCGAACGCGGCCGAGGCGCGGCAGTCGAGCACCATCTGGCGCAGGTGGCGCACATAGGCTTCGTGGCCACCAAGATGAATGGCGGCCGGCAGCGGCACCGGGACCAGCGCTGCGTACTGACACGCATAGAACATCACGACGAAGTCGGGATGCGTGTGCGCCACCAGTGCAACGCGCGAGCCGCGGCCGAGCCCCGACAGCTTGCGCGCCAGCGCGCGCGCGCGTTCGCGCAGTTCGCTGTAAGGGAGGACCGCGATCAGCTCGCCGCGACCATTGTAATAATTGAAGCCGCTGGAACCACGGGCGGCATAGTCCAGCGCTTCGGTGAGCGTGGAAAAATCCGCGCGCCGCAGCGCGACGCCACTGGCGGTAGGTGTCGGCACGTTTTGTAAAACCTGGTTACCGTCCAATTCTCGACGCCCTTCAGCGGCCCCCCGATGTGGGGACCTTGGTGAATTTAGTGTGGCGCAAGCGCCAATGCAATTTCATCGCAACGTGATTGTGATGCACTGCCCGGTCCAAGAGCAATGGGGCACCCCCATGATCTTGTAGGCCTCGAGGCCGTATAAAGGGGGTCAAGTGCCCATTTCAGGGATTCCCGGGGGTCTCAGGCTTCCCGCGGCGTAGACATAACGTCTTCCGCCCGCGGTTGGAAAAGTGCAACGGATTGGCTGCCGGGCGCGTCGCGTAAAAACCACATGAAAGAAGTTTCCGGCGACCCGCAGGCCCATTAAAGCGCCGCGAGGCCCCAAGGAGGGGGTCGCGGCTGCATGGGGCTCTCCCCTAAGGGAGTCCGCGGGGACCGGGGGGCCCCGCGGTGTCAGCCGGTTCCGTCAGCAGTTGCCGCGCCAGGGTGAGATCCGCGGGCTTGTCCACATCGATGGCGGCGCGGCCATCCCGGAGGATGACCGGGGCCACGCGCGCGCCGGACACCTTTCCGAGCCTCGCCATCGCCTGACCCAGGCTGAGCAGGCCGAAGCGGTATCGCAGCACGTGCCCCAGGCCCAGCATGCGCAGCTGCGCCACCGGTCGCTTGCGCTGCGCCTCGAGCCGCTGCCACAGCTGCACGACTCCGGCCGCGGCAGGGGTGCGCAGCACGAACAGGTTGCAGCCGGAGTAGTGGTCATCGGCCATGCGCCACCACGTGCGCTGGCTCTGCGGCGCGGCCCGCAGCACATCGGCGCGCCGCGCCACTGCAAGGCAGGCGTCGGCATCACCGACCTCCGCGGCGAGAAATTCTTCCACCCACTGCGGCTGCAGCAGCGCGTGGTCGGCGGTGGTGACGAGCAGCGGCGCTCCGAGCTGCTCCAGCGCGCGGGCGACGCTGGCGCTGGGCCCCTGCCCCGCCGCCATGGCCTCGACCGGCTTGCCGCAATCGGGCAGGCGCGCGAGCACCGCGGCGTCGTCGATCACGACCACGATGCGCCGGATGGCCGGCACCGCCGCCAGCGCCGCCAGCACGCGCGCGAGCATCGGCTGTCCGCCCACGTCGATCAGCGCCTTGTGCGACACGCCGGCATGCAGTGCCAGCGGATCGCCGCCGGGTCTGGTGCCGGCCAGCACCACCGCCGTGCTGACCGCGCGTGAGTCGCCACGCATCATCCGGCGCGCTCGCTCAGGCGCAGCTGGATCAGCCCCAGCACCGCGAACGCGACCGGCGCGGTGAACGCCGCCGCCAGCGGGCCCATGCGTCCACTGGTGCCGAACGCGGAGAACACGCCATCCACCAGCAGGAAGCCCAGTCCCAGCAGCAGGGCGACGAACATGCGTCCGCCGCCACCGCCACGCTCTGAGACCAGTGCCGCCGGAATCGCCAGCAGCATCATGATGAAGACCGTGAATGGCGCCGCGAAGGACTGCATCAGCACCGTCTCGTAAAAGCTGCGCGGGCGTGTTCCCACGCGCTCGCCGCCGAGCACCGCGGCCAGCTCCACGCTGGTCAGGTGCGGTTCGGCGGCATCGAGCCGCACCACGTCATCGGGCTGCAGGTTGCTGCGCCACAGGCGCGTCGCCTGGTCTGGGGAAGCCAGTCCCTGCCGCGGCGTCAGGCCCGCGACGCCGGACAGCAGCCAGCCGTCACCCTGCCAGCGCGCCTCTTGCGCATGCGTGCGCAGCTGCAGCAGTCCCTGTGCATCACGCTCGAAGATGCGCACATCGAGCAGGCGCGTGCCGTCCGAGTTGCGGCGCTGGAACAGCGTGATGCCGGCATTGGTGTGCACCCACTCCGGGTCGGCCTCGCGCTGCTCAAGCGGCACGGCGTCGTCCCACCAGGTCTTCAACGCGCCCTCGGCCTTGGGGACCAGGTTCTGCGCCAGCATCACATGCAGGATCGCGAACACCACCGGCACCGGCCACAGGTAGCCGGTGATGCGGCCGAGGCCGATGCCGGCCGATCGCAGCGCGGTGATCTCCCGCGCGCGCGCCATCGCGTGGAAGGTCGCCATCGAACCGAGCAGGCCGGCCAGCGGCAATGCCAGTTCGAGCTGCGCGGGGACGCGCAGCATCGCGTACCGCAGCACGCCAGAGACCCCAAGGCCGCGGTCGAGCACCTCGGTGCTGACCTCGAGCAGCTCGAGCATCTGCATCAGCGCCGTGAGCGCGAACAGCAGGCCCAGGATCTGTCCGGCCACCCGCTTGCGCAGATAGTTGCCCAGCACCGTCGTCATGCGGCGGCCTGGAGCGGTGGGCTGCACTGCGCGAAGCGCCAGGTCATGCAACCTTCGCCTTCTGCTGCTTGCTGCGTCGACGCCGCTGCATGCCCTCGAAGGCGCCTTCGATGGCGGCCACGGCGCGCATCACCGGATTGTCCCCGGGCCATTGCAGGCTCGAGCGGAACAGCCAGATGCCGAGGATCGCGAACAGCACCACCGGCAGCCACACCGCCAGCCACGCGCTGGCGCGGCCGGTCTCGGCCAGCGCCTCGCCGAACTGCAGCGCCTGGTTCAGCGTCAGCAGCGCCAGCACGGCGAACACGGTGCCGGCGGCGCGACGGCCGCGCTTGGCGGCCATGCCCAGCGGCAACGCGAGCAGCGGCAACAGCAGCGGCAGCACGCTGCGCGCCAGCCGCCCGTGGAATTCGCCGGCCTGCTGCGCCGGGGTCACCTGCTCGTCGAATTCGGCGGACACCGGCGCCGGGACCAGCAGCTCCGGCAGCGTCAGCTCGCGCACCGACTCGCCGCGCGGGCGGTAGGGCGGCGGCACGGCGGTGAAATCCTCGTTGATGCGCCCGTCGGCGAATTCCATCACCCGCACGCTGCCATCCGGCGCGCTGTGCACGATCATGCCGTTGCCCAGTTCAAGCTGCAGGCTGCTGCCGTCCTCGCCGAGCACGAGGCGGCCCCGCGACGCGGTCACGATCTCCTCGCCCTGTGCGTCGTGCCGCTCGACGAACACCTGCCCCAGCGTGCGGCCGTCAGCCGCGACGCGATCGGCCGCCAGCGTGTAGCCCTTCTTCACCGACACGAAGCGGTTGGCTTCCATGCGGGCATTCCAGCCGGCATTGCGGGCCTCGTGCGCCGCCACGTTGTAACCGTAGCGTGTCATCGGCTGCAGGTAGCCGAACAGGTAGAAGTTGAACCCGACCAGCATCAACGCCACGGACACATAGGGCACCGCCATGCGCGTGATCGAGCGGCCCGTGGCCAGCATCGCATCGAGCTCGTTGTCGTCGCCAACGCGCGCGGTGGCCATGAAGATGGCCGCGAAGAATGCCGCGGGCAACGCCGTGCCGAGGTAATGCGGCACCAGTGATCCGATCATCTGGAGCACCAGCAGCGAGCTGGCGCCGGTGGCCGCCGCCAGCTCGAACAGGCGCAGCAGGCGTTCGAGGATCTGCGCCAGCAGCAGCACGCCCAGCGCCACCAGCAGCGGGCCCAGCAATCCGCGCAGCGTGTAGACATCCAGCCGGTCGGGAATGCGATGGACGAGGCGTGCGGCGGGCAGGCTCACGCAATGGCCCCCGCAGGCGTCCCGGGCAGGCGCAGCGCATAGGCTGCGGCATCGATGAACCCGTTGCGCGCCAGCGACCATTGCCGCACTTCCACCCGCGCCCAGCCCGATGCGCCGGCCTCCGGCAGCGTCACCAGATGCCAGCGTGCGGCCTCGTCATGCGGATTCGGCAGCGCCGAGGATGACGGCACGCACAGCACAGGTATGGGACCTGCGGGGCCGGCGACCGCGTCGAGCCGCGCGTACCGCGCATGGCCATGCAGCACCAGCTCCGCGCCAGCCCGTCGCAGCACCTCGCGCAGCGCGCGGCGGTCGCGCAGCGCCTTGCGGGCGCGCACGGCGCCGTCGACCAGCGGATGGTGCAGCACCACGACGCGGCAGCGACCCGCGGCACCCTCCGCGACCAGATGACGCTCGATGCGTTCCAGCTGCGCCGCGCCGACGCGGCCGGATGCCATCAGCGGCGGCGTGGGCAGCGCGGAGCACACCCCGATGAAGCTCACGTTGCCGCGGCGGACCCGCCACGGCCATGCGTCGCCATCGCCAGTGAAGCGGCGCAGCTGGTCGAGGCCTTCCCCTGCGGGCATCGTCACCAGCGCATCATGATTGCCCGGCACGACGTTCACCGGACAGCCGCCGCCGAATCCGTCGAGCCATTGTGCGGCGCGCGTGAATTCCTCTGGCAGCGAGAAGTTGGTGAGATCGCCACTGACGATGACCTGCGCAGGTGCGCGTGCCGCGATGTCGGCCCGCAATGCGTGGAGGATCTGCGGCGTCTGGACGGCACGGCGGCGTCGCCATGACCACGCGGAGAGCTGACGCTTCGAGAAACGCTGCGCCCAGGTGAGCGCCGGTTCGAACGGCAGGTGCAGGTCCGACACATGCGCAAACCGGAGCGCATTCACTGATAATGCGGACGCTGAAGCAGTCATAGGATCAGCGGATCATGCCACAACCCCCGCCCGCCCGGCCTGCAGTCGCAGGCGTCATCGTGGGCCATTCGCCGCTGCGCATCTGGAGCCTGCCGTCTGACGAACGACTGCGCCGCCAGCTCGGGCGCGCGGGGGCCATGCATGATCCATCCAGCGCCGCGATGGTGGTGCTGCTGCGGGCCGACTGGGTCTACGACGATCCGCTGGTGCGTGGACTGTGCGCCCGCCCGGCGCCCTGCGGCATGTGGAACGATGCCGGACGCTGCGTGGCCATCGTGGTCACGCCCGATCGTCTCGCCGAGGCGCGCGCGGCGCTGGCCAATGGCGAAGCGCCCGCCGATCTGCCCCGCCTCGATGCGGGCGAGGTGGCCGGCAGCTACAACAACCAGCTGCGCAAGCGCGAGCCGCCGTTCCTGCTGCCGCTGACGGCCGAGGCATTGCCGGCCATCGAGAAACGCGTGTTCGCCGGTTCCTACAAGGGCGTCACCGATTTCGTCACGCTGTCATGGCCACGTGCGGTGAGTGCGGTCACGCGCCTCTGCGCCGCACTGCGCATCACGCCGAACATGGTGACCTGCGTGAGCCTGGTGCTCACGGTGCTCGCCACGTGGCTGTTCTGGCATGGGCACTACGTCACCGGGTTGCTGGCGGCCTGGGGCATGGCCTTCCTCGACAGTGTCGATGGCAAGCTGGCGCGCGTCACGCTCACCTACACGAAGTTCGGTGACGTCTTCGACCATTCGATCGACCTCATCCACCCGCCGTTCTGGTGGTGGGCATGGATCGTCGGCCTGCCTGCTGTCGGTCTCCCGCTGTCGTGGTCGTCGCTCGCACTCACGCTGATCGTGGCGGGCTACATCCTGCAGCGCGTGGAGGAAGGTCTCTTCATCAAGCTGTTCGGCATGGACATGCACGTGTGGCAGCGCTTCGACAGCCGCTTCCGGCTGGTGACGGCACGCCGCAACCCGAACCTCGCCATCCTCACCATCGCCGTGATCGCCGGCCGGCCCGATCTTGGCATTGCGGTGGTCGCGATCTGGGTGGCCCTGTGCCTGCTGGTGCATGCGGTGCGCATCCTGATGGCGGCGCACGCGCGCCGCAACGGACCGCTGGTGTCCTGGCTGGCGTGAGCAATGAGTCGCTGACACCGCTGCTGGCGGCCGAACTCGACCGGGCTGCGCCGCCCGGCGCGCACGAACTGGCCGCGGCACTGGCACGACGTGGCGGAACCGCCACCGTCGCGGTCCTTTATTACGGCTCGGCACTGCGCGCCGGATCCCTCGAAGGCATCCTCGATTTCTATGTGCTGGTCGATGCGGTGGCTGCCTGGCCCGGCTCGGCGCTGGCGCATCTGGGCAACCGCCTGCTGCCGCCGAATGTCGGCTATCTCGAACTCATGCACGATGCGCAGGCCCTGCGCGCGAAATATGCGGTGATGACGCCTGCGCAGTTCCTGCACCGCGTCGGCCCGCGCACGCGCGACACCACGATCTGGGCGCGCTTCTGCCAGCCGGCGGTGTGCATCTGGGCGCGCTCACCGGAGGATCGCGCCGCGGTGGCGGCGCTGGTTGCCGGTGCGGTCACGCGCGCCGCGTGGTGGGCGGCGCACCTCGGGCCAGCGCAGGGCGCCGCGGAGGACTACTGGCGCGCGCTGTTCGCGCGCACCTATGCCGCAGAGCTGCGCGTCGAGAAGACCGGGCGCGTGCAGGACATCGTGGGCCGCGACACCGCGCGCTATGCACAGTTGCTGCCGATGGCGTGGCAGGCGGCGGGCATCGGTCATGCGCGTCGCGCGGATGGCACGCTCGAGCCTTTCATCACGCCGGTGGAGCGCCGCCGTGCCGGGCGGCAGTGGACCGCGCGCGCGCGTTGGGGTCGCCGCCTGAACGTGCTCCGGCTGATCAAGGCTGCCTTCACCTTCGAGGGCGCGACCGACTATGCGGTGTGGAAGATCGAGCGGCACCGCGGCGTGCGCCTGGAGGTGACCCCATGGCAGCGCCGCTTTCCGCTGCTCGCCGCGCCGTCGATCTATCTCAGGTTGCGCCGCCTGGGTGTGCTGCGCCGAGGTGGATCAGCAGGGCCCGGGCCGGGCTGACAGCAGCCCCTCGACGATCGGCCAGTCCGCCGGCTCGTCGATCTCGGTGGCGCTGTCGTCGGCCATCTCGTGGATCACGATGCGCCCGCCAAGACGGCAGCGGGCGGAATCGAGGATCTCCCGGCGCGTGAAATAGAACGCGCCGTTCTCCATCAGGCTGCCCGGGAAATCCTGCCGCCGCGGCCGTCGCGCCGGATCGTAGTTGAGCGGCCGGGCCGCGTCGTCCCAGAAGAAACGCTTCACACGCGTCGCGGTGAGCAGCGAGTCGGCCCGCGCCGCGTCGAAGCGACGGCGCGCCATGCGGAAGTCGTCGGCCAGCGTCAGCGGCGAGGTCGCCTGGATCGTGCACAGCACGTCGAAGTCCACCGCGGCGGCGAATTCCAGCAGTGCGCTTTCGGTCGAGGCCTCATCGGTGCAGGTGTGCGCACCGCGGCGGAACACCTGCACGCCGTCGCCGAAGCAGCGCGGCACGCAGGCGGCGATGTCATCGGCGTCGGTGCCGACCCAGACCGCGTCGAAGCAGCCGCTGCGCAGCGCCGCGCCCAGCGCCCAGGCGAACAGCGGCTGGCCGGCCAGGGGACGGATGTTCTTGCCCGGAATCGACTTCGAGCCTCCGCGCAGCGGCATGTAGGCTACCCAGCGCATCAGGTCGCCGGTTGTGCGGCCGCGAGCCGGCCCTGCAGGTCCGTGAGGAATTCCAGCGCATCGTCGTGCCATTTCTCGTCGATCGCGAGATCGGACAGGGCGCCGGCGGTGAACGCCTGCCGCCATGGCACCGGGCTGGGCAGCAGGCACAGCGTCGCCGTCAGGCGCGGGCCACGCGTCGGGGTGATGCCCCGGTGCAGCACGCGCGAGGGTTCGAAGAGCACGGCCTCTCCTGCATCCCGGTCGACCAGCTGCGTCTGCAGCGGCTTGCCCGCCAGGCGCGAGAGGTAGTGCACATCACCGGTGCGTGTCTTCGACCACCCGAACAGATAGCCGTGGCGCGCCACCGTGAGCGTGTCATCGCGGTCCATGAACTCGGTGTTGCCACCGTGCAGCACGGTGGGGTTCAGGTAGATGATCAGCTTCAGGTGCTCGCTGGGACCCTTGTCGCAGTGCCAGCGGAACGACACCGATTCCTGCTCGGGCGCCGCGCGGGTCAGCGACATGGCCAGCCAGTGCACCAGGTATTCGCTGCGGAAGTACCCCGCGATCGACGCGTCGATACGATCGCGCAGGATGCGGTCGAGCACCGCGAGCATCCACTGCCGGTCGTCGAGCCGGAAGCCCTCCAGATGCTTGCTGTCCTTCTTCAGCAGCTGCGGCTGGTGACGCGCGGACAGCTCCTCGCAGAGTCCCGCGGCAGCCGCGGCGTCCAGTGCGGGCAGATAGGTGAATCCGCGCCGCGCCAGTTCCGGATCAGCGGCGGGCGCCGGGCGGCGTGTGAAGGCCGCGCGGCAGCGCTCCGCGTACTGCGCGTAGTGGCGTTCCGAGTCGAAATGCCGCCACACCTGCTGCGCGCGCTGTGGATCGCGCTCGCGCTTGAACAGGCGGCCGGCGAGATTCAGCAGCGGCGACGGAATCTTCACCGGCGATCCCCCGCCTGCAGCTCGAACAGGTGCAGGCCGCGCTCGCGCACGCGCACGGACTGGAAACGACCCAGCGCGGCACCGAGACGGTCGACGCGCCGCTGCAGTTCGGCCGCGGCGATGCGCGGGAAACGGTGGTCGTGGTAGTCGGAGCGGTTGCGGCCCGGACGGTTCATGTTCGCCTTCGTCGCGGCGGCCTTCACGCGCGCCAGCAGGGCCGCCCAGGTGCGGCGGGCGAGCGTGGTGCGCGGCAGCTGTGCGGCCTGACCGAAGTCGGACTCGATCACATCGAGGATGCGCTCGCTGGCCAGTGGTCCGCGGCGCGCCGCGACGTAGTGGTCCATCAAGGCGTCGCGTTCCGCCGAAGCATCGCGCTGGGCCTCGCCGCGCACGACCTGCTGCAGCAGCTGCGACAGCTGGTCGAGGTCCCGGCACTGGCGGCTGAGCCGGTTCGGCAGACCCTGGAAGTCGAGGTCATACACCGGGTCGAAAGTCTTCAGGTACGCCAGCGACGGCACGCCCAGCGCATAGGCCTCGACCGCGGTGGTGCAGCCGTTGTGGACCAGCGCCCGGCTCGCCAGCAGCCAGGGCAGCACATTGCCCCGGTGCGCCACCACCACGCGCTCGCAGCGGCGCGCGATCGCGTGATAGACCTCGTGATGTTCGCTGGGATGCGGCCGCACGATGATCTTCACGTGTGCCGGCAGCGCCTGCTCCAGCGCCGGAATCATCTGCAGGAAGTCGTCGAGGATGGACTGCTTGTGCAGCTCGAGTCCCTCGGCGAACGACCGCGGCATGCCGCGGCCCGCCTGCCCCATGCGGCGGGGACGCGCCGCCTCCTTCGACGGCGCGAACAGCCCGAGACCCGGCAGGTAGGGATTCACATCCGTGAAATTGGTGTTCACCAGCACGAACTCGCCATGCTCCTGGCGCAGGCGCTGCACATCCTCGTCGAAGAACGCGCGCAGCTCCGGCCGCAGCATGTCGCCGCGCGGATTGCCGGTGACCGGCATCTTCACTGCCGGCGGCAGATGTGGGTAGCCCGCCATCAGCGCGCGGTTCTCCTCACCCCAGGCGAACAGGTGCGAGATGAACGGGACGGTGGTGGGCGAGAGCCGCAGGGGATAGAACACGTCGGCAGGCGGGTGCACCAGCGCCTCCTCCTCCCATGCCACGATGGCGTGTCCGAGATCGCGGATCAGCCGGAACATCAGCGCGCTCATGCCGCGCATGCTCTTGGCCACGTAGATGCCCCGCGGGACATCAGCCATCGCGAAATGCAGGTAGGCGCGGGAACCCAGCACCACGTCGTGACCGCGCTCCACGGCGCAGCAGGCCAGCAGCAGCTTCGCGTCGAGTTCGCGCACCTGGCTCTCGACCGGGACCAGCAGCGCCGGCTTCGTCGCGCGCGCGTGCATCAGCAAAGGAAGGCACGCCGTAGGCGTGCAGCGGTTCCGGGCGTAGGAGCGGCTGCGGCAGTGTTCACCGCCGTATTGTCCCGTGAGTCGCGGCGGGGCGTCCAGCGAAGGCGGATGGCAAGCTGTCGTCGCCCGCAGACGCGGATGTTTCGCGGGCATGCCCTCACGGTGCAACCCGCACGGTAAGATACTCGCCAGCACTGCGGACGCGAAACCATCTCCTTGACGAAAGCCCCGCCCCGAGTCTCCGTCTGCATCCCGGTCTTCAACCGGGAGGCTTATATCGGCGCTGCGATCCAGAGCGTCCTTGCGCAGGACTACGCCGACTTCGAGCTGCTGCTCATCGATGACGGATCGACCGACGACAGCATCGCCACGATCCGGCGGCACGATGATCCGCGCGTGCGGCTGGTCTGCAATGAATCCAACCTTGGCATTCCGGCGACGCGCAATCGCGCACTGGAACTCGCCCGCGGTGAATACCTGGCCTGGCTCGACAGCGATGACCGCATGACCGCCGGGCGGCTGGCGCGGCAGGTGCGTTTCCTCGACCAGCATCCGCAGGTGTGCATGGTGGGGGGCTGGCTGCGACGCTTCAATGACGCCGGCCGCTTCGTCGGCCTGCAGACGAAGCCGCTGGTGCACGAACAGCTGCGCGCGACGCTGCTGTTCCGCACCAGTCATGCCAACACCACGGTGATGGCGCGCACCGCGACGCTGCGGCGCTTCGGGCACCAGCTCGATTTCACGCTGGCCTCCGACCATGACCTGCTCGAACGGCTGTCCGGGCGCTGTCACCTGGCGAACCTGCCGTGGATCCTCGGACATCAGCGCGAGCACCTCGGGCGCGCCACCAAGGCGTCGCGCGAGCGGTTGCTGCAGGCGAAGTACCGGCTGATCGACCGGCAGCTTCGCGCGCTGGGCATCACGGCCAGCCCACTGGACCTGCAGCGCCACTACCTGCTCACCCGCATCAAGGGCGAGGACTGGCAGGCGCATCCGGATTACCTGCAATGGGCCGCCGGCTGGTTGCAGTCGCTGCTTGAAGCCAACCGCAGCTCGCGGATCTATTCGCAGCGCGCGCTCACCGGCATCGTCGCGCAGGCATGGATCGAGACCTGCGTGCGCGGTGTGCGTCCGCTGGGGCTGCGACAGGTGCTGGCGGGCATCGGACGCATGCCGTGGTTCGCGCCGGCCGGCACCTGCGTCGCCGACAACCTGATGGTGGCGACCGGCATGCGGCGGTGATGATCGCCGGCCGGGCCATTCTGGCGCGCGTGCTCGAATGGTCAGGCCGCCCACTGCGGGCCGCCAGCGTGTACCTGGGCATCCTGTCGCGGCGTCCCTGCCGGACAAAGTTCATCAGGCGCTTCCTCGCTGCCGTCGACCAGGTCCCGGACGAGGCCGAACGGGCGAAGCTGATCGAAGGCATGCTCGCCCGGCGGAAGCCGGGTACGCGCCGCAATCCACTGCCTGGGCGCGTCATCGTCAGCGTGACGTCCTATCCGCGCCGCTATCCGGTGCTGGCCCACACCTTGCGCTGCCTGCTGGCGCAGAACCTTCCCGCGGACCAGGTCGTGCTGTGGATCGCCCACCAGGATGCACCTGCCCTGCCACCAGAAGTGCTCACGCTGCAATCGCAGGGACTGCAGATCCGCCACTGCGACGACCTGCGTTCGTACAAGAAGATCCTGCCGATGCTTGCGCAGGAGCCGGATGCGTTCATCGTCACGGCCGATGACGACGTTTGCTATGCGCCGGACTGGCTCGAGCGTCTCGCGCTGCAGGCATTGCGCAATCCCGGCTGTGTCATCGCGCACCGCGCCCGTCTGATCAGCCTCGATGCCGAGGGCCTGCCGCGCCCCTATGCGCAATGGCGCATGGCGCGGCGTTGGGACTGGCTGCGCGGCCGGTGGCGCAATTCGACCCGCGACGCAGCGGCGCCAGAACTGGTGTTCCCCACCGGGGTCGGCGGCGTGCTGTATCCCCCCGGCGCCCTGCAGGTCGAACCCCACTGCCTGCAGCGCATCCTCTCGCTGGCTCCGCATGCCGATGACATCGGCCTGTTCTGGATGTGGCGCGCGAATGGCCTGCATGCGCGGCTGGTGGAGGGCGAGCGGTTCAACGTCGCGGCGTGGCCAGGCAGCCAGGCGCAGGCGCTGATGGAAAAGAACGTGGACGCCGGGGGCAATGACGCGCAGATCCATCAACTGGTCGCGCACTTCGGTGCCGGAGTGCTGCGGGCCGGCACCGGCCGATCCAGCGCGCGCCACGCAGGCTGCGGCCAGGCAAACGCCGGGTGCTGATCGCGTGCGATCCGCTGCAAGCCGCGCGGGAGACGGCAAAAGACCTTTTTCGCGCGCCACGCGAGTCGATGCACTGCCGGGCGCGCATCGAACGACTGCCCTTACGGCAATACGCAGACACCGCAACGCATCAGGAAAGTTTCCTGGAGCGCGGCCAACGATTTGCAACAGGGACTGCGGTAAGATGTGCAGGCCGGCTCAATGCGGGGAAGGGAGCGCGGTGCCACATGCGTGGAGTGAAAGAACATGCTGACAGACCGCAACCTCGCCTCCTACACCGCCCGCGACACCGCTTCCATCCAGGACGTGGCGCAGATGATTGCGCGCACGCGCGGCGGCCGCATCGCGTTCGTGGTCGACCACAACGGCGTGCTGCTGGGCACCATCACCAACGGCGATCTGGTGCGCTGGCTGGGCGCGGGAAGCCCGGGTGGTTCGCAGGCGACGGCGCTGTCGATTGCCAACCGCGTGTTCCGCGCGGCCGGTCCCGATGACGGCCCCGAACACATCGAGGCGCTGCTCGATGAGGTGCTCTATGTGCCCGTGCTCGATGCGCGTGGCCGATTGCAGGCCGTGGCGCGGCGGCGCGAGGCCAGCGAAGGCATCCTGATCGGCGGGCGGCGCATCGCCGCCGACACGCCGGCATTCGTGATCGCGGAGATCGGCAACAACCACAACGGCAGCCTGGAGCTGGCGCTGCGTCTCATTGACGCCGCCGCCGCTGCGGGCGCGGAATGCGCCAAGTTCCAGATGCGCGACATGGCCACGCTGTATGGCGGCGCGCGTGATGGCAGTGCCGCCGGCGAGAACCTCGGCACGCAGTACGTGCTGGACCTGCTCGCGCGCTACCAGCTCTCAGCCGATGACCTGTTCCGCTGCTTCGATCATGCGCAGCGGCGCGGGCTCGTGCCGCTGTGCACGCCGTGGGACGAGGCCAGCCTGGACCGCCTCGAGCGCTATGGCCTGCCCGCGTACAAGATCGCGTCGGCGGATTTCACCAACCTCGATTTCCTGCGCGCGGCTGCCGCCACTGGCAAGCCGCTGGTCTGCTCCACCGGCATGACCACCGAGCCCGAGATCCGCCAGACCACTGGCCTGCTGCAGCGGCTGGGCGCGGCCTATGTGCTCCTGCACTGCAACTCCACCTATCCGGCGCCGTTCCGCGACGTGAACCTGGCCTATCTGCAGCGGTTGCAGACGCTCGGCCAGTGCACGGTGGGCTACTCGGGGCACGAACGCGACATCTTCGTGCCGGTCGCCGCCGTTGCCATGGGGGCGCGGCTGATCGAGAAGCACTTCACCTTCGACCGCACGATGGAAGGCAGCGATCATCGCGTGAGCCTGCTGCCGGATGAATTCACGCGCATGGTCGAGGGCATCCGGCAGGTCGAGGAGGCGCTGGGCAACGACGCGCCGCGCCGGCTGTCGCAGGGCGAGATGATGAATCGCGTCACGCTGGCCAAGTCCGTCTTCGCCAACGTCGACATCCTGCCGGGCACCGTGATCGAGGAAGGCATGCTCGAGGTGCGCAGTCCCGGCCGGGGGCTGCAGCCCAACCGCAAGCTGGAGCTGGTCGGACGGCGGCTGCAGCGTGCGGTGCCGGCCGGCACGCCGTTCTTCGCTTCCGATCTTGCCGATGCGCCGGCGCGCGCTCCGCAGGGCCGGCGCAGCTACCAGTTCGCCCGCCCCTGGGGTGTGCCCGTGCGCCACCACGACTACGCCCGGCTGCTGCAACTGTGCGCGCCGGATTTCCTCGAGTTCCACCTGAGCTACCGCGACCTGGAACTGCGGGACGAGGACTATTTTCCGTCCGCGCCGCTGCCGCAGCGGCTGGTCGTGCATGCGCCGGAGCTGTTCGCCGGCGATCATCTGCTCGACCTGACCGCGCCCGACGAGGCCTACCGCCAGCGATCGGTGCAGGAGATGCGGCGCGTGATCGACAAGACACGCTCGCTGCGGCGCTTCTTCACGCTCGAGGGCCCCACCGGCATCGTCACCAACGTGGGCGGCTTCTCGCTCGACCGGCCGTTCACGCCTTCGGAGCGCGATCAGCGGCGCGGCATCCTCGCCCGCAGCCTGGCCGAACTGGACACCACCGACATCGAGATCTGGCCACAGACCATGCCGCCCTATCCGTGGCATTTCGGCGGCCAGCGCTTCCACAACATGTTCGTCGAGGCAGAAGAGATCGAGGCATTGTGCCGGACGCTGGGCCTCGGCCTGTGCCTCGATGTGTCGCACTCGAAGCTGGCCTGCACATTCATGAAGAAGTCCTTCGACGAGTTCGTGCAGGCGGTCGGGCCACATGTGCGCCATGTGCACGTGGCCGACGCGGCCGGTGTCGATGGCGAGGGACTGCAGGTTGGCGAGGGCGAAGTGGATTTCCGTTCGCTCTATCGCATCCTCGACCGCACCGCTCCGCGCGCTTCCTTCCTGCCGGAGATCTGGCAGGGCCACGAGAACGATGGCGAGGGATTCTGGGCCGCGCTCGACCGGCTGCAGCACCTGCTGCAGGAAGAGCCCGCCGCCGCGGCGGATCGGGCGAACGGGGCGAACGGGGCGAACGGCGGGCACCTGAGCGCCGCGGCCCGGCAGAGCTAGAGCCAGCCCTCGCGCCGGTACCAGGCCACCGAGGCGCCGAATCCTTCCGCCAGGTCATGGCGCGGTGTCCAGCCCCGCGGGCGCGCCTGCTCATCGCGACCCACCGACCAGTCGGGATGGCGCAGCTCGCGCAGCTTCTGCGAATTGAGCATGTTCGCGACGCCAAACAGCCGCGCCACATCACCGCCGAGGGCGACCGCGCGCAGCAGCGCACCCGGGGCATGCACCAGGCGCGCGCGCGGATTGCCGACTGCGCGCGCGGCCGTGCCGAGCACCTGGCGCCATGTATAGCCCTGCGGGTTGTCATCACAGGCCGCCAGCACCCGGCCCGGGGCCGGCTCGCGCAGCAAGGCCACCAGCAGCCGGCACAGGTCATCGACATGGATCATCGCGGCACGCGCCGCCGGCGTGCCGACCAGAGGCACGACGGCACGACGCGCCATCTGGAAGAACACCAGCGACTCGCGGTCTCCCGGCCCGTACACCGCCGGAGGTCGCAGCACCGTGACCCGCTCACCCAGGATCTCGCGCACCGCGTCCTCGCCGGCGCGCTTGCTCGATGCGTAGCCCGAAAGCCGTGGCTCGCGCGCGGCCAGCGTCGACAGATGCACCATGCGCGCCCGGGACGAAGCCTCGCGCAGCAAGGTCGCCAGCACGCGGCTGGCCGCGTGGTTGACCGCGTCGTATTGCGGCTGGCGCGCGGCCTTGATCAGCCCGCCGACATGCACCACCGCATCGACGCCCTCCACCAGCATGCGCAGCGCGGCCGGGTCGCGCAGGTCGCCCGCGACGATCTGCGGATCGATGCCGCGCCATTCGGGCAGCACCGGGTCGCGCCGCAGCAGCAGCCGCACCTGCCAGCCGTCGGCGGCCAGCAGCGGCGCCAGGCGCCGGCCGATGAAGCCGGTGGCACCGGTGAGCGCGACGATGGGCCGCATCGTCATGTCGCCACCGGGAACTTGCGCCAGCGCCGGTGATGCCAGCTCCACAGTTGCGGATGACGCAGGATCTGCCCTTCGACGTGCCGCATCACCGCGGCGGTATCTTCGGCAATGCTGCCGCCGGGCAGCAGCGTCAGCGGCGGTTCGACCTGGAAGTGCCATACCGGATCCACCGCCAGCGAGGTCACCGGCAGGATCGGCGAGCGTGCACTGCGGGCCAGCTGCACCACGCCACCCGGCATGGGCATGTCCTTGCCAAGGAAGCGCAGTGGCACCCCGGTCTCGGCATCGCGCACGCCCTGGTCCACCATGGCGAACACCACGCGGTTCTTGCGCAGCGCATCGACCATGCGCGCATAGGCCTTGAAGCCCTCGTTCGCGAGCACGCCTTCGATGCCGTAGCGCGGCAGCCCGGTGGCGAAGAACTCCGCCGACATCATGCGCGCGTGGCGATAGACCACCGTCACCGGCACGCCGGATTCAGCCAGTTGCGCGGCCAGCAGCAGGCTGTTGCCCGAATGGGTGGCGAGCAGGATCGCGCCGCGTCCCTGCCGCGCGGCATCCAGGTGCTCCAGCCCGTCGATGCGACAGCGCGCGCGCAGGCGCTGTGGATCGAGCTTGCGATCCACCATGCTCAACACCTCGAGCACGGCGATGGTGTTCACGCGATAGGCCTCGCGCAGCGTCCGCGCGACTTCCGGATCATCCGGCGCCCGGCCCTGCAGCGCCGCGATGCCGGCCAGGCACCTGCGGCGCGTGGCGCCGTCGAAGGCATGGTGCAGCCGCCCCAGCAGCGTGCCGAGCCGGCGCGCGCCATCGAACCCGGTCCAGCGCAGCACGGCACGCGCACCGAGGAACAGCGCGCGACGCCTGCGCCGCGCGAAGCGCCGCCGCCAGTCAGCCACCGAGCGCCGCCCGTCCTTCGACGAGGCTCAGCGGCGCAAGCCGCCCCTCGGCCAGCCGCAGCACCTGGTCCGCGGCGCCCACGAGCTTCTGCGTATGCGCAACCGCCAGCACCGCCATGTGGGTCTTCAGGCGCGCCACGGTCTCGACGATGGCCTGCTGCGCGCCCGGATCAAGGTTGCTCGTGGCCTCGTCGAGCACCAGCAGTTTCGGGTCGTGGATCAGCGCCCGCGCGATGGCCAGCCGCTGGCGCTGTCCGCCGGACAGTCGCGAACCGCCCGGCCCCACGCGGGTGGCCAGCCCCTCGGGCATGGCCTCGACGAACTGCAATGCGTCCGCATCGCGCAGCGCGGCGCGGATCTTCTCCTCGGGCACGTCCTCGCCAAGGGTCAGGTTGTGCGACACGGACTCATCGACCATCACCGATTCCTGCGGCACATAGCCGATCTGCAGTCGCCAGGCGCGCAGGTCCAGCTCGGGCAGCGGCACGCCATCGACGAGCACCCGGCCCTGTTCCGGCTCGCGCAGGCCCACGATCAGGTCGAGCAGCGTGGTCTTGCCGGAGCCCGACGGACCCACGATCAGCGTCAGCCCCCGGGCGGGAATCTCCAGCGACACATGATCGAAGATGCGGTGGATGCCATCGTGGGAATAGACCACGTCGTCGAAAGCGATCTCGCGCGTGAAGCGCGCCGGCCGGCCGCCGCCCGGCGGCTCGTGCGCGGCATGCGCCGCGTCGATGGCGCCCATCACCGACCAGTACGCGCTCTCCTGGATCACCAGCTGCTGATAGGCCTTCTGGCCTTTCGCGAGGTAGTTGACCACCCGTGCCAGCAGGAACAGCATCACCACCAGTTCGGGCATCGGGATCTTCAGCACCATCGTGCCCACGTAGAAGCCGGTGCCCACCAGGATGGCCAGCATCGGCTCCTGCAGCGCCGTCAGCGCGCCCTTGCTCACCACCTGCTTGCGCAGCGCGCGCTCCAGCTGCTGCGTCTCGTCGGTGAGCAGCGCGTCCACGTGATCCTCGCGCGCCATGGCCTTCAGCGGCTTGGCGGCGGCGAACTGCGCGCCGATCAGCGTCAGCAGCGATTTCTGCAGCTGTGTCTGGCGCACGCCGGCCTTGCGCGACTTGCGGATCAGCACGCGCAGCGCCAGCAGCAGCAGGCCGCCGGCGATCGCCGCGCCGATGCCAGCCTGCGCGGAAATCGAGAACGCCACGACCAGGTAGACCACCGAGGTCAAAGCCATCGCGGCCATCTCGGCGCCGAGCTGGAAGGTCTCGGAGGCGCGCTGCGCCTCCGTGGCAATGGCATTGGACAGCCCGCCCACGGACTGGTCCAGGTAGTGCTTCCACCGCGCGCGCATCGTGGCGCGGATCAGCGTGATGCGCAGGTCCGTGGCGATGTGCGCCACGGTGTAGCCCACCTGCTTGGCGGCCACCAGCGACATCACGCCGCGCAGCGAGATCAGCACGATCGCGGCCAGCAGCAGCGTCTCGGGTACCGCTGCGATGCCGATGCTCTCCAGCGCGCCCATCGCGATCCGCTGCGGTCCGGTGGGCGCGCCGCTTTCTTCGGTGGCCATCGACAGCATCGACAGCAGCATCGACATGCCGAGGCCCTCGAAGAGGCTGGCGACGAAGACGGCACCCAGTGCCGCGGCGCTGCGGCCGGGATAGCGGCGCACGAAAGAGGCCAGCATGCGCAGCGCGCCGCGCTGGCGCGGCGGAGTCAGTTCAGTGTTCCTGGTGCCGTTCACGGGCGGGATTGTACGGCCCATTGCCTGCCGCCGTGCCTTCACGCGACGCACCGGGCCGCATGCGAAAGCCGTGCAAGGTGGGCGCTGCCGTAGGAAGGCACCGACCGCCGGCCAGTGAGTGCACTGCTGCCACGCGCCGCGCATGGCCCGTAGACGTGGAAAGGCATCGAGGACCGGTGCGACAACCTGGAGGGCCAGATGGCCAAGAAGAAGGCGAAGAAGAAATACGGACGGAAGGCATCGCAGAAGGTCGGGCAGGCCATGCACGAGATGAAGGAGGGCTCGCTGCGCAGCGGCGGATCCGGCCGCAAGGTGAAGAGCCGCAAGCAGGCGGTGGCGATCGGCCTGTCGGAGGCGCGCCGCGAAGGCGGCAAGGTTCCAAAGAAGAAGAAGGCGAAGAAGTCCGCCGCGCGCGGAAAGTCACCGGCCCGCAAGAAGTCCAAAGCCACGAAGACAGCCAGGAAAAAATAGTCGGCATCGGCCCGGTCCCGGTCGTCCGGGCGGCGCGGCAGGACGCGCTCGCCTGGCCGACTGGACGGGCGTGAGCCGTGTTGCGTGCAGCGCGCCGGCGCAGCGCAGGCGCGCCATGCAGGTCAGCGCCGTCGGGGATCAGGCGGCAAGCGGGGCGGGAAGATGGCGGAGAGGGTGGGATTCGAACCCACGGTGGGCGTAAACCCACGCCTGATTTCGAGTCAGGTACATTCGACCACTCTGCCA
Organism: uncultured Steroidobacteraceae bacterium; assembly: GCA_964632365.1. Lineage (GTDB taxonomy): Bacteria > Pseudomonadota > Gammaproteobacteria > Steroidobacterales > Steroidobacteraceae > ZC4RG30. The sequence continues at coordinate 36,247 of CAZWDR010000006.1, forward strand.
CCTCTCCGCGGTGCCCCGATGGTCCGAAGGGCGCGTATTCTAGGGCAAATGCAACCCGAGCGTATCGAGTTTCCGACCGACTATCCGATCAAGGTGGTCGCCCGTGACGATCCAGGGCTTGCCGCCCGCATCGAAGCGGTTTTCGCCCGGCATTTCGGCCCGATGCCCGCCGGCGCAGCCTCACGGCGCTCCGCGCAGGGCCGCTACACGGCCTTCACCTTCGTGCCACATGTCCAGGATGTGCAGCAGCTGCGTGCGTTGCATGCCGAGCTCACGACGCTCGATGGCGTGGTGATGGTGCTTTAGGCCGTCGACGCCGCGGCACGCGGCGCGGCACCCAGGCGCGCCAGCAGTGACCGGCCGAAGTACTCCCCGGCCTGCTCCACATCCCAGCCGATGCCCAGCTGCCGCAGGCTGGTCACGGCAAGACCCGCCATGCCACAGGGATTGATGCGCGCGAACGGCGCGAAGTCCAGGTCCACATTCAGCGCCAGCCCGTGGTAACTGGCGCCGCGGCGCACGCGCAGCCCAAGCGCGGCCAGCTTGCGTCCCTCCACATAGACGCCGGGCGCATCACGGCGCCCCACCGCGTCGATGCCATGCGGGGCCAGCAGATCGATCACCGACTGCTCCAGCAACGTGACGAGCCCGCGCACGGTCAGGTCATGTCGTCGCAGGTCCAGCAGTGGATAGGCCACGAGCTGGCCGGGCCCGTGGTAGGTCACCTGCCCGCCGCGATCGGTCTGCACCACCGGGATGTCGCCGGCATCCAGCACGTGCGAGGGATCCGCCGCCATGCCCAGCGTGAACACCTTCGGATGCTCGAGCAGCCACAGCTCGTCCGGGGTGTGGGCACCGCGTTCATCGGTGAAGCGGCGCATGTCCTGCCAGGTCGACGCGTAGTCGACGCGGCCCAGCCAGCGCACGATCACCGGCCGCCTCCTAGAGGCCGACGTTGTTGCCGGCCAGCGCCTGCTCGGCCCGGTAGCTCGAACGCACCATCGGTCCGGACACGCATTCGCGGAAACCACGGGAAAGTCCCTGTTCGCGGTACCACGCGAACTGCTCCGGCGTCACGAAACGCGCCACCGGCAGGTGGTTCGGTGTTGGACGCAGGTACTGTCCCAGCGTGAGGATGTCGACCTGCGCGGCACGCAGGTCATCCATCGCCGCCAGGATCTGCGCGTCGGTCTCGCCGAGGCCGAGCATCAGGCTGCTCTTGGTCAGCACCTGCGGACGGTGGCGCTTCGCGTGCGCGAGCACCGCCAGGGTCTGCGCATAGCCGGCGCGCGCATCGCGCACCGGATGAGTCAGCTCGCGCACGGTCTCGAGATTCTGCGCGAACACGGCAAGACCCGAATCGACCACGGTCTCGACATCACGCAGCACGCCCTGGAAGTCCGGCGTCAAGGCCTCGACCGTCGTGGTGGGTGACTGCGCGCGGATCGCGCGCACGCAGGCGGCGATGTGCGCGGCGCCGCCATCAGGCAGGTCATCGCGGTTCACGCTGGTCAGCACGATGTAGCCGAGCCGCATCAGCGCGACGCTCTGCGCGACGTTCGCCGGTTCGTGCGGATCGAGCCAGCCCCGCGGATTGCCGGTGTCCACCGAGCAGAAGCGGCACGCACGCGTGCACACCGCGCCCATCAGCATGATGGTGGCCGTTCCGGCGTTCCAGCATTCGCCGATGTTGGGGCACTTGGCCTCCTCGCACACCGTGGCGAGGCGATGCTCGTGCACGATGCGGCGCGTCTGCACATAGCGCTCGCCGGTGGCCGGCAGCGCCTTGAGCCAGCGCGGCTTGCCGGTCAGGGGCGCCGGCGGCGCCGCATCGCGGGCCTTCTGCCCGTCGCGGATGGCCGTGAAGCCCTGCGCGGTGCGGTATTTCTCGCCGCTGCGCGCCGCGGTGCCGAAGGGTGCGGCCGGCTCGGTGACCACCTGTATGCCTTTCAGCGTGCTCATGGCGCGCATGCTCGCATGGTGCGAAGCGCAGCGTCGAGTTGCGCCAGGCGCTCCGGGGTCCCGACATCGAGCCAATGGCCATCGTGGCGCTGGCCGCCGAGCCTGCCGGCGGCAATGGCCCGCTGCAGCAGCGGCAGCAGCGGGAAGCGCCCGGGCGTTGCGCCCGCGAACAGCTGCGGATGCAGCACCGCGATGCCCGAATAGGTCAGTCGCGCACCGGCCTCGCCCACGCGGCCGTTCGGGTCGAGGGCAAAGTCGCCCCGCGGATGGTGCGAAGGATTCGGCACGAGCACCAGCTGCCCCAGATCCCCCTGACGAAGGGTGATGGCGCGGAAATCCACATCCGCATGCACATCGCCGTTCACCAGCAGGAATGGCTCGCTGCCCAGCAGCGGCAAGGCATTGTGGATGCCGCCGCCGGTCTCCAGCGCCGGCCAGGGTTCACGGCTGTAGGCGATGCGCACGCCGTGGCGCTGCCCGTCACCCAGCGCGCTGGCGATCTGTTCGCCCAGCCACGACAGGTTGATCACCACCTCGTGGAAGCCCGCGGCCGCCAGACGCTCCAGGTGCCAGGCCACCAGCGGCTTGCCTGCCACCTGCAGCAGCGGCTTCGGGCAGGCGTCGGTGAGCGGCCGCATGCGCTCGCCGCGGCCCGCGGCCAGCAGCATCACTTTCATGCCGGCGCCGCCGCGACATCGCCCGCGGCCAGCGCGCGCGCGTTGGCCGCCGCGAGGCCCGGCGCCAGACGCGTGTCGACGAACTCGCCGAACGCGGCCAGTTCCGGGTAGAGGCGCGCGGCCGACTGCACATACCCCAGCGTGCGGGGCAGGTCGGCCAGGTAGCCGGTCTTGCCGTCGCGCCAGCACAGCCGCGCGAAGATGCCGAGCACCTTCAGGTGCCGCTGCAGGCCGATGAGGTCGAACCAGCGCAGGAACTGCCCCGGCGAACTGCCGGCCAGCGCCGTGCCGCGGCTGCCGGCCGCGATCAGCCGGTCGCGGTAGCCGTCGAGCCATGCCTCGACGCGCGCGCGCGGCCACTCGACATAGCAATCTTTCAGGATCGAGGCCAGGTCATAGCCCACCGGGCCGCGCAGCGCATCCTGGAAGTCGATGACGCCCGGGGAGCGTTGCTGCAGCACCATCAGATTGCGCGAGTGATAGTCGCGATGCACGAACACCTGCGGCTGCGCCAGCGCCTCGGCGGCCAGCCAGTCGAAGGTCTGCGCCAGCAGCGCCTGCTCGGCCGCATCGAGGGTCAGTTGCAGGTGGCGCGCGCAGTACCAGTCGGGCAGCAGCTGCATTTCCCGCAGCAGCACCGCGCGGTCATAGGGCGGCAGGCGCTGCGCGCCGGCCTCGCCATTCAGCTGCAGGCGCGCCAGTTCGTCCAGTGCCTGGGCGTAAAGCACATCGGCATCGGCACCCCGGCCCAGCGCGGTGAGCATGTGGACATCGCCCAGGTCTTCGAGCAGCGCAAAGCCGCGGCCGGTGTCGGCAGCGAGCACGCGCGGCACATGCACGTCGCAGTCCTGCAACAGCGCCGTGACGGACAGGTACGTGGCGAGGTCTTCCTTGCCGGGTGGCGCGTCCATGACGATCCAGCTGCTGCCATCGTCGCGCAGCAGGCGGAAATAGCGGCGGAAGCTCGCATCGGCCGAAGCGGTGCGCAACGTGTCGGGCTTGAAGCCGCCCAGCTGGTGAATCCACTGTGCGAGTTCGGCAAGTCTGGGATCGGCTGGCATTCGAACGACATTATAATCGCCCGACCCATGCCCGACCCGCGCCTTCCTGTCGTCGTCGCCGCCCTCGCCCTGGCCTTGCTGCGAACGACGGCGTCCGCGGCCCAGGAGGCCGAGCCCCGCCCGCTGCCGCGCAGCTGTCCCGACGAGGACTTCGCCCGCCGGCTTGCCGAACAGGCCGCGCTCGCGCCGGCCGCCGCAGATGATGCGCAGCCCGGTGATGCGGTGGATGGCACCTGGCAGGTCATCGACTTCGGCACGATCGAACTCGATCGCAGGGGCACCGCCACCGCGGGCGGGGGCGTGCGCCTGCGGCGCGGCGACCGCGAAGTCTCCACCGATCGGCTCACGCTGCACCAGGATCGCCGCCGCATCGACGTCGAGGGCGGCCTCACCTACCGCGATCCGGAACTGGTGGTCAGCGGCGAGTCCGGCACCGTCGAGGATGAGGGTGCGAGCTTCGAGGGGGCGCGTTTCGAGCTGCCGCAGAAGCCCGCGCGCGGCGGTGCCGAGTCCATCGCGGTGGATCGCGCCGGCATCATCCGGCTGGAGGGCGGTGAATACACCACCTGCCCCGAGGGCAGCGATGACTGGAAGATCCGCTTCGACCGCGTGACGATCGATCCGGTCCGCGGCACCGGCACGGCGCGCGATGCGCGCGTGGAATTCTTCGGCGTGCCGCTGGTGCGCCTGCCGGTGATCTCCTTCCCGGTGGGCGATGCCCGCAAGAGCGGCCTGCTGTTTCCCAGCATCGGCAGCTCCACCAGCGGCGGGCTCGAATTGGCCGTCCCCTGGTACCTGAACCTCGCCCCCCAGCAGGACCTGACGCTGACCCCGACGTGGTATTCGAACCGCGGCATCGACCTCGGCGGTGAATACCGCTATCTGACGCGACGCAGCCGCGGCCGCGTCGAGGGCAACCTGCTGCCCGGCGACAACCGCAGCGACACCACGCGCAGCCGCCTGAAGGTGCTGAGCATCACCGAGCTCGGGGACCACTGGCGCCTGACCTTCGATGCACAGAACGTCAGCGACACGCGCTACCTCGAAGACTTCGCCCGCGGCACCGACGATGCCAGCACCGCATTCCTGTCGCGCAGCGGGCAGCTCGCCTATCGCGACGACCGCTTCGACCTCGGCGTGATGTGGCGCAACTTCCAGACTCTGGATGCGCAGCTGCCGCAGGCCGACCGCCCGCACACCGAACTGCCGCGCCTCTATGCGCGCAGCGATGGCGCGCTGCCCGGCAGCCTGCCGCTGCACTACGGGGCCTATGTCGAGGCCGCGAACTTCCGCCACGACGACGACATCGACGGCTGGCGGCTGCACGCCGCGCCGCGCATGGAGCTGGACTACCAGGGGGCCGGCTGGTTCCTGCGACCGGCGGCCGGCCTCGATGCCACGCGCTACCGGCTGCATGGCACGGCGCCGGGCGCCGAGCGCTCACCCGCACGCCTGCTGCCGGTGCTCAGTGTCGACACGGGCCTGGTGTTCGAATCCTCGAATGGCCCGGGCAGCCAGCGCCGCGTGACGCTCGAGCCGCGGCTGATGTACCTGTATGTGCCCTTCGAGGACCAGGACGACCTGCCGGTGTTCGACACCGGCGAGCCGGACCTCAACTGGGTGGAGCTGTTCCGCGACAACCGCTATGTGGGCCTGGACCGGCGCAGCGACGCCAACCAGATCAGCGCCGGCGTCACCACGCAGCTCTACAGCAGCAGCACCGGACAGCGCTACATCTCCGCGACGCTGGGGCAGGTCTATTACCTGCGCACGCCGCGTGTGCAGTTGCCCGATGAACCGCCTGACACCGGCGACACCTCCGACCTGATCGCCGAAGTTGAACTGGCCGCGCTGCGCAACTGGAACCTGAACACCGGCTGGCAATGGGATCCGCAGGGCGGCAATACCGAACGGGCCGAGGTGCGGCTGCAATACCGCCCTGAGTCGCGCAGCGTGCTGAACTTCGGCTACCGCTTCCAGCGCGGCCGCATGGAGCAGACCGAATTCTCGGCCGCGTGGCCCCTGAACGACAGCTGGCGCCTCTATGGCCGCTCGCTCTATTCACTGCGCGAACGCAAGGTCATCGAGAACTTCGCCGGCTTCGAATACAGCAGCTGTTGCTGGAGCGTGCGGGCGGTCGCCCGCGACTACGTGGGTCGGCGCACCGGTGACCGCGACCGCAGCATTTACCTGCAGCTGGAACTCAAGGGCCTCTCCAATGTGGGCCTGGCGGCCGATGCTTTCCTCGAAAGGTCCATTCGCGGATACTCCACGCGCCGACGCCGCTGAGGCGCATTACGGGCCCGTAATCATCATGCATCGAATCTCCACGCCGCGCCTCGTCCTGGCCAGTCTCGCCCTGCTGCTGGCGGGCCCTGCGGTGGCGGCCGAAACGTCCGCGGCAACGCCGTCAACGGCCAATGTCGGTGTGCTGCTCGACCGCGTGGTCGCGGTGGTCAACGACGGCATCGTCACCCAGAGCGAGCTGGATGAACGCGTCGCGCAGACGGTCGCCGACCTGCGCCGCAACAACACCACCCTGCCGGCGGCCGACGTGCTGCGTCGCGCGGTGCTCGACCGGCTGGTGATGGACGAGATCCAGTGGCAGCGTGCCGAGCGCGCCGGCGTCACCATCTCCGACGAACAGCTCAACGACCAGCTTCGGCAGCTCGCGGAGGCGAACGACATGAGTCTCGGGCAGCTGCCCGATGCGCTGGCGCAGCAGGGCATCAACTACGCGTCGTTCCGCGAGAACATGCGCCGTGATCTCGCGCGCCAGGTGCTGCGGCGGCGTGAAGTGCTCAACAACGTGCGCATCACCCCGCGCGAGCTGGACCAGTTCATGGAGCGGCTGAAGAAGCTGCCCGACGAACAGGCCGAATACAACTTCTCGCACATCCTGATTGCCGTGCCCACCGAGGCCACGCAGGATGACTTCAACGAGGCCGCAGAGCGCGCGCAGGAGGTCTACGAAAAGGCCGCCACCGAAGACTTCGCGCAGCTCGCGGTGGAATATTCCAGCAGCCAGACCGCGCTGGAAGGCGGCCTGATGGGCTGGCGCCGCGGCCCCGACCTGCCGACGCTGCTCGCCGAGACCATCGCGACGCTGAAGCCTGGCGAAGTCTCGCGGCCCATCCAGGCCGCCAATGGCTACCATCTGGTGCGGCTGAACGAGATGCGCAGCAGCATCGGCGATCCGCTGCAGGAGCAGATCCACGCGCGGCACATCCTGCTCACGCCCAACGCGCTGCAGGACGACGCCACCGTGCGCCAGCGCCTGTCCGACATCCGCGAGCGCGTGCTGGCCGGCGAGGACTTCGCGGCGTTCGCCTCGAGCGTGTCCGAGGACGCGGCCTCCGCCGTCGAGGGCGGCGATCTGGACTGGCTCGGCCCCGGCGCGACGGTGCCGGAGTTCGAAGCGGTGATGAACGAGCTCGGCGACAACGAGATCAGCGAGCCCTTCCAGACGCAGTTCGGCTGGCACATCGTGCAGGTGCTCGGGCGCCGCCAGGTCGACGCCTCCGAAGAGATGCTGCGCCAGCGCGCGTTCGCGCAGCTGCGCGAGAGCAAGGCCGACCAGGAGCTGGAGCTGTGGCTGCGGCAGCTGCGCGACGAATCGTACGTCGAAACCGAACTTTAGGACGTGGAGCACACGCGCCCGCGCCTGGCGCTGACCTGCGGCGAGCCGGCCGGAATCGGACCTGACCTGTGCATCGCCGCCGCGGCCGAGCTGGCCGCGGGCGATGCCCCCTTCGACGTGATCTGCATCGCCGACCGCGAACTGCTGTCGCAGCGTGCGCAACAGCTCGGCCTCACGCTGCCTGCCGAGGGCGCCGCGTTCCGCATCGAGCACGTTCCGCTGCATGCGCCGGTCACGGCCGGCCGGCTGGACCCGGCCAATGCGCGCTGGGTGCTGGCCCTGCTCGATCGCGCGGTGGCCGGCTGCCGCAGCGAGGAGTTCGACGCCATCGTCACCGCCCCGGTGCAGAAGAGCGTCATCAACGATGCGGGCATCCCGTTCACGGGCCACACCGAATATCTGGCCGATGCGTGCGGCATTCCCCGGCCGGTGATGCTGCTGGCCGCAGGCGGGTTGCGGGTGGCGCTGGCCACCACCCACCTGCCCCTGCTGCAGGTGCCTGCGGCCATCACCGCGCCGCTGCTCGATGAGGTGCTCGACATCCTGCACCATGACCTGGTGCAGCGGTGGAAGCTGCCGCATCCGCGCATCGGCGTCTGCGGCCTGAACCCGCATGCGGGCGAATCCGGCCATCTGGGCCGCGAGGAGATCGACGTGATCGCGCCGGCGATCGACCGCGCACGCCGGCGCGGCATCGATGCCCGCGGGCCCTCCCCGGCCGACACGATCTTCACGCCCCGCGCGCTCGGGCAGCTCGATGTGGTGCTGGCCATGTTCCACGACCAGGGCCTGCCGGTGCTGAAGCATGCCGGCTTCGGACACGCGGTGAATGTCACGCTCGGGCTGCCGCTGATCCGCACCTCGGTCGACCATGGCACCGCGCTGGAGCTGGCTGGCAGCGGCCGCGCAGAGCACGGCAGCCTGCTGGCGGCGCTGCGCCTGGCCGCACAGCTGGCGCAGCGCGCCGTACCGGCATGATCCAGGTCAGGAAGCGTTTCGGGCAGCACTTCCTGCACGACGCCGGCGTGCTCGAGCGCATCGTCGCCGCGGTGGACCCGCAGCCGGACGACCGCGTGGTGGAGATCGGTCCGGGCCCCGGCGCGCTGACGGCCAGGCTGCTCGAACGGGTGCAGCCCATCGACGCGGTGGAGATCGACCGCGACCTGGCCGCGGCCCTGCGCGAGCGCTGGCCGCAGCAGCTGCAACTGCATGTGGGCGATGCGCTGCGCTTTGATTTCGGCGCCTTGGCCGCCAGCCGCGGTGGACCGCTGCGCATCGTCGGCAACCTGCCTTACAACATCTCCACGCCGCTGCTGTTCCACCTGCTGGTGCATCGGGCCCACCTCACCGACCTCACGGTGATGCTGCAGAAGGAAGTGATCGATCGCATGGTGGCGGAACCGGGCACGGACGATTACGGCCGCCTCGGCGTGATGCTGGCGCCCTGGTTCACGATCACCCGGCTGTTCGACGTGGGTCCTGGTGCGTTCCGTCCGCCCCCGCGCGTCTGGTCGGCCGTGGCGCATCTCACGGTGCTGCAGGAACCGCGCTTTGCAGTGCCGGCCGCCTATCCGCTGGTGGTGGCACAGGCCTTCTCGCAGCGGCGCAAGACGTTGCGCAACAGCCTGCGCAACCTGGTCGCCGCCGACGCCATCGCGTCCAGCGGCATCGACCCGGCCGAGCGGCCCGAAAGGCTGACCCCGCAACAATTCGCCACACTCGCGGCGCTTGCCCAATTGCCGCCTGCCTGATTAGGCTGGTTGCATGAGCATCTATCGCAACATCCTCGCCGTCGTCGACCTGTCGGCCGATGGCACCCGCGTCGCGGCACGCGCCTGGTCCATGGCCGCGCTGATGCCGGGCGCCGCGCTGAAGCTGCTGCACGTCGTCGAATACGTGCCGGTCGAACCGCTCAGCGACTCGCTGCTGCCGGCGGTGCAGATCGAGGGCGAACTGGTCGAACGGGCACGCAGCCAGCTTGCACAGCTCGCCGGCGAACTGGGCGCGGCCGCGCAGTGGGAAGTCGCGATCGGCAGCATCAAGGGCGAGATCGTGCGCGCAGCCCGCGATGGCAACCACGACCTGATCGTCATCGGTGCGCACGAGCGCCATGGCCTGTCGATCCTGGTGAACCTGATCGAAGACGCCGTGCTGCATGC
>CAZWDR010000007.1:0-18757 GCA_964632365.1 uncultured Steroidobacteraceae bacterium
TACAGTCGCCCGAACCGTCTGGTCTCTTCAATTCCAAAATCCATTTAGGGGGCACTCATGAACCGTCTGATTCGTCTTGGTACGGCCGCAACCCTTGCGCTGGCTTCGACCCTTGCCATCTCCCAGGGCGCACCCCCTTCGCCCGAGGCGCAGGCCAAGTCCGCGATCGACAACCGCCAGGCCGTGTTCAAGCTGATCGGCCATCAGTTCGGCCCCATCAGTGGCCTGATGCGCAGCCAGACCGCCCCCATGGACGCCGCCGTGGTCGCCCGCAATGCCGAACGCATCCAGGTGCTGGCCGGCATGATCCCCGAGCTGTTCGAGCGCGACACGCGCGAGTTCAAGAGCCTCACCACTGCGGCACTGGATGGCATCTGGACCAGCCAGCCTGACTTCAAGACCAAGGCCGATGCACTGGCCGCTGCCGCCGGCAAGGTGGCCACGGCCGCCAAGAGCGGTGACCGCGCCGCCACGGCCGCCGCCGCCGGCGAGGTGGGCCGCGCCTGTGGCGCCTGCCATGACGCCTACCGCGCGAAGCCGCCCGGAGCCCGCTGAGCCCCGACGCCCCGCCAGGGGTGTGAACCGCAGCACCGCGTGCCTGACCGGCGCGCGGTGCCTGCGGGTTGTTGCAAGCTGCGCCGCAGCGTCAAAACCGCAGGCGCCAACCGCATCGGTCTGACCCACCAGGTGCCTCGTCATGAACACTTCGCACCTCGCGCGCGCGGCCCTGTCCGCTCTGCTGCTCTGGGTGGCAGCGGGCCTGGTCCATCGCGCTGATGCCGCCGCCCCGCCCGATCTCACCGGCGTCTGGACCAGCGCCGACGGCGCGTCCGGTCGCCCCGGCGGCAACGCCGTGCAGACACCACCACTGAAACCCGACGCGAAGCGGCGGCACGACGCCTTCACGCAACTGGTCGCGCCCACCGGCGACACGCCCGGCGGCGTCTGCCTCGGAGCCGGCATGCCTGCCGTGCTGCTGGGCGCCGGCGGTTATCCGATGGAGATCATCCAGCGTCCCGAACAGCTCACGATGGTGTTCGAACTGCACGGGGAGATCCGGCGCGTGTACTTCGGCGCCCGCAACATGCCCGAGCAGGACCGCGTTCCCGGACGCAATGGATACTCCACGGGGCGCTGGGAAGGCGACACGCTGGTGGTGGAGACCAACAACCTGGTCGAGCAGCTGGACCAGCGCAGCACGCCGCATTCCGCCGCGGCCCGCATCGTGGAGCGCTTCCGCCTCGACGGCCGGGATGAGCAGGGCCGCCGGATCCTGATCGCCGATGTGACGATGACCGATCCTGACTTCTACACCGCCCCGGTGGTCTTCACGCGGCGCTGGGCGCAGGTGCCCGATGGCCACCTGCTGCCCTATGACTGCAACGAGGAAGTGTGGCGCGATCGCGTGGAATCACTGGCAAGCAAGGCCGGCGTCGAGGTTCCATAGGCCTGGCTGGTCAATGCCGGCTGCGGGCGACGACAAGCTCGCATCCGGCCATCGCGGAAAGAAGCTCCCGCACTGTCCACACCGCCGCGGCACCCGGGGGTCGGGGTGAGAGCGCTGGCGGCGTGAACAGCCCGGGAGCAAACCGGTCAGAAGCGGAACTTCACTCCCATGGTGTAGCGCCGGCCGTAGATGTCGAACAGGCTCGAATTGGTGGCCTGCGAACCGGTGAAGCCGAACGAGGCCACCAGCGGCGGGTCCTTGTCGAACAGGTTGCTGACGTTCAGCCACACCTGGAAGCGGGTTGCTTCCGAGACCACGCCGTCATAGGCCAGCTGCAGGTTCGACACGAAGAACGAATCGACGGTGTTGTCGTCGATCTGCACGCCACTCTGCCAGGTGTTGTCGTACTTGCCCGAGGCGATGTACCGGCCCTGCCAGGTGCCGCTGAACGCGCCTCGCTCATAGCCAAGGCTGAGCGAACCCTGCCAGTCGGCGGCGCCACCACCCAGGCCCGTCTGGCCGGCGCGGTCGATCTTCGCCGCACCGGCCAGCTGGGTGGACAGCTCGTCGATGTACGAGGCCAGCGCCCGCACCCGGATGCGCTCATCGCCGCCGAGCAATGTCACGGGCCGCACGTAGAGGGTCTCGATGTCGATGCCGCGGGTGCGTGACTTGTCGGTATTGATGAACAGGTTCGAGACCAGCGAGATGCTGTTGGCGCCGTCACGCTCGATGTAGCCGCACAGCTGCGTGGCCCCCGCGAAGCACTGGTCCACGATCTGCTGGGCGCCCAGCTGCCCGATCGCACCCTTGATGTCGATGTCATACGCGTCGACCGATACCGACAGCCCCTGCACCAGCATCGGCCTGAACACGAAGCCGAAGGTCAGCGTGTCCGCCAGTTCCGGATCCACCTCCGGGTTGCCGCCGGAGATCACCGAGATGGGATAGGTATTGGGCGTGGCATCCTCGGGATCATCCACATTGCCGGGGCCGCGCGAGGTATCGAAACGCTCCGACAGTGTCCCGGCGCGGATGTCACGCGAGCGCGTGCCGCGCAGCCGCAGCGAGTCGGTCACCTGCCAGTCGAGCCCGGCCTTCCATGCCCAGATGCTGCCGCTGCCCTCGTAGTCCGCGATGCGCACGGCGCCGCTGAAGGTCATCGAACGGGACAACGCGGTCTCGCCGAGCAGCGGCACCTGGGTTTCGAGGAAGGCTTCCTTCACGTCGTACTTGCCGCGCGGATTGGACGACGGGCCGCGCTCGAAGATGTTGGCGCTGCCGGAATAGACCGCCGGCAGTCCCTTGTAACCCAGCGCCGGACTGTTCACCGGCATGTCGGTGCCGGAATGCAGCGCGACCGGATACACGTCCTGGCGGAACGCCTCGCGGCGCCACGAAACGCCACCCGCCAAGCCGACCTCGCCGGCCCAGCTGCTGAACGGCGTGCCGGAAATGCTCGCCTCCGCCGAGCGCTGCTCGACCAGCTGTTTCTGCGAGATGTCCTGCGAGATCCAGTCGAGCGCTGCCTGCGAGGGTGCGCCCACACCGAAGACATTCATCGGCACGCAGCCGTCGTCCGGATACATCAGTGTCGAACGGCACACGATGCTGCCGCCCGGCCCGGCAACCGCATCGATGGCCTGGTACACGCGATCGAGGCGGATCGCATTGTCCATGTAGATGTCCGAGTGCGTGCGGCCGTACTGGAAATAGGCATCCAGCCGCCACTGCCCCAGGTTCGTTCGCACGCCCGCGGTGCCCGACAGCAACTGGTTCTCCTGCTGGACCGCCTTGCCGGCCCCGTAGTCCAGGTCACCGGAACGGCCCAGACGGAAGCTCTGGTCGGCCGTCATCGTGGAGGCGATGGCCGCGGGGAGATAGGCGTTGTCCCCGTAGATCGTCGCGGCCCACGAGCCGTACTGCGCGCCTGCGGGCGGCGACAGATAGCGCGTCTCGTTCATGCCATAGAGGCCCTGCACGAACAGCTCGGTGTTGTCCGTGAGGTCATACTTCAGGTGCGCGAATGCGGTGCCGCGCTGCAGGTCCGGCGTGAAATAGTTGTACCAGGCCGGATCAGCCCCCGAACCGCCCACCTGCGTGTTCGCGGACACGTCGGAGCCCGCCAGGAACGGCGTGAGCGAGCCATCGGGCTCGAACTGCTGGAACGCGAACGGCCCGCTCAGGATCAATCCACCCTCGGTGAACTGGCGCGAACGCACGTTCTCGCGCGTGATGCGCTGTGGCACACCCGGATTGGTGGTGGCGTTGTATTCCGGATTGGTGATCACGCCGGCGCTGTTCCACCAGTCGCGCTCGCGCGCGTCCTTGATCGGTTCGGCCTTGTACCAGTCGGCCGAGGCGATCAGGTGCAGGCGTTCGCCCAGCGGCAGGCCGCCAGCCAGCGAGAAACCCAGATTCTGGTTGTCGCCGATCTCGGTGATGCCGCCCTGCACCTCGGCCTCGAGTCCCTGGTAGTCGGTATCGAGGATGAAATTCACCACGCCACTGACTGCATCGGAGCCATATGCGGCCGAGGCGCCGCCGGTGACCACTTCGGAGCGCAGCAGCAGCGCATCTGGAACCAGATTCACATCCAGCGTGCCACGTCGCGTGGAAGGCACGACCCGGCGTGAATCCAGCAGCACCAGCGTGCGATTGGAACCAACGCCGCGCAGGTTCAGGAAGGTTGCGCCGGAAGCACCCGTCCACCCGGCGGCCGGCGCGGCCTCCGGCGTCGAGCTGTTGCTGAACTGGGGCAGCTGCGCCATCGCGGCCCCCAGCGTGCTCGGCGCGAGCACCTGCAGGTCATCGGCCGTCAGCATCGTCACCGGGGTGGGGGTGTTCATGCCACCAGCCAGGATGCGCGTGCCGGTCACCTGCACTTCCGCCAGTTCGCCCTCGCCGGCATCCTGCGCCTGCGCAACGCCGGCCAGCGACCCCAACACCAATGTGCCGTACAGCACCTTCCTCACGGAATGTCGTACCGAATGCATGGCTTCTCCCCTCATTGTTCTGATGTGACATGAAATCCATCACGCACGGCAATGCCGGCGCGCTAACGCATCGCAGCCTCCAGCTGCTCCAGCAGGGCCACGGTCTGCGGCTTCGGCTCCGGCGGATGCGTCGCCAGGAACACGCCCCGCGCCCAGTCCAGCGGCGTGCGCCCTTCCTTGTCGCGCACATCCACACGCGCACCGTGATCGACCAGCAACTGCACGATGGCAGTGGAGCCATGTCGGTTGGCCGCGCCATGGATGGCCTGCAAACCCATCGAATTGACGGCATTGACGTCGTTGCCCTGCTCGATGCACAGCCGCACGGCCTCGAGCAGTGCCTGCGGGCCTTCGTCAAACGTCTGCGCCACGGTCCAGTTGATGCCGGCGGCTGCCATCAATGGCGTCGTGCCGCCGAAGGTCGCGATGCGCGCGTCCGCGCCATGCTGCAGCAGCAGCCGCATCACCGTGACATCACCGGCCAGCGCGGCGCGCAGCAACGCGGTCTGGCCGGTGAAATCCACCCAGGACAGCGAACCGAGCCGCGTGATCCATCGCCGCTGGGGCGGAGATTCCTTCGTGCGCGCATTCACGTCCGCGCCGCGGGCGATGATCTTGCCGACCAGCGCCAGCGCGGCCGCGCGGTCGACGCCGTTGTCGCGCGTCGGACCGCCCACATCGACATTGCGCCAGTCCACGGCCAGGAACAGCGGCGTCTGGCCATACCAGTCCGCGGCCCGGACATCGGCGCCGCGATCGACGAGCAGGTCCGCGACCGCAAGCTGTCCGTTGATCAGCGCCATCAGCAGTGGCGTGACGCCATTGGCATCGGCTTTCTCAATGTCCGCACCAGCATCCAGCAGCTGCCGCGCCACCTCCAGATGGCCTTCGCGCGCGGCATACAACAGCGCTGTCTTCGCGCCAGGCACCGGATCCCGCTCGCCGCGATCCGGCCAGCCGCCGCGCACGATGCCCGCGCCCTTCGACCCGGCATTGGACGACGGCAGGCGGAACGCCGGCACCTCGCCCGCGCGCGTCTGGGCGTCCGCATCCGCGCCGCGCGCCAGCAGCAGTGCGACGGCCGCGCGGTCACCGGTGCGCGCTGCGACCATCAGCGCGGTCTGGCCATGACCCTGGTCACGCAGATCCACGGTGGCGCCGTGTTCCAGCAGTGACGCGAGGATCCCCGGGTTGCCGGAGCGCGCGGCCTTCATCAGGCAGGTCTCGCCGGTGCCATCGGCGGAATCCGGATCCGCACCGGCCTCCAGCAGCAGCTGCACGCTCGCGGAATCGGCGTTCTCGATGGCCAGGTGCAGCGGACGCACGCCGAGCCGCGTGGCCTGGTCCGGACTGGCGCCGGCCTCCAGCAGTTCACGCGCGACCTGCGCGTCCTGGTAACGCACCACCAGCGCCAGCGGCGTGGACCCATCGACGCCCGGCGCATTGACCTGCGCACCGCCGCGGATCAGCGCCCGCACCCGCTGCATGTCTGCCGCGGCGGCGGCGGCGGCCAGTTCGCTGCCGCCGGTGTCGACCGCGACAGTGATGCTGCTGCCCGCGAGCAGCGCCACCAGCAACAGGCCGCGGCGCACCGGTTGCATCAGATCGCCAGCGCCGCGGTGCTGTCGCCAAAGGAGTCGGCGGGCACCTCCAGCTTGTGCAGCAAGGCCAGCTGCAGGTTCGAGAGCGGTGCGTTGCCGGTGGCGCGCAGGTGCCGGCCGCCGCGCAGGCGTCCGCCCGCGCCGCCCGCCACGACGATGGGCAGCGGATCATGGTCGTGCTGGTTGCTGTTGCTCATCCCGCTGCCATAGAGCAGCAGCGCGTTGTCGAGCAGCGAGCCTTCGGCGTCGGGCGAGTCAGCCAGCTTCTGCAGCAGATAGCCGAAGACCTGCACGTGGTAGAGATTCAGCTGGGCCAGCCTCGCGATGTTCTCCGGCACATTGGAGTGATGTGACAGGTTGTGGAAGGGCTCACGCACCCCGCTGTCCTCGAAGACCCGGTTGCTCACCTCCTGGGCGTACATCAGCGTGGTGACCCGCGTGATGTCCGCCTGCCAGGCCAGCACCTGCAGATCGAGCATCAGCTTCACATGTGTGTCGAAGGATTCCGGTATGCCGCTGGGGGCCGGCGGCACATCGAGGCCGGCGGGTATCTGGCTGGCGGCCAGATCGATGCGTCGCTCGATCTCGCGCACGTCGGTGAAATAGCGATCGAGGCGCACGCGATCGACCGCCGGCAGGCGTCGCTCCAGCCGGTGCGATTCCGCCAGCAGCGAATCGAGCAGGCTGCGCGCCTGTTCGCGCCGCGCGGCGCGCTCCGCCGCCGTGCTGCCATCGCCGAACAGGCGCTCGAACACCACCTGCGGATTGTTCTCCATCGGCAGCGGGGCCTCTGGACCCTGCCACGAGATGGTGTTGCGGTACGCGCAGGACAGACCCGCCCCGCAGCTGAGACTGCCATCCTCGATCGAAAGCTCCAGCGACGGCAGTGGCGTGCCCTGTCCGAAGTGCCGGGCCGCAACCTGGTCGGCGCTGATGCCGAGCCGTGCCTCGGCACCGACGCCGGGCTTCGCGCCGGTGAGGAACACCGCCGAGGAGCGCGTGTGATTCGCGCCCGCCGAAGCATCCTGCCCATAGGCCAGCGGCAGATGCAGGCCGCTGATGACATTGAGTTGCCCGCGGAATGGCGCCAGCGGTTGCAGTGTATCGGACAGCTGCAGCGCCTCGCCCTCCGCCGCCGGCGTCCATCGCGACATCACCGCGCCATGCGGCACATAGATCGCGCCGAAACGCCTGGGCCGCAGTGCGGCTGCCGCCGCGCTCGCCCGGCCCGCCGGGATCATCGCGTCGAGCAGCGGCAGCGCCAGTGCGGCACCCGCACCGCGCAGCAGAGTGCGGCGGGAAAGACATCGTCGGGTCAGGATGGTCATGGGTTCACCTGTTGCGCGCCTGGCGCGGCATGGGCCTGCACGGCCGTCGCAGCCGGGCGGGCCCTGAACTGGAAGGGCACGCTCTCGACGATGGCCTGCACCAGTGCGGAGAAGCGGAAGTCCCCGGCGCGCGCCGCCTCGACGATCCTGCGCACCGCGACCTGGTCGTAATACTCCACCTGCCGGCCCAGCGCATAGGCGAGCAGCTTCTCGCTCATGCCCTCCACGAATGCATCCGATCGACCCTGCAGATAGGCGCGCAACTGCTGAGGTCCCTGCACCTCGATGCCATCGATCAGCGTGTCGCCGGCATCCACCGGGACGCCTGATTCCTCGGTGCGCCAGCGACCCAGCAGGTCGAAGTTCTCCAGTGCAAACCCCAGCGGGTCGATGATCTGGTGACAGGAACGACAACTCGACTCGGCGCGATGCAGCTCGAGGCGATCCCGCACCGTGGTGGGCGCGACGTGTTCGGGCGTCTCTTTCAGATCAGCTTCGACACCGGGCGGAGGCTGCGGCACATGCGCCCCGAGCAGCGTCTCGAGCACCCACACGCCGCGCATCACCGGCGAGGTGCGGTTGCCCGCGGAGGTGATCGCCAGGATGCTGGCCTTGCCCAGCAGTCCGCGGCGTGGCGAGTCGGCGGGCAGCTGGACACGCCGCATGTACGTGCCGCGCACGCCCTCGATGCCATACAGCGCCGCCAGTCGCTCGTTCAGGAAGGTGTAGTCGCCGTCGAGCAGCTCCAGCACGCTGCGATCCTCGTCCTTGATGGACGCGAACAGCAGCGAGGTCTCCTGCTGCATGGCCTGGCGAAGCCCGTCATCGAAGCCCGGATCGAGCGGCTGTGCACTGTCCAGTTGCCGGATGCCCAGCCACTGGCCGGCAAAGTTCTCCACCAGCGCCGCCGACTTCGGATCCTCGAGCATGCGCCGCACCTGCCGGCGCAGCTCCGCCGGATCCCCCAGCCGGCCGTCAGCCGCGGCCTGCAGCAGCGGCGCGTCGGGAATGCTGCTCCACAGGAAGAACGAGAGCCGGCTGGCCAGTTCGACATCGCTGATGCGATGGACCGCGCCGGCCGGCAGGTCCTCGCGATCCGCCTCGATGCGATACAGGAACCGGGGATCGACGAGGAGGCGCGCGATGGCCTGCTGGATGCCGGCTTCGAAGCCGCCCTGCGCATGGCCGGCCGCATAGAACTGCATCAGCGTGGCCACTTCGGCGTCGGACCCTGCCACCGGGCGGCGATAGGCCCGCGTCGCCAGATTCGTCAGGATGCGCCGCGCGCAACCGGACTCCTCGGCCGAGGTGCCGGGCTGGCAGATGAAGATCTGCCGCCGGCTGGGAGTGTCGCCGGCGCCGGTCGCGCGGTATGGCCCCTGCACCGTCACGCCGCCGACGTCGACGCGCCGCCCGGCCGGGCGGCCGTGCAGGGCATCCACCCCCGTCCAGTTGCGTTGCTCCACGAGCGCGACGCTGATGGTGTGCGGCCCGGCCGGCACGAACAGCGTGAACCGGCGCGCATCCTCCAGCTGCAGCGGCCTGCCATCGAGCGACACATCGATCGCCGGCGTCGGGCCCGTCGGCGTGCCCGACAGCGCGAAACCGCCGCCGGCGCTGATGCGGAACTCGTACTCCGCATCGAGCGGGAAGTAGTGGGTGAACTGCAGCCCGCCGCGCGAACCCAGCGGCAGTCCTTCGACATGCCCCGCCTGCGCGGCGCCGCCCGGCCCCCGGAACTCGGCCAGCACCGGCGCCATGCCGAGGTCCCCCACCGCGCTGCGGCTGATCTTCATCGCGGCGGACACGTAGGCCTGCACCAGCGTGGGCGAAATCGCCAGCACATCGGCCATGTTGTCGAAGCCCTGCGCGGAGTCGTCGGCGGGCAGCATCAGGTCGACCCCGGCCGCATAGCCGAGCAGGTCGCGGATCGCATTGCGGTATTCGGTGCGGTTGAGCCGATGCAGCGACTTGCGGCCCGGCTGCGGACGGTCGACGAAGGCGGCATCGATGCGCGTGACGATGGCGTGGGCCAGTCCTTCCAGTCGTTCGCGCGGGGGCCGGGGCTCGCCCGCCGGCGGCATCAGGCCGGTGCGCAGCTTGCGCGCCACCTGCTCCCAGATCTCCGGATCCTCCGCGATGCCCACGGCGTCCAGGCCTTCGAGGCTGAGGCCACCAGCCCAGTCCGTGGTGTTATGGCAGCTCAGGCAGTGATCATCGAGGATCGCCCAGTCAGGTGGCGCCGCTGGATGCGCATCACGCGGCGCTGCAGCCACGGCCGCATCGATCGCGCCCAGCGCCATGGCGGCCAGCGCGAAGGTGCCGAATGCCCGACCCACTGCGCCGCGCGCCAAGTGCATGTCGTCCCCCGTGAGGCTGTCGTCGTGACAGGCCGTGATTGCGCCGATCATCGCCGCACCGATGCCTGGCGGCCAGGTAGACACCGTTAGACCGCTCTTCCGGGACGTTACTAACGTGTTAGCTGATGCGGAACGCCGCATCCGCGGCGGGACGGCCTGCTGCGCATCAGGGCTATACTCGAAGCATGACGGGGGGAAATGGGCATCGGACGGCCGAAGGGCCGCCGGCAGAACCGGAGCCCGGCCAGGCGCGCGGTCTGCGTGAGCTGCCGCCTTCCGACGTGCAGCAGCACCTCGGGAAGCTGCTGGCCTCCGACGGCATGGCCAAGTCGGCGGCGAGCCGACGCCTGCTCACCTACCTGGTGCAACGCGCCCTGCAGGGCGACGACGGCCCGAAAGAGATCGAGATCGCCATCGATGTCTTCGGCCGCGACGCAGGCTTCACCGGCGGTGACGATTCCGTGGTGCGCGTCGCGGTGCGGACGCTGCGCCAGAAGCTGCTTGCCTATTATGCCGATGCCGGGCGCGACGACCGGCTGGTGTTCGACATCCCCAAAGGGTCCTACCACCTGACGGCGCACGCCCGCGCCGCGGACACCGCGACGCCTTCTGCGATCGTTCCGACGCTTCCCGCACCGCACCTCCCCACGGACAGCGGCGGCGGGCGCTGGCGACTGCCGGCGCTGGTGGCGCTGGCGGTGCTGCTGCTCGGCTCGCTGGTTGCGAATGCCTATCTGCTGCGCGCGCGCAGTGAACCAGCAGACACCGCGCTGGCGCGCGTCCGCGACAGCACCATGTGGAACGAGCTGGCGCGCAGCGACCGGCCGCTGATGTTCCTGCTGGGCGACCTGTTCATGTACACGCAGACAGATACTGTGACCGGACGCGTCCAGTGGGTGCGCGATTCGAGCATCATCTCCGGCGATGACCTGCGCGCATTCCTCGCGACGCATCCGGCATTGGCAGCCGACCGTGGCCTGCGTTATGCATCCTACGTGCAGAAGAGCACTGCGGCGGGAATCGCTGCCATCCTTCCCATCGTCCACCGGGAGGGCCGGCAGGTCGAAGTGCGGCTGCGCGATGAGCTGCGTGCCGAAGACATGGCCGACTACGACATCGTGTATCTCGGGCCAGTGGGACGGATCGGTCCGCTGGCCGAGGGTCTCAACAAGCTTTCCCGTTTCCGCTTCGACCGCGATACCTCCGGTGTGCTGGACACCACCATGGGCGAGCTGCACGCACCGGAAGGCGAGCTGTCGAGTGCGCGCACGGACTACGCGCTGGTGTCGCGACTGCGCGGTCCAGGCGGCAACTTGATCATGATCATCACCGCCGGCGGACGCGGCGCCGGCCTTGCGCAGGTGATCCGCTCGGCCACGTCGGTCGAGGGGCTGGAGCGCTTCGACCACGCGTTGCAGCGGGCCGGCGTGGGCGAGTCGGATGCCTTCGAAGCATTGCTCTCGGTCACCGGATACAAGCAGACCGATCTTTCGGCGGACATCGTGCAGTTGCAGCACCTGCGCTGAGGCGCAGGTCGCAGGACGCACGACGTTTACAACGCACGCATGCGCGGCTGATACTGCCTCTCCACCTGAATACGTTGCGGTGCCTGCAATGAACGCTGACCGGCGGCAACTGATCGCGATGCTTGCAGCTTCGGCCCTTCCACTGCGCGCGATCTCTGGGCAGGCGTCGCTGCTGCCGCTGGATACACCCGGGCTCGATCATCTGGACGTAATCGTGCCGGATGTCGAGAAGTCCGCGCGCTTCTACATGGGACTGTTCCGCACCACGCTGCACGCCCAGCCGTTCCAGGGCGGGTTCCGCTACTTCGTGCTGCTCGGTGCCCTGCCTGCGGATCGTGCGGTGGGTTATCTGGCCATCGGTGACTCACGCGGACGTGGCACATACATTGGTCACTTCTGCACGTCGGTGGTGGAGTGGCGACGCGACAGCGCGGCCATCGTCGCGCAGATGACGCAGCAGATCGCGGCCGCCGGCTTCGGCGAGTTCCCGCCGCCCTCCGGCCCCGGCGGCATCTTCACCGACCCCGACGGCATCGAGATCCAGTTCCTGCCGGCGCCGGACACCGTGGTCACCGCTGCCGTTCCCTCGCCGCTGGTGCCTGCAGGTCAGGGTCTCGTTGTACCTGAGCGCGTCGACAGCGCGTTGCTGAAGGTCAGTGACCTGGCACGCGCGCTCGGCTATTACCGCATCCTCTACGGCCGGGAAGCCAGCCATGCGGGCAATCGCGCGACCTGGCAGTTTCGCAATGGGTCCACGCTGATCCTCGAAGAAACTTCGTACGCCTACGGAAGCTCGCAACCGCGCATCGCGCGCTTCGGCATCCGCGTGCGACCGTTCGATGTGGGCGCGATCACCGCTGGCATCGAATCGCTCGACGGGAAAGTCCTCGGCATGGAAGGCCGCGCACTGCGCCTGCAGGATGTCGACGGCATCGAGCTGGAGCTCGTCCCCGGCTGAGCGAACGCCGCTGCGGCGGCGACCAGATCATTCACGATGCCAGCACGCGATTGCCCGCCGGCTCGAAGCGCTGCGGCCATGCACTCGTCATGCATCCCGCGTTGCTTTCACGACGACGCTGCGCAGGTGGTCACTGCAGTTACAACCAATCCGCTCCCGCGCCTATGGGTTATACGTTATTGCCCATGACGTTGACTGCCAAGTTCAGATAAAGCTAAGTTGCTTCGTGCGAAGTTCATGAGGGGGCTAAAGAACCACTGCGACGCATCCGTGCTTGCCGCACGCGGTCATTTGCGTCGGGCTCGATCGTGGTGTTTTCCAGTCGCCGCAGTCTCATTCCGGCGAACGCAGTAACAACGACAAGGGGAGCTGTATGAGTTCGACACCGTATCAACGGGTGACCGTGGGCGCCGCAGTCGCGGCGATCCTTGGAGGCATTGCATTTTCGACTCACGCGCCGAAGGTGCGCGCGCAGGAAGGCGTGGGTGAACTGGAAGAAGTCGTCGTCACCGGTTCGCGCATCCGGCGCCGCGACACCGAAGCCAACAGCCCGCTGATCACCGTCGAAGCAGAAGTGCTCGAAAACCGTTCAGGCCTGAACATCGAGTCTTACCTGAACCAGCTGCCCGCGTACAACCCGGCAGCCACGCCAGAAACCGCGAACGCCGACGTGCAGGTCTCGTCGATCAACTCCGTCGGCATCGCCTCGATCTCGCTGCGTGGCTTCGGCGCCAACCGCAGCCTGGTGCTGGTGGATGGCCGCCGCGCCGTGCCCACCAATGCGCTGATGGTCGTCGACCTGAACAGCATTCCATCCTCGATGCTCCGCAGCGTCGAGATCATCTCGGGCGGTGCCTCGGCAACTTATGGCGCCGACGCCATGGGTGGCGTGTCCAACATGCTGCTGCGGCGTGATTTCCAGGGACTGGAGACCGACCTGCAGTACGGTGTCACCGAGGTCGGCGACAACAACGAGTTGCGCGCTTCGGTCATCGCCGGCACGCGCATCGCGGATGGCCGCGGCAACCTGGTGTTCGCCGCGGAGTACTACGACCGCAAGGCGTCGTATGACAAGAACCGCGACTTCTACAAGGAAGCCTGGGCTGATCCGACGGTCGGCGGCAACTTCATCGGCTTCGTGATGGGCGCGAATGGCTATGCGTCGAGCACCGTGCAGTTCGGCTCGCCGAACCTTGCAGCGGTCCAGGCCGTCGCCGGAGCCCCGAACAATCCCCTCACGGGCAACGTGTGCAACTTCAGCACGGCCATCGGTGGACCGAACTGCGCCAACGCCGGTTTCCGCTTCAATCCGGATGGGTCGGTCTACCTTCCCAACAACACGCCGTGGGGCCTGGCCACCTTCGGTCGTGAGCGGGATGGCCTGCGCTACGGCACCCAGACGGTGTATGACGCGGGCGCGTGCAATTCGTCGAACGTGCTCCTGTGCGCCACCGGCCCGATCATCGGCGAGGCCGTCAAGTACAACGAGACCGAGGGCTATACCTCCTCGCCGCAGACGCGCTACTCGTTCATGGGCACCGCGCGCTATGACATCACCGACAGCCTGGAGCTGATGTCGAGCGCGCGCTTCGCGCAGAGCAACACCCGCACCTTCCTCGCCGGCACCAATGCCAGCGGTGGCTGGGGTGTCACCGTGCCCTACGAACCAGAATTCGACAGCCCGCTGCTGCCGACGCTGGACTACACCAACCATGCTGTGATGACGGCGGCGCTGGCGGACCCGACGAATCCGGCTTATGCCAATCCGAACTTCATCCCGCATGGTGCACCCGGCGCACGCCACCCGGTGCCGGTGGCGATGGCGATCCTGCTGAACAGCCGCCCGCAGACCGTGACCGGTGACTACTGTCTCTACAACCAGCCCGGGTGCCCGCAGGCCATTCCGAACTTCAACGTGCCGGGCCCGGCCCCGACCCGGGATGTCAACATGATCGGGATGCCGCGTTTCGGCGCCGGCGCGCCCTGGCTGATGGAGACTTATCCGCTCGACAGTTTCGGTCGCCGTGCCACCGACAACATCAACGAGGCCTGGCAGCTGGAAATCGGCCTCACGCAGAAGCTGCCCTGGAAGGACTGGACCGGCGAGGTCTATTACTCCCATGGCGAGTCCTCGACCTACAACGTGGCGTTCGGCAACAACTCGCTGGCGCGCTGGCGCGGGCTGGTCACGGCGCCCGACTATGGTCGCGGCGCGGTGCTGCAGAGCAATCGCACCCACAACCCGAGCCCCGACAACGGCGGCTTCGGCTCGGTGGCGGCGCCCTGCACCAGCGGCTTCTACGAGAACATCTTCTTCGGCGACGCCACCCCATCAGAAGACTGCCGGTATGCCGTCGAGGCGCCCCTGCAGACGCGCACGCAGAACCAGCAGGACATCTTCGAACTGAACTTCCAGGGTGGACTGGTGGAACTGCCCGGCGGCGAGCTGCGCACGGCGATCGGTTACCAGCAGCGCCGCAATGCCTCGCAGTTCAATCCGGACATCCTGCAGTCGACGGCGTCGTTCAACGACCAGGTCATCGGCGTGTATCCCACCGGCAACCTGCGCAAGCAGGAGATCGTGAAGGATGTCTGGGCCGAGGCATTGATTCCCGTGGTGAAGGATCTGCCGTTCCTGCGGCTGGTCGAGCTGGAGGTCGGTGGCCGTCGTTCGAACTACAAGAACACGGAGAGCACCGACACCTACAAGATCAACGCCAACGTGCAGATCAACGAGTGGCTGCGGTTCCGCGGCGGCTACAACAAGGCAACCCGCGCGCCCAACCTGGGCGAGCTGTTCCTGCCGCTGCAGCAGATCTTCGGCGGCGGCGGTGTGTATGGCGACCCCTGCAGCCTTGCGTCGAACTCGCCGTTCGGTGCGGGCGCTGCGCTGCCGAACGATCCGTTCAACGGCAATCCGCTGGTCCGGGCGGTCGGCCAGACCGAGGAGGGTGCGCAAAGCACCTATCTCATCTGCCGCGCGATGATGGGCGACGCCGCCACGGTGTTCTACGATGAACCGACGGGTGCGCAGATCGGCGGTGGCGGTGCGCCGTTCGCCTGGCTCAACCAGGTCGGCAACGCCAACCTGACCTCCGAGAAGGCGAAGACCTACACCGCGGGCATGGTGCTGCGCTCGCCGTTCCAGCATCCGCTGAGCAGGTTCTCTGCGACCGTGGACTGGTACAAGATCAGCATCGACGACGCGATCCTCCCCTATTCGCCGGACTATGCGGCCTTCCGCTGCTTCGGTGCGGTGCAGGTCTCGACCCCGGAGGCGGCGGCGGCGCAGGCTGCCACGGACGCGTGCGCGCTTGTGCCACGCAACCTGCAGAACGGCACCGCCATCAGCACCCTGCTGTCCTATGACAACCAGGCGTGGGTGAAGACCCGCGGCGTGGACTTCACGCTGAACTGGGGCGCGGACCTGGCGGACATGGGTCTTTCCAACCTCCCGGGCGGAATCAGCGTGAGCGTGACGGGCTCGTGGCTCGACAGCTACAAGACCAAGACCTCTCCCGCGAGCTATGACCCGGTGGTGGAGTGGAAGGGTTCGTCGGGGCCCACGCTGACGAGCTTCAACGGTGGTGCCTATGACTACCGCCTGTTCACCAGCGTCGGCTACAACCTGCCGGCCTTCGGCGTGAACCTGCGCTGGCGCCATCTGCCGGAAGTGGAGCCCGCCAGCAAGGCCACTAACCGCGCGAACCAGAGGGCCACGGCGATCTTCAACGAGACGGGTGAAGGCCTGCCGCTGGGCTGGACGCCGAGCGTGTCGCACAACACGCCGCAGTACGACCAGTTCGACCTGTCGGCGTACTGGAACCTCAGCGAGACCATCTCGCTGCGCTTCGGTGTCGACAACCTGTTCGACACCCAGCCGTCGATCACCGGCAAGAGCTCGGGACGTCCGTACGACCCGAGCGTCTCGGCGGCGGAGAACCGTGCGCGTCTGGACGCGACCTGCAATGGCCAGCCGGCCGGCTGCGTGAACCCCACGACCTACAGCCTGGCGACCACTGGCGCGGGATCCACCAACACGGGTTTCTACGACATCAACGGTCGTCGTTACTTCCTGGCGGTGAAAGCCCGCTTCTGATCGGAGTCTGACATCCGGCTTTGCCGGGAGGCGGCGGATCGCAGGATCCGCCGCTTTTTTGTCTGGAGGGCGCAGGGAGTCAGCCCGGCGCAGCCTCAGCGGACCCGCGTGACGCGGACCCAGTTCTTCGAACTGCCGGAGTCCAGCGTCAGCCGGTAGCTCCCCAGCGATGCCGGGCTGATCGTGACCGCCTCGCCAGCCTTCAGGTACGCGGCCATCGAGCCCTGCTCATGGCGCCACACGTGGCCATTGTCGAGCGTGAGCAGGTAAACGCCGCCGCTGCCGCGGCGCGATTCGGTGATGCGGGCATGCAACACCTTAGGGGCTTCGGCTGCGTCATCCGTGCTGCTGCGGCGCAGCTGCTCTTCGCCGATCGATGAAGACGGAGTTTGCGCGGGTGCTGCGGGTGCTGCGGGTGTTGCGGATGTTGCGGGTGCAGTCGTCGGAGTTGCAGTACGTGCCGCGCCCTGCCCCTTCTGCGCCTCAGCCGCGCGATCGAAGCAATCCAGGCGCGCCACCCCCTCCCGGATGTCCGAACAGGCCAGCAATGCGTCCCGCGCGGAGCGCGGCACCTGGGCTGTCACCAGGGTAGGCACGATGAACGTGGCAATCACCATGGAGCAGATGCGGCTATTCATGAATGGCCCCTTCCGGTGTGGACGTGCGCTCAGCCAAGTGTAGTCGTGTCAGTCTTGTGTCGTGCCAACCAGTCTGCCTGCCCGCGCATAGCGGCAGGCGACTGCTCGCACATTGCGGGCAGGCGACTGCTCGCGCATAGCGGGCAGGCGACTGCCCGACCTGCCTGGCGAACACCAGGCTGAATGCCTTGCACGAGCGATAGCCGACGCGTGAGGCGACCTCCGGAACGGTCAGCCCCCCGCTGCGCAGCAGGTCCTTCGCGATCTCGATGCGCCAGTACTGCAGGTACTCCATCGGCGCCATCCCGACCTTCGCGGTGAAACGGTCATGGAAGGCTGAGCGGGACAGATGCGCGGCCCGGGCGAGCCGTTCGACGGTCCACGGCTCCGACAGCCGCGAATGCAACTCGACCAGTGCGGGTGCGAGCTGCGCATCGCCAAGCCCGCGCAGCAGACCGGGCGGAGCATCCCGAACCGTCGTCTGGCGCATCGCCTCGACCAGCAGCATCCCCGCCAGCGCCGCAAGCATGGAATCGCAACCGGCAAGCTCATCACGCGTTTCCGCGTCGACCAGTGCAATGAGCTGTGACAGCCGCCCGGAGCCGCGAAGGTGGACCACCTGCGGCAGCAGTGCGACGAGCAGCGTGGGATTCAGGCCGTCGAAGCGGAAGACACCGGTCACCGCGCGCATGTCGGGCGTGATGCCCGAGAGCGCAAAGCTCGACGTCGCCGGCAGCAGGGCAAAGTCATTGGTGTACAGCACCTGCGGAATTCCGCCGTCCTGCTGCAGCTGGGAACGGCCCTCCAGCGCAATGCAGAAGCCGGATAGTCCGCCATCAACGTGGCACGTCGTCCACTGGCCCTCGCCGGCGCGAAGGTCAGTCAGGAGGGCGCGCGGTCGCAACAGCGCCACGAGTTGGGAGAGCGGATCTCGCGGCTGCGAAATCGCGTGCACCGGACGATCGCTGACAAAATCGGGCTTCCGTTCCATAGAGCGTCCGGTGAGCTTTGCTGAGCGCCCGCTCATTGTGAATCCATCCAGGGGCGGTATCGTCATGCGAATGGCCCCGATTGTCGCGGTTATCCCGTCGAAGCGGCCCAGCTGGATTGGGGAGGAGCGTGAATTTCGCGTGCATCCGCTGAGGCATTGAGCGCATCGAAGCATCGCGGGTCGCACACGCATGTGACGCTTGAAGCCAAGAGGGCGTGCCGACGCGATCATCGACGCCGGTTGCGTGCCGGCTGCCCAATCCACTAAAAAGGGAGTCATCGACGCGACACTGGGGGGCCCTGTGATGTCTGCCGCGATCCGCTCGTTCCGGGCGCTTCTCGCCTGCGCCGCGTTCGTCGCCCTGACCCTGCCGGTCTCGGCGCACCACTCCACGGCCAATTTCGACATGGCAAAGTCGGCCACCCTCACCGGCACGGTGACCTACTTCGCCTTCACGAATCCGCACTCGTACTTCGACATGGACGTCGTCGACAAGGCCGGCGTCACCCGGCAATACAAGGTATTCACCCTCGCCAGGGTGGTCATGGTCCGCAATGAATGGAAGGCGGGCGACCTGAAAGTGGGCGACAAGGTGACGGTCACGGGCAACCCCGATCGCAAGGATTCCCACTACCTGTACCTGCGGTCCATCGTGTTCGGCGACGGCCGGACGTGGAACCAGGACAAGGTCATCGAACGATGAAGTTCGCGAAGGCGCGCACGCGCACGCACGGGCCCGAGCCCATGCCTGCAACCGGGTCCGCTTCCGTGTCCACGGCCGCGCGACCAGCCACGCTGGCGCTGCTCCTGCTC
>CAZWDR010000007.1:18857-20705 GCA_964632365.1 uncultured Steroidobacteraceae bacterium
CAGACCGACGTGCCAGATCTTGCGGGCATGTGGCTTCCTGATCCATCTGGCGCGGAAGCTTGGCCGGCGCAGCTGCCGCTCACGCCGGTCGCGCGCCAGGCGATGGACCGCTTCGATCCGGCGGAGCACGATCCGACCACGTTCTGCATGCCGCTGGGCACACCGCGCAACATGCTGCAGACCGACTATCCCATGGAGATCGTGCAGACGCCGGAACGTGTCGTGATCGTGGTGCAGCCGAATCTCGCCAATGCAGAGGTGCGCCGCATCCCGATCGGTGGTGCATTGCCGGACTCCCCCGACCCATCCTGGTACGGCACCTCGCGCGGCCACTGGGAAGGATCCACGCTGGTCGTCGAGACCATCGGCCTGCGCCCGGATGCACCGGTCAGCGGACAGGGCCTCACGCACAGCGCGGACCTGCGGGTAGTGGAGCGGTTCAGCGTGACCGGGGATGAAAAGCGGGGCCATGTGCTCATCGACGAGATCGAGCTGCACGATCCGCAGGCGTATGTGAGCCCGCTGAAGACCCGGCGCCAGTTCGTGCGGGTCCCGCACGCTACGCCGCAGGAACCCAGCTGTGTCGAACTGCAATGGATCGACAAGCTGTGGCGCGACCGCCTGCGTGAGCATGCCGAGGCCGCGCGGACGGGCGCACCGCGATGAACGGAACAATTGCATCACGGCTTGCGCGGGGCGCACTGTGGCCGCGTCTCGCGCTGCTCGCGGCGGCACTGGTCATTGCCGTGTTCGCGCAACGGGTGTCTCGCGGAGCTGCCGCGCAGGAGCCGGATGCGCCCCCGGCCGACCTTGCCGGCGTGTGGCTGCCCGACGCCCGGGCCAGCGGCCGGTGGCCCGATCCGCGGCCTTACACGCAAGCGATGCAGGATCTGCGCGCCGAATGGGAGAAGACCAACGCGCCGATCGACCTGATGCGCGATGACGACTACACCTCCTGCATGCCCTATCGCCTGCCCTACCTGCTGACCACCATCACGCAGTACCCATTCGAGATTGTGTCCACCCCGCAGCGCATCCATGTCTTCACGGAGGTGTTCGGGCAAGTGCGACGCATCGAGCTTGTTTCACCTGCCGTTGCCATCGACGCCCTGCCCACTCGCACAGGCCGATCCTTCGGCCGATGGGAAGGTTCACAACTCGTCGTCGAGACGACGAACATCCTGCCCGACAATGAAGGCGCTCGTTATCCCGGCAGCCCGTCCCTGCGCGTCATCGAACGACTGTCCATCGAGCGCACCACCGACAACGGCCGACGGCTCATCAACGACATCACCATCCACGATCCGCCGGTGTACGAAGAGCCCGTCAACATCCGGATGGTTTTCAAGGAAGCGCCGGGCATCGAGGTCGGGGAATACATCTGCCCGCAGGACATCTGGGACCAGCACATGGACGGCAGTTCGAGCCGGATTCCCTGGCGGTAGGACCAGGTCGCGGGCTTCGCGCATGTCGCGCCCCACCGGCGCGCACGTCGCGCCGCACCGGGACACATGTCGCGCCCCACCGGCGCTCGCATGTCGCGCGCAACCGACGTCCCCCTGTCGCGCCCGACGGACGTGTGCAGGCCGCCGCTTCAGGGTGGACCGGACGATCTCTGACAAATCATGGGTCTCTGACCATCGATCGTCCGGCGGGCTTTGCCTGAGCTGCCGCTTCGCTGCGTCCCCTGCATTGCCGTCGGGAGGGGAGCAGCACGGGGCGGCTGCCAGGGGTGACCCCGCCACCAGCACCATCGCGTGGGACATTGCTGCGGGAAACGTGGCGGCCCCGGCACGCCCACCGCCACCGCCACCGCGACCGCCACCGCCACCGCCACCGCCACCGCCA
>CAZWDR010000007.1:20805-44010 GCA_964632365.1 uncultured Steroidobacteraceae bacterium
GGCATTGACGGTGCGGCCGGTGAAGACCAGCTTGTCGGTCAGGTTCTTCACGAAGGCACTGACGCGGTACTTCTGGTCGCCCCAGGCATAGTTCAGGTAGAAGTCGAGCTTCACGAACGCGGGCTGCAGCGATACGGGGTTGGCGTAGGTCCCTTCGGGGCCCCAGCTTCCGGCGGTCGCATACTGGCGGGTGTCGCGGCGTGCATCACTGTTGTACCGCGCCGAAAGCTGCGGCGTGAGGCGCGAGTCGCTGCCCAGGTCGAAGTCGCGGCTGTAGCTGGCCGTCACCGACCAGGGCACTGCGGCGAGCCGCGAGCCGGAGTAGTCGCTGAACACTGCCGGATTCGGCGTCGGCACCTGATAGGTGCCGAACTTGCCATGGATGTGGGCCACGGTGGCCCGCAGGTTGTCCCGCCGGGTCGGCGCCCAGCTCGCCTCCAGCTCCGCGCCCCTGATCTTCGCATCGCCGGCATTGGCGATGCGGCGGACCGACGCGCCGCCGAACGCAGGGTTTGGCGCGACGAAGGAGGCCTGGTAGTTCGTGTAGTCGTAGTAGTAGGCCGACAGGTTCAGGATCAGCGAGCGGTCGAGCAGGCGGTTCTTCCAGCCCACCTCGTAGGCGGTGAGCTTCTCGGGATCGAACACCGCCGCGGGGCCCGCCACGAGGCTGGTGCCGCCGGCCTTGAAGCCCGTCGACACACTGCCATACAGCATCGAGTCGGGCGCCGCATCGAACTCGACGCCGGCGCGCCAGGTCCAGTTCTTCCAGTCCCACTCGATGTCGTTGATCTCCGAGATCACCACGCCGCCGTTGGTGTTGATGCCGTCCTCGGTCTTCTGGTCGCGCGTGAAGCGCAGTCCGCCGGTGAGCCGCAGGCGGTCATCGATCGCATAGGTCGATTGTCCGAAGGCAGCGTACGAGGTGGTGACCACGTGCTGGTCGATGGTCGTGAAAAACGCCAGCCCGGTGTCGTTGACGCCCTTGTAGTAATAGCCGCCCACGATCCACGACAGCGGCTGCTGGTCATTGGACGCCAGGCGCAGCTCGTGGGTGGTCTGGTCGTCGAAGACATAGCTGCGGATGAAGGTGCCGCCGCCATCGGTGGCATTGCGGTTGTGCTTGCCCTTGATGGCTGGAATGTAGGTCAGCGTGCCGAAGCCCACATCAAGGTCCATCGTCAGCGACAGTCCGTTCACGAAGCCGTTCTGGTTCGGCTCCTCCGGCGTGGGGAACTGCGTGTAGGGATCGTCCTGGAAGGGATACTGGGCGGGCGCATAGCCCAGCATGTCGTATCGCGCGTAATCACCGCGAAGCTCCATGCGCAGCGTGTCCGACGGCTGCCAGAGGAGCTTCGCGCGGGTGCCGATGACATCCTGGTCCTCGCTGCCCTGGTCCATGTAGCCATCGCGCCGCTGGTAGTCGCCCGACAGGCGCAATGCCAGCGTCTCGCCCAGCGGCAGGTTCACCGCCGCGGTGACGCCGCGGGCATCGTAGTTTCCGACGCTCACCTGCGTGAAGCCGCTGTATTCGCCGAGCCGCGGGGAACGCGTGATCACGTTGACGGCGCCGGCGATGGCATTGCGCCCATACAGCGTGCCCTGCGGCCCCTTGAGCACCTCGATGCGCTCAAGATCGCTGAATGCGACGAACGAGGATTCCATGAACGGGTGGTAGACGCCGTCGATGCTGAATGAAATGCCCGGATCCAGTTCGCCACCACCCTGCTGCGTGGCAATGCCGCGCACATAGATCGAGGCGCCTGCAGGCGACTTGCGGATCTCCACACCCGGCAGGTCGCGGAGGATCTCTTCCGTGCCGGAGACGCCGCGTGTCTGCAGCTCGTCACCGTCCAGCACCGTGATCGCGATGGGCGTCGACTGCACGTCTTCGGCGCGACGCTGCGCGGTGACGATGATGGTGTCGAGTTCTTCGAGGGCGCCGGCCGGCGCGGCCGTGCTTCTGTTCTGTGCGTGGGCGCCACTGATTGCGCAGATCACCGCTGCGGTGACGCAGTGTTTCTCCCACTTTCCTGGACGGGAACTGGTGTTCATCGACTCGCCCCCCGGGGACTGTTCGTCCCTGTTAGTAGATGCATCTGCCGGCATCAATCTGCACCGGATGTTATCCACAGTAACGTTTTAGGGTCAAACCAGCGCGCCGGCCGCGCCTGGCCCAGGCTGGCTTCGCACAGGAGCACGGCGCAAAGAACGCGCTTCATCGCGGACCAACCCGCCAGCCGCCAGGCCATCGCGCAAGCCACTTTCCCCCTCCCGCGGCATGATGTTACTTTTGATAACCTCAGAGCCTGCAACAGGCCTTTCGGGGGTTACGCACATGTTCAAGAGGATTCGCGCCTCGCGCGCCGCCGTGGCGCTGCTGGCCGCGGGCATCGCGGCAACGGCGCTCGCACATCATTCCACCGCCGAGTTCGACTACACCAAGCAGGTCACGATCAAGGGCACCGTCAAGGAGGTGCAGTGGACCAACCCCCACTCCTTCATCCAGCTGGTGGTGCCTGGCCAGGGCAAGGACCCGGTCGAATGGGCCGTCGAGATCGGCTCACCCACCATCAACATCTCGATGGGCTGGAAAAAGAACAGCGTGAAGCGCGGCGACGTCGTGACGATGACGATCTCGCCGGCGCGCAATGGCACGCCTCTGGGCACGCTGCGGGTGCTCACCTTCGAAGACGGGCGTGAATTGCTCGGCGTCGCGTCGCGCGCGCGGCCGGCTCCTCCTGCCGGTGGCGCAGCCGCGCCGCAGAGGCGATAAGCCATGCGTCGCCTGCTGTCCTGCCTGATTCCCCTGGTCGCGCTGCAGCTCGCCGGCTGCGGCGCGAAGTCCGACGACGCGACCGTCGCCCGCACGCCCGATGACCTGCTGGGCATCTGGGTACCCGATGCAGCGCCGCGTGAGCTGCTCACCGCCGATGGCAAGCCGCCGCCGCTCACGGAAGACGCCGCCGCCATCCATGCCGAACACAAGCAGCGCTACGCGGCCGGCGATGCGGGTTACGACCCCACCACCTGGTGCGCCGGACCGGGCATGCCGCGCATCCTCACGATGCCCTATGCCTTCGAGATCCGCCGTTCCGGGGATCATCTCGCCTTCATCCACGGGTGGTACCGCTGGTTCCGCGCCGTCGACATGAATGGCCCCGAGCCACAGCCACCGCTGCCGACGACGATGGGCTTCCCCGTTGGCCACTTCGAGGACGACACGCTGGTGATCCGCACCGTCGGACTGACCGACGCCACGGTGATGGACGCCACCGGCCTGCCCCGCTCCGACCAGATGATCATGACCGAGCGGCTGCGCGTGCTGCCTGACGGCCGGCTGGAGAACCGCATGACGTTCGAGGATCCGGACATCTTCGCGCAGCCCTGGGAAACGGTGCTGACCTTCCATCGTGATGCCTCCGCGCGGGTGACGGACGATATCTGCCCGGACCGCCTGGCCCGGGGCGAGCCGGCGGAGAAGACCAGCGCCGCGCCTGCTCCCGCCTCAGCGAGCGCGTCCACGGCCGCCCCGACGCCCCCGGCGCCGGTCACGCCACGCTTCAGCGGCATGTGGGAGCCCAAGACCTTCGGCTTGTTCGTGCCGGAGGCCGAGGCGAAGTTCACCGCCCAGGGCAAGGCGCTGTTCGACCGCAACGCGGCCGCGATGGCCAGCGGTCACATCATGCAGACGGCATGGACCTCGTGCCGCCCGGGCGCGATCTCGACGATGACGATGCCACGCGAGCGCATCCTGGTGCTCGAGGCGGCCGACGAGATCACCATCCTCTATGAGATGCCACGGATGGTCCGCCGGATCCGCATGGGTGAGGAGCACCCGACGGACCTTGCGCCCACCTCCGCGGGCCATTCGATCGGCCGGTGGGAAGGTGACACACTGGTGGTCGACAGCATCGGCTTCAATGGCTATGGCGAGCTTGGCGCCGGCGGGCAGCCCACCAGCACCGCATTGCACACCGTGGAGCGCTTCACGCCCTCCGCCGATGGCGGCATCGACATCGAGGTGACGATCACTGATCCTGAGTATTACTCCGGGCCGGTGACCTTGAAGCGCGCGTGGAAGAAGAACGAGAGCCGGCACCCGCTCGAGTACGACTGCATGGAGAATCCGCGCGAGGAAGATTTCAGGGATGCCTATTTCGTCCACGAGCAGTACCGCCCGGTGTGCCAGCGCGTCGCGGGCAAGGGCATGGAGCTCTCGCGGATGGTGTGCGGACAATGACCGGAACCGGAGAACACATCATGTCCAGGACATTCGCGCGACAGAAGACGGGCGTGACGCGATTGCTCGCTGTATCGCTGCTGCTGCTCTCGGGCGCCGCCGCGGCGAGTGAAGCCGAAGACCGGTTCCTGATCATGGAGCTGATGGACCGCTACGGCGTGGTGCACGACTTCGGCACACCCGAGGAGTATGCAGACCTGTTCACGCCGGACGGACAGATCGGCACGCGCATCAAGGGGCGGGACGCGCTGATTGCCCAGGCGAAGCGCGATCACGAGCGGTACAGCGCGCCGCCCGGACCAGACGGCAAAGTGTCCTCGATCATGCGGCACATCATCAGCAACCGCGTGGTGAAGCTCACGGGCCCCGATTCCGCCGAGGGCAGCTGCTATGTGATCACGGTCATCAACGACAAGGAGGATGGCCCGCTGGTGATGAGCATCAGCCGTTACGTCGACCGCTACGCCCGCACCGGCGACGGCTGGCGCATCGCGCATCGCGACATCATCCTCGAGAGTGGCAACCAGGAGATCGGCAGGCGCTTCGGCTTCGTGCGCTGAAGTGGCTCGCGCCGCCCGGCCATCAGGTCGCCGCGGCGCCCATCTTCTTGGCGATCAGGTGCATTTCCAGGCCCGCGATCACGCATTTCAGCGCGAATCCGAATGAGGCCTCGGGTTCCAGGTTCGCGGAGAACGGCGGGATCCGTCCGTCGAACTCCTGCTCCGAGGCCGTCCAGCCGAGCACGAGGCGGCCGACGAGGTGACTGGCGAGCAGTGCCTCGCGCGTGTCGAAGCCGGCCCGCAGCAGCGGGGCCAGAAGCTTGTCCATGCGGGCGCCCAGATCGGGCTTCGCCGCGGTGATGATGCGGGCGCCGTCGCGGCAGGAGAGCACTTCGCGCCGGGTGGACCGCGCCCTGGCCTCCAGCCAGTCCTGCCATGTGTCGTCTGACGATGGGACCTGCGGCCCGACGAAGAAGGTCTGGGCCAGCGCGTTGATCAGCTCCTGCTTGTTCCGGAAATGCCGATAGAGCGCCGGACCCTGCACGCCGAGCCGCTCGCCCAGCCTGCGGTTCGTCAGCGCGTCCAGTCCTTCCTCATTGACGAGCTCGCGCGCTGCGGCGACGAC
Organism: uncultured Steroidobacteraceae bacterium; assembly: GCA_964632365.1. Classification (GTDB taxonomy): domain Bacteria; phylum Pseudomonadota; class Gammaproteobacteria; order Steroidobacterales; family Steroidobacteraceae; genus ZC4RG30. The sequence goes on from CAZWDR010000007.1 coordinate 26,171, forward strand.
TTTCGCACGGCTCAACCGCACGCCGGGCGCCTCCTGGTGTAACCATTCATCGCGTGAATGCCATCCATATCGTTTGAATTATAGCGTGCAGGCCGCCCGCCGAAACGCGGGTGGCAGACCTTCGACGTGATCGGGCGGAAGTCCGGGGCATCCGTGGTATCACTGACCCATCGTGCATCGCATGCCACGGGGAATGACATGAGCGATCCCATCAGCCCGCGCCGCGCGGACCTCATCGAACGCATCCAGTCCGAGACGGGCATCGACGAGGCGATGATCAGCCGCCTGGTGCACGCGTTCTACGCGCGGGTCCGCCCGGACCCATTGATCGGTCCCGTGTTCACCGCACGCATCAGCGACTGGAATCCACACCTTGCGCGCATGTGCGAGTTCTGGTCATCGGTGATGCTGATGAGTGGTCGTTACCACGGTGCACCGATGCAGAAGCATGCCCCGCTGCCGGTGGACGCGCAGCACTTCGATCGCTGGCTCGAGCTGTTCCGGCAGACCGCGCACGAGGTCTGTCCACCCGCCGCTGCGGAGCGGTTCGTCGAGCGCGCGCAGCTGATCGCGCGAAGCCTGGAGATGGGCGTGGCGAACGCGAACGGCGTGCTGCTCGGCAGGGACGAGCGCTACCGGAGCGAAGGGGAAGCGGACGCTGAAACGGCGTCTGTCGACGGCTGAGCACACGCGCGTGCTGCCCGTCGTCTATGGCGCAACCCCGGACAAGGGATCCTCCTACAGTTCGTGCCGCCGCCCTCACATAGGGTCACAGGTCCAGCGCTTGTGGCGCAGCAGCCATCGCAACCACCCATCCCCCAATTGGAGAATCATCATGGCCAGCAAGAACAAGGCGGTTTTCGGCATCTTTTCCACGCAGGTCGAAGTCGAGCGGGCTGTCGACCTGCTCATCGCGGCGGATTTCCCCAGCAGTTCGATCTCCGTGCTGCTGCCCGACTCGCGCAGCACCCGTGAGTTTGCGCACGAGAAGCACACCAAGGCGCCGGAGGGCACTGCCGCGGGAGCCACGGTCGGTGGCGTGGTCGGCGGCACACTGGGCGTTCTGGCCGGCCTTGGCGCATTGGCCATCCCGGGCATCGGCCCCCTGATCGCAGCCGGACCGATCGTTGCCGGTCTTGCGGGCCTGGGCGCGGGCGGTGCCGTTGGCGGCCTCGTGGGTGCGCTGGTGGGGATGGGTGTGCCCGAGTACGAAGCGAAGCGTTATGAAGGCCGCGTGAAGAGCGGCGGCACGCTGCTGTCGGTGCACTGTGACACCTCTGATGAGATCGGTCGCGCCAAGCACTTGCTCCAGGGCGCCGGCGCCACGGATGTCTCGTCGACCAGCGAGACCGCAGGCGCGAATGTGGCCGATGACGATTCAGCCAGCGTGCGACATCTTGATGATGGGACGCTCCATGGATCGAGCCTTCGCCGCAACGTGGACCCGATTCATCCCGACCGGCGCTGACGGATCCTGATTGAAGGCATGGACCGGCCGCCCGGCGCGTCGCACCGCCGGGTTCTTCCTTGGTTGCCTCGCAGCAATGCAGGCCGCGGCCTCTACACTGCAATTGGACTTCCCCGGCCTGCAGCCGCGGGGGCTCGTGGTGGTCGCCGTGTTCGACAGCGAGGCGGCCTGGAACAAGCGTGACCAGCCGCGGCTCCAGCACATCGCCGAGGCCGGCGCGCAGCCGGTGCGCATCACCTTCCACGCGTTGCCGGCGGGCGACTATGCGGTGATGGCTTATCACGACCGCAATGGCGACGGTCAGCTCAACACCAACTTCCTCGGCATCCCCACTGAGCCGTATGGATTCTCGAACGGTGCACGGGGAATGTTCGGTCCACCCGGCTGGGGAAAGGCGCGATTCAGCCTCTCGCAGCCGGACACGGCGCTGGAACTGCAGCTGCGTTAGTCCGCCGTCTGCGCGACGGCCAGTTCCTCGAGCCAGCGCACTGCGCGGCTTCCGCCATCTGCCTCGGCGCGGATGGCGGCACCGATGCGCTGCGCTGCATCCCTGAAGCTGCGCTCCGCCAGCACGCGTCGCGTCGCATTGGCGATTGCACCGGCGCTGGCCCTGCCGCCCAGGCGCAACCCCGCACCATGCCATGCGAGGCGTGCCGCGTTCTCCGGCTGGTCCCGCCCGCCCGGCACGCAGACCACTGGCACGCCGTGCATCAGCGGCCGCAGCAGCGTGCCGTGTCCGCCGTGGCAGATGACGGCCGCGCACGCGGGCATGACCTGGTCATGGGACACGCTCCCGACCACCGTCACGTTGCCTGCACGTGGCAGGTCGGCGGAATCGATGGCAGGTCCCAGTGTCACCAGTCCGCGCACCGGCAGGCGCGCCAGCGCAGCGATGCTTCGCGCGACTGGACCGGCCTGGTTCTGGTACGCGGTACTGAAAGAGACCAGCACCAGCGGCCCTTCGCCCTGCGTGTGCAGCGGGCCGGTGTCCGCCCACTCGGGAACGCTGAGCAGCGGCCCCGCGTACCGGAACGGCGCCGGTGGCGCCACGACGTCATAGTCGAACGCGCGGCTGGTTCCCAGCAGCACCAGTCGGGCCGCATCCAGTTGCTGCAGCACATGACGCAGCGGTGGCAGATGCAGCTGCGCCCGCGCGTCGTTCAGCGCCGGCAGGCCCACGTCGTAAAGACGGGCAATCCAGTCGCGCGCAGTGCGCTCGCGATGGCGCGCGAAGTGGCCCGTCGCCGGGGCGAACCCCGGGCCAAACGGCGGGACATCGGCACGGGTCGGGAAACACCAGACATTGGCAGTCAGCAGCGCCAGTGCAATCTTTCGCGATTCGGCCGCGGCGATGCAGCCGAACAGCAGCTCGTTGCTGACCAGGACATCGGGCCTGAACGTGTCGATCAGGTGCAGCGTGTCCTGGGCGTAGCGATGCGCGGGCGCCGTGATCACGGCATCACAGATGGCGCGCACCACCGCGGGTGGCCAGCGACTGCGCCAGTCCTGCAGCGGATCATCCGCCGCGCCACCGTGCCGCCGGTTCGGAGCAGTTTTCCATGTGGTGAATTCCAGCCCCGCCGAACGCACGGCCGACTCGTTCGCATGGTCGCTGACGAACAGCACGCGATGGCCGCAGGCTGCCAGGCGCTTGCCCAGCTGCAGTGCCGGCGGCACGTGCCCGCCCCCTTCGAAAGTGGTGACGAGGACGCGCAAGCCTGGCGGGTCAGCCCGTCAACGCGTTGCGCAGCGCCGCGAGGTTCGGCGAGCCGGTGGCGAAGCACGCGATCCGCACCTGCCGGGCCATCGTCTGGAAATGGTCGAGGATGGCCTCTGCCGATTCGAGCGCGGCGGGCAGCACCTGCGCGGCCTGCCCCACGATGTCCGCGCCAAGGGCAAGGGCCTTGGCGGCATCCACGCCATGGCGTATTCCGCCGGAGCCGATCAGCGGCAGCTGCGGAAACGCCGCACGGACCACGCGGATCGACTCTGGCGTCGTGAGCCCCCAGCCGGAGAAGGCGCGACCTGTGGCGACCCCGGCTTCGTTGCGCGAGCGGTCGCCCTCGATCAACGCCCAGGCGGTGCCGCCGCTGCCGGCAACGTCGATGGCCGCGACGCCGCAGTCGACCAGCCGACGCGCCACTGCAGCGGAGATGCCGTATCCGACCTCCTTGACGATCAGCGGCACTTCGAGCTGGCGGGCCAGTTGCTCCAGCGCGCCAGTGACGCCGTGCCAGCGCGTGTCACCGCCCGGCTGGACCGCTTCCTGCAGCGGATTCAGGTGGATGATCAACGCATCGGCCGCGATCATGTCGATGGCGCGCCGCGCGGCCTCGATGCCCCAGCCCTGCAGCAGTTGTGCGGCGCCGAAATTGGCCCAGATGGCGGTGGTCGGTGCGAGGCGACGCAATTGGCGGTCGAGTCCTACGGAGCTGCCGCCTTCGAGCGCGATACGCTGGGATCCCACGGCGAAGGGAATCTGCAGCGCCTCGGCGGCCGTGGCGAGGTTGGCGTTGATGGCGCCGCCGCGCGCGGGCCCGCCCGTCATCGAACTCATCAGGAACGGTAGCGGCAGTGAGCGCCCCAGGAACTGCGTGGTGAGGTCGATGTCATCGAGGTCGACTTCAGGCAGTGCACAATGCTGCAGGCGGATGGCGTCGAACGGATTGGGTGGCGGCGAGCGGCCCTGCTGCAGCGCCAGGTCAAGATGCTCGTCCTTGCGCGTCAGAATCGACACTGAATTTCCAGCCCGTGCCGCTTGCGGCGTTTGCGTTGATCCAGCTTCTATATCACAGTTGTACGGCCTGTTTTCGTCCCGGGTCGCGATGGAGTCGGCATGAATGCAGCCTTGGCGGCCTTTGATGTGCTCACCCGGCATCGCTCCGCGGTCGAGCAGGCGCTGCAGCGTCTCTTCGATGATGTGCGCGATCACGACAAGGGCGTCCGGGCGGCAATGCGCCATGCCGTGCTGTCGCCGGGCAAACGCATTCGCCCCGTGATGACGCTGCTTTGCGCCGAACATCTGGGTGCGCCATTGCACAGCGCGATCGGACCTGCCTGCGCACTGGAACTCGTGCATGCCGCCTCCCTGGCGCTCGATGACATGCCCTGCATGGATGATGCGCAACAGCGTCGCGGCCGTCCCGCGCTGCACGTGGCTTTCGGGCAGGACACCGCCGCCCTGGCCGTGGTGAGCCTGCTCGCAGAAGCGTACGCCCTCATGGCAAACACCCCCGACGTGCCGGACCCCTGCCGCGTATCACTGGTTTCGCTGCTGTCGCGAACCATCGGCATGCAGGGCCTGGCCGGTGGACAGGAGATCGACCTGCGGCGCGAGCGACTCGACGCCTGCCGCACTGCTGACATGCACTGGCGCAAGACCTGCGCGTTGTTCGTGGCCGCGGCCGAGGTCGCAGGCCTGGTGGCCGACGCGAACAGCATGCAGCGTGCCGTGCTGCAGCGGTTCGCGCATCAGCTGGGCCTCGCGTTCCAGGAGATGGATGACCTGACCGATGCCCACACGGGCCATGCCGAGGCGGGCAATGTCGTGTTCGTGCTGGGACGCGAAGCCACCCGCCTCAGTGCCGATCGTCGGCTTCGCGAGGCGCGTGAGGCGCTGCGCGAGGCCGGCGCGCCGGCATTCTCGCCGCTGGGTGTACTCGTGGACTACCTCGCCATGCAGATCCCGGAGTCCGCGGCGTGAAGGGCGTGTGGTGGCAATGTCTGTTCGCCTTCGCGGCCGGCTTCGTCGCCATGGAATATATCGCCGCGGCGGCGCATCGCTATCTGATGCACGGACCCCTGTGGGCCATGCACCGTTCGCACCACGCGCCGGGCCACCGACCGGGCGTGCAAGCCAATGATCTTTTCGCACTGCTGTTCGCCGGCGTGGCCATCGCGCTGTTCGCCGTCGGCGGGGTGTGGCGCAGCGCGCCGCTGTGGTGGGCGGGTGCGGGCGCGACGCTGTATGGCGCGGTCTACGCGCTGGTTCACGACGGGGTGATCCACGGGCGCTTCGGCGGCCGGCTGGGTGGCGCGCGCGGGCCGCTGCGCCGCGTGGTGCAGGCGCACCGGCTGCATCACGCGCGCGCGACGCGCGCGCATTGCGTGTCATTCGGACTGCTCTGGCCGGGCGACGTGAAGGCCCTGGCCGCACGGCTGCGGCAGCAGCTTCCGCCAGCGTGACCAATCAGACGGTGAAGCGGGCGACCGAGGCGGGGCAATCGTCGCGCGGCCTCGCCTATGCCGGCCTGATCCTGTCTGCATGGCTCGCGCTGCATGTCTTCGGAGTCTGGTTCAACGCGTGGACCGCGCTCGACTGGCTCACCGCGCCCGTGGCCATCGCGCTGCAGACGTGGCTCAGCGCGGGCCTTTTCATCGTCGCGCATGATGCGATGCATGGCTCCCTGGCGCCCGGCCGGCCGTGGCTCAACCGCCTGGCCGGGCGCGTGCTGCTGCTGCTTTATGCGGGCTTCTGGTTCGACCGGCTGCAAGCCAAGCATCTGGCCCATCATGCGCATCCCGGCTCGGCGGACGACCCGGACTATGCCGCGCAGCAGCGCGACGGGTTCTGGCCGTGGTACGTGAATTTCTTCCGCACTTATTTCGGGCTGCGCGAGCTCGCCGTGCTCAGCTTCGCCGTGCTGGTCTATGTGCTGCTGGGCGTGTCGATCCCCAACATGCTGGCCTTCTGGGCACTGCCTGCCCTGCTCTCCTCGCTGCAGCTGTTCGCGTTCGGCACCTATCTGCCGCACCGGCGTTCGAGCCAGCCATTCGAGGACGGACACAATGCGCGTTCACTGGGATATGCGCGGCTTGGCTCCCTGCTGAGCTGCTATCACTTCGGCGGCTACCATCTCGTGCACCATCGGCGCCCCCATGTGCCCTGGTGGCGCCTGCCGGCCGGCTAGATCTTCGACCACAGCGTGCCGCGCACCGGCACCACGAGCCCCTTCTCGCCGCGGCTCCACGCGCCCACCGCGCAACCACGCAGCACCAGCGCGTAGCGGGCCGCCCGACCGCAGCTGGCGCGGCTGCACAGTGCCCGGGGTCCACCCTTCTCCACCACCCGGCCAATGCCACGGTACACATCCCGCGCGGCGCCGATGGCCAGTGCGGCACGCATCGGCAGGTCGCGCAGGCCGACCCGCGCCGAGTTGTAGTATGCGTCGGCGACCTCGAGCAGGTGCTGCGCGACACGATGCACGGCCGCGGCGTTTCGCGGGTCGAGCACCGCTTCCACGCTTGCCTCCACGCCGAGCTGACGCAGGCTGTCAGCCGGGAGATAGAGCCGTCCGGCTCGGGCGTCCTCGTAGATGTCGCGCACGATGTTCGTGAGCTGGAACGCAAGACCCAGATCCTGCGCACGGCGCAGCACGTCGATCTCGCGCACGCCCATGATGCGCCCCATCATCACGCCGACCACGCCCGCGACGCCGAAGCAGTAGTCCAGCAGCTCCTCCAGCGTCCGGTAGGTGCGGCGTTCGACGTCCATCCCGAAGCCGTCAAGCAGCGTCATCGGCCAGCGCGGATCGAAGCGGTGGCGGGAAGCCACGCGCTGGAACGCAGCGAAATCAGGGTCGATCATCGGCGCGCCATCCAGCGCCGCGCGCGTCAGGTCGCGCAAGGACTGCAGGCGCTCGGCCGGTGTGGGCGCATCCGGCGCCTGCTGCGCGGTGAAGCCGGACTGCTGGCCATCGATCTCGTCGTCGCAGCGGCGGCACCACGCATACAGCAGCCACGCGTCCTCACGCATGGATGGCGCGAACAGTCGCGCGGCGGACTGGAAGCTGCTCGAGCCCGCCTTGATCGACTGCTGCCCGTGTGTGGCCAGTGAATCCATCACGCGGCTGCCTCGCGCAGATCCCCGAGGATCACCGACGCGGTGGCCTTCGCCGACCCGACCACACCGGGCACGCCCGCGCCGGGATGCGTGCCCGCGCCGACGAAATAGAGGTTGCGCAGGCGGTCATCGCGGTTGTGCACGCGGAACCACGCGCTCTGCGTCAGCACCGGCTCGAGCGAGAACGCAGAGCCGAGATGTGCGCCGAGCTCCGTGGCGAAGTCCTGCGGCGTGAAGATGCGCATTGTCTGCAGGTCCTCGCGCAGGCCAGGCAGCGCGCGCCGTTCCACGGTGTCGAGAATGGCATCGGCAAAGCGGGGGCCCTGTGTCGCCCAGTCCACGGCGCAGCGCAGGTTGGGCACCGGCGTCAGCGCGTAATAGGCGCTGCATCCGGCAGGCGCCACGGTCGGATCCGTGACACTGGGCGCGTGCAGATAGATGGAGAAGTCATCGCGCAGCGGCTTCGCATCGAAGATGTCGTCGATCAGCCCACGGTATGACGGTCCGAACAGGATGGTGTGGTGGGCGATGTCGCGCGCCGGACGACGCAGGCCGAAATACACCACGAACAGCGACATCGAGAAACGCTGGCGGGCGAGACGCCGCGACTGGCTGCGGCCGCGCGGATGGTCGCCGAGCAATCGCGAATAGGTGTGCATCACGTCCGCGTTGGAGGCCACCAGGTCGGCCGGCAGGTGCCCGACGCTGGTCCTCACCCCGGTGACGAGCGGTCCGCTGGTGGTGATCTCCACCGCTTCGGTCTGCAAGCGCAGTGCGCCGCCGATGTCGGTGAACAGGCGCGCCATCGCGCGCACCAGTGCGTGGGTTCCGCCCCGCGCATACCACACGCCCCAGCGCCGCTCGAGCGCATGGATCAGCGCATAGATCGAGGAGCTGCGAAACGGGCTGCCGCCCACCAGCAGCGTGTGGAAGCTGAGCGCCTCGCGCAGGTGGGGATGGCGCACGAACTGCGCCACCTTCGAATAGACGCTGCGCCATGCCTGCAGCCGCAGCAGCTGCGGCGCCGCGCGCAGCATGCTGCTGATCTCGAGGAATGGCACGTGTCCGAGCTTCACGTAGCCTTCCTGGAAGACGGCTTCCGAATACTGCAGGAACCGGCGATAGCCCGCGACATCGCGGGGCTCCAGCGCGGCGATCTGCCGGTCCAGTTCGGCCTGGTCGTTCACATAGTCGAATCGCGTGCCGTCCTCCCACAGCAGCCGGTAGAACGGCGTGATCGGCACCAGCTCGACGTAATCAGACAGCCTGCGTCCCGCCAGCACGAACAGCTCTTCGATGCAGGCCGGGTCCGTGATGACGGTGGGGCCTGCGTCGAAGGTGTAGCCATCCTGTTCGTAGGAATAGGCCCGTCCGCCGGGCTTGTCGCGCTGCTCGATCAGCGTCGTCTGGATGCCGGCCGCCTGCAGCCGGATCGCCAGTGCAAGGCCCCCGAAGCCCGCGCCGATGACGACCGCGTCAGGCACTGGCCGGGGACACCGATCGTTCGGGCAATGCACGCAGCGCAGCGAGCACGGGCACCGGGGGGCGGCCCATCACCGTGTGCAGGCGGTCCAGCCAGCTTGCGCGGCCCGCATAGAAGCGCTCGATCAATCCGGCGGGAAGCCGGTAGAAGCGCTCGAGCACGCGATAGCGCTGATCAGGTGCGGCGGCCAGGAACATCATGCGGTTCAGCGCACGGTAGTACGCGCCGCGCTTCCAGAGCAGCTGCGAGCGCCGACGCAGCGCCGCGGCAATCACCGGCGTGCGCAGATCCTGCTGGGCGGCCAGCCATTCGGCCGTGCGAACGGCCTCGGGCAGTGAATAGCCCGTGGTCGGGTGAAAGAACGCGCCCCGCAACCCGACGCAGGCCTGGCCATCGCGTTCATCCCAGAAGCGGTCGATCGCGCCACCCAGCACGATGGGAAGCACACCGCGCTCGGTGCGGAGGATCTCGGCCGGTTCCCAGCCGCGCGCCGCGGCATAGGCGAGGATCTCCGACTCGAAATGCCTCGCGTCCAGATGCGCGTCGTCGCTGTAGCGCGTGTCCTCGATCAGCATCCGTTCGCCATCGAAGGGCAGCACGTACATGAAGCGGTAACCGTCGAGCTGGGGCACCGAGGCATCCATCACGATCGGGCGCTGCAGCCCGTGCGGACGCTTCAGGCGAAGTTCCAGGCCGATGAACTTCTGCCAGCCCAGTTGCAATGAGGACGTGGGCTCAGGACCGCGGGCGTCGATGACCAGCGGTGCGGTGAAGCGTCGCCCGTCGGCACACGTCACCCCGGTGGCGCCGACCTGCTCGACGACGGCGCCATGGTGCACCACGCCCGGCAGTCCCGCGGCCACGTGCTGCGCGAGGCGTGCGCTGGTGATGCAGCCGTAGCGGGTGCGCAGCGTGCGACGGTGATCCGGGAAGGCCACCTCATAGCCCCGCCACTGATGCGCGAGCAGCGGCGCAAGCCATTGCCATTGGGCGGGCGTGACATCCGTCTCGAACAGGCACCAGGTATGGCCCGCGTCCGGCAGTTGCGCGCGCTCGAGGATGCACAGCGAAAGCTCCGGCCGACGCTGGGCGAGCATCAGTGCAAGCAGCGAACTGCTGAGGCCGGCGCCGATGATCAGCACATCGGCGCGCAGGGAAGCTTCGTGTGCGGATCGGCCCACTGGCGGGAGCATGCGCGGCAGTATACGGAGCGGCGCAGGACGCCTGCCGGACCGCCAGAGTCCGAGACCAATGCGTCGTGCGTAGGACCTCGCCTACAGCGCGGAACTGGACGCTTGCCGCTTACGCCGCGGGCGTTTCATTCAACGTGAACTGCGTCCGCATCCATGAAGTCGACCGCGCCGACGTCTGCCACATGCGGCTGGTTGAACTGCATCAGGCTCACATGCAGGGGGTGCCGCTGATAGCTGCGCAATGCCTCCATCGAGTCGAAGCACATGATCAGCACAAGGTCCCAGCTGCGCGCTTCGCGCAGGATGTCGCGCCCGACCTCGAGCGAACGGATCGACGGAATCGGATCGCGCAGCGCCTGCAAGCGGCGGCAGAACTCCGCCACGTGCTCCTCGGGGGTGCCAGCCACGTAGCGTATGAACACGTAGTGCCGAAGCATCGGAAGCTCTCCTGACGTCAGGCGATCCTGGCGCCGGCCGGAATGACCGGTGGCGCCGCATTGAGCCGGGCGGCCGCAAAACCAGCCGCCAGGCGATAACGCTCCATGAACTCCGCGAGCTCGGCCCGCGGGATCACCTCGTCGATGCGCTCGAACACGCCGCCGCAGCGCTCGTCGACGAGATTCAGGATGCCGAAGGGACCGGCGCCGCGATTGCGCAGGATCAGCGGCGAGATCTCCGGGCAGAGCCGCGCGTCATAGGCGTGCAGGGCCTGCGCGGTGACGCCATGCTCGAGCAGCGCGGCACCCAGCACGCGCGCATCCACAATGGCCTGGCTCGCGCCGTTCGAGCCGGTGGGATACATCACGTGGGCGGCGTCGCCCAGCAACGCCACCCGCCCGTCGCACCAGGTGGGGACCGGATCGCGGTCGATCATCGGATATTCATAGACGTCGGATGCCCCGCGCAGCATCGCGGGGATATCGATCCAGTCATAGTTCCAGCGCTCGAAGTGGTGCACGAATTCGGCATGCGCCACGCGCCGGTTCCAGTCGCCGCTGCGCCATCCGGCGCTGTGGTCGACGGTGATCTCGGCAATCCAGTTGATGTCCGCCAGCCCGGTGGCCGGATCCGGCTGCGAGATGGGGTAGAACACGACCCGGTTCCGGTGCGTGCCAAGTCCGACGAACGATGCGCCAGTGCGGATCGGCACCCCGCGGGTCACGCCCCGCCACATGATTGCGCCGCCCCAGTGGATGGGCGGCTGCGCCGGGTGCATCTGCTGGCGCACCGCCGAATGCAGGCCATCGGCAGCGACCAGCAGCGCGGCCTCGAAGGTATGCCCCCGCCCGCCGGAGTCCAGCGCCTGGACGGTGACGCCGGTCTCGTGGTTGCGGTAACCGGTGACCTTCAGGCCGGTGCGCACGGCCCCGGCACCGAGCCGTGCCAGCGCCGCGCGATACAGCATCATCTGCAGCCGGCCACGGTGCACCGAGTATTGCGGCCACAGATATCCGGCCCCCGTGCCGCGCGGTTCCGAATAGATGTCGTTGCCGTTCAGGCCGACCAGCGCGAACTCCCTGGTCTGGATGCCGATCGCATCCAGCGCATCCTGGCCGAAGCCGAGCTCATACAGTTCGCGCACCGCATTGGGCTGGATGTTGATGCCCACTCCCAGCGGGCGGAGTTCAGGGGCTGCTTCCAGGACCAGACAGGGGACACCGAGCTGCTGCAAGGTGAGCGCCACACTGAGGCCGCCGATGCCGCCTCCGGCGACGATTACGGGCAAGGTCATTGGGTGTCCGATCCGCAAAAAGTCCGCAGGTTATCCGAGAAGCGTTTGTCCTCGCCAGTCGCCAGCGCACATGCTGCAGAAGCGCACGAGCGGCCCATTCCCGGTACTCTCAAGCCATGCGCAACCGACGACCATTCCTGCGGGGGCTGACCGCCGCCCTGATGCTCGCGCTGGTCGCCACCGGCGTGTACGCGGCGCGCGAGTTCCGCGTCTATTACTCGCTCGAAGCCCATGCCGACACCGGCACGCTGCCCGAGGACTGGGAGACGCCGGGGGAGTTCGTCGTCGCACGCCTGATGTATCCCGGGCAGGTGGGTGACCTGACGGGCTTCGGAGGCGGCATGCGGTTCGGCTTCGGGGGCGACTGGCGCGAGGGCGGCACCGCCTGGGCCGTCGACTACCCACGCGGCGATCGCTATCTGGCGCGCATCCTGCGCCGCCTCACCACCATCAACGTGCGCTCGGTCGAGCAACCCGTCAACCTCGATGACGGCGACGACGTCTATGACTGGCCCTACCTGATCGTCGGCCTGCCCGGCTTCTGGGAACTCACCGACGCGCAGGTCGAGAAACTGCGCGACTACCTGCTGCGCGGCGGCTTTCTGCTGGCCGACAGCTTCTTCGGCAGCGACGAGTGGGAAGGCTTCCAGTACTACATGCGCCGCGTGTTCCCGGACCGCGAGATCGTCGAACTGCCGCGGGACCATCCGCTGTTCCACTCGGTGTACGACCTCGACGACCCCGGTCAGGTGCCCAACTGGAATTCACTGCGCAATGGCGGATACCGCAAGGACGGCGCCGTGCCGCACTGGCGTGCCATCCTGGATGACCAGCAGCGGGTGATGGTGGCCATCGCATTCAACAATGACCTGGGTGATTCATACCAGTATGCGGATCATCCGGAATACCCGGCGGAAAGCGCCCAGCTGGGGTTGCGGATGGGCGTGAATTTCGTGGTGTATGCGCTGACGCACTAGGAGCATGCCGCCGCGATCACATACGGTTCAGCCCTGCATTCAAGACGGAGAATCATCGTAGCCAGCAGGCACAAAGCGGTATTCGGCATCTTTTCCAGCCATTGACGACGCTGCGGCCGACGGTCCAGCATGGAAAGTCGTCCACCGACAAGAGGCTTCCCGATGCCCAATGCCCACAAGCCGCAGGGCTACAACAGCGTCTCGCCATATCTCATCGTCAATGGTGCAGGCGAGACGATCAAATTCCTGAAACGCGTGTTCGGCGCGGTCGAGTTGCGCATGTATCAGGACCCATCCGGCAGGTTGCAGCATGCCGAAGTGCGCATCGAGGACACTGTCTTGATGCTCGCCGAACAGATGCCGCCGGAATGGCCAGCCGTGCCTTCGCACGTGCACGTCTATGTGCCGGATGTAGACGCCACCTACCGCCAAGCCCTCGAAGCGGGAGCCACAGCGGTGCAGGAGCCGGTGCGAAAGGACGACGCGGACAAGCGCGGCGGCGTGAAGGACGCTGGCGGCACCACTTGGTGGATTTCCACTCAGCTGGAGTAGCGCTCAGCGCGCGATATGTTGAGCCACATATGCCAACCGCTGACGGGACCGACAACCAATCGGGTTTCGCCCACATCAAATTGCTTCGCGCACGGCCATGTCGGTAGGATCGCGGCGCGCAGACGGCTGCAGTGCGGCACAACGAGAGGCAGATGGATCAGAACAAGGTTGCGATTATCGGCACCGGCGTCATCGGCGCCAGTTGGGCCGTCTGTTTCCTCGCCCGCGGCTTCGATGTCACTGCCTGGGATCCTGCACCGGGTTCGCACGCGCGACTGCTCGCACAGGTCGAGCGGCAGTGGGCCGGCGCGCAGGCGTTGGGCCTGGCCGATGCCGCCTCACCGCAGCGCCTGCGTGAGTGTGCGACGCTGGAAGAGGCGGTTGCCGACGCCGGCTTCGTGCAGGAAAGTGCGCCCGAGCAGGTGGAGCTGAAACGCTCGCTTTTCGCTGCACTGGATGCAGCCGCGCCCACAACGACGATCCTGGCCAGCAGTTCCTCTGGCATTCCCGCCTCGATGTTCCAGGATGCCTGTCGCTATCCGGAGCGCGTGCTGATCGGCCACCCGTTCAATCCTCCACACTTGATCCCGCTGGTTGAGGTGGTCGGGGGCGAGCGCACTTCGCCGCAGGTGGTGCAGGCGGCGATGGCGTTCTATCGCGACGCCGGCAAGCGTCCGGTGCATATCCGCCGCGAACTCCCGGGGTTTGTGACCAATCGCCTGCAGGCTGCGCTGTGGCGCGAGGCGTACGGACTGGTGCATGCCGGCGTCATCAGCGTGGAGGACATCGACACCGCCATTTCCAACGGTCCCGGTCTGCGCTGGGCGCTGCTGGGTCCGTTCGCGACGCAGGCACTTTCCGGCGGCAGCGGCGGCATGGCGCATCTGCTCAAGCACCTGGGTCCGGCGATGGATGATTACTGGCAGACGCTGCTGCCGACGCGGATGACCCCGGAGGTCGTGGACGCAGTGCTGGAGGGGGCGCAGCAGCAGACGAGCGGCTGGGACATGAACGCGGTCGAGCGCGAGCGGGATGAGCTGCTGGTGAAGTTGCTGCGGGCGAAGGCGGAACAGGCGCATATTCCCTAGTGCCTCGCTGCCGTGATGTGCGCACGCTGTCGCATGGCGGGCGGCCACTGCTCATCCTCAGCGTGCTGTTTCGCATCGCTGTGACCCGAAGAGCGGTGGCGCAGTTGGCCTATGATGGAGCCACACCAATGGTCAGGATGGGGGACGCGGTGGAGAATCGGTCGCAGCAGCGTGGATGGATCCCGAATCGAGCACCTTTCAACGGCCTGAAGGCCTTTCTCGCTTGCGGGTTGCTGGTGGTGGCAGGACCCGCCTTCGCCGCGGCCGCTGCCGCGCCGGCACCGGCCACCTCCGCCTGCGACCGGGAATGCCTGCGCGGCATGATCAGCACGTACCTGCATGCCCTGCTCCGGCACGACACGACGTCGCTGCCGGTTGCGCAGAAGCTGCGCGTCACGGAAGACAGTGTCGAGAAGGAGCTGGACAAGGTCGGGCTGGTGCGCTCGGTCACGCGTCTGCGCGGTTACCGGCAGGACTTCCTCGACGAGCGCGAGGGAATCGCCGGCTCCCATGTCGTGATCGAGGAAAGCGGCGCACCCGCGCTGCTGGTCGTGCGACTCAAGGTCGAAGGCCAGCAGATCACCGAGATCGAAACCATCACCACGCGCAGCCGCGCAGAAGGATCAATCTTCAACATCTCCGGGCTGGACACACCCAGTGAGGCGATGGGCAAGGTGCCGCGGCTGGACCAGCTGCCCACGCGTGAAGAGGCCATCCGCATCGCACTGCTTTATCCGGCGGGACTGGACGCGGGCAGCTTCGTCACTTCGGGCGTGCCGTTCGCCCCCGAGGCGTTCCGCATCGAGAACGGCACCTTCATGGCCGGGCCCCAGTGCACACGCACGCCGGACTGCGTGAACATCAAGACGCAGCCGGTCTCCAATCCGCTGCGCGGCAAGATCGATACCCGCGTCGTCGCAGTGGACGAACGCCTGGGCATCGTCTGGCTGCGGATGGAATGGGGCACGCGCGACAACATGAAGCTGGCGGTGTGGGAAGCGTTCAAGATCCATGACGGCAGCGTGCATGCCGTGGAGGCGTTCATGAAGGTGATTCCGCCTGGGCTCGGGTCGGGGTGGCCGGCCGCTGTGAACTGAATCCCGGCGTCAGGCGCCTAATGACGCAAGCCCCTTACACCCATTCAAATCGCCGGCTGCCCGCCGCTCATCCCTTCACGCACGTCACCGCGACATGCGAGTGCACGAACGGCATCTTAGCCACGGTGGCCAGCTGCGCCCGCGCGCCCTCCTCGACCGGCACGCGCGTGTCCCATCTTCACCGGGCGGCCACTTCGACCCTGCCAGAGCCTATTCCAAATGCTTGCGATTCGCCTCAATACACCAAACCGGCACTCCCGGCCCGCGTGAGAGGCTGGTGTCCAGTGGCGCTTGCGATTCCGTATATACGTATATACGATACCTGTGATCTACGAATGGGACGAGGCAAAGCGCGAGGCGAATCTGGCCAAGCATGGGCTCGATTTTTCCGACGCCGACATGGTGCTGGAGAGTCCCTACGTCATGATCCATGACAGCCCGCGCAGGGGCGAGGCTCGTAAGCTGGCTTTCGCTTACGTATTCGAAGCCCTATGTGTGCTGACAGTAGCGTTTGTGCCGGGCGAGCGCTTCCGCATCGTGAGCTTTCGTCCGGCCAAGCGAAAAGAGCGGGAGACCTACCATGCCTGGCTCGAAAGTGACCGTGAAGACCAGTGAGCAAATGCGTGCGACCAGGCGGCGCGGCGAGAGTCGCTCGGACTGGCAGCGGGTGCGACGCGAAGCCAACAAGGGCCCGGGAGCGGCAGCCGCAAATCGCCAGATTGGCGAACTGATCGCACGCAAGCGCGGCCGGCCCATCGTCGGGGAGCCCAAGACTGCCGTCTCGCTGCGCCTGCCCAACAGCATACTGGCGCGCTGGAAGGCGACAGGTCCGGGATGGCAGACGCGGATGGCGACTGCTCTGGACAAGGCGCTTCCCCGAAAGGGTTAAGGGCGTGCCCCGAATGCGTCGTTACTGACACTATGGCGCAACGAAGCTGCCATTGATCAGGACCAGCTCGCCGTCATAAGTAACCAGAGCCAGCCCATCCGTCCCCCAGCGGATTGGCGGCGGGAGATACCTCCCTTCAGAAAGGTCGGGAAGCCAGGCCGTGGCGATCTCCTGGCGCGTCGCCAGTGAATAGGAGCGCAGACCGCCGCCTGCGGAGAACGCACGACCCTGCAATGTATCGAGTGCCACTGAACCGCAACACGGCGATTCGATCCAGGTGTCGAATGTGACTGCAACGGGGTCGAAGCGCTGTCCGGTGTTGAAGTAGAGCAGCCCGGATTCCACGAACATCTGCCGCACGGTGCTCGAACCGGCGGGGATCGCAATCGTATCCATCAGCTCCAGGCCCCCGGGCGTGATGCTCCACTGTGACAGTGCGTTGGAGTTCGATCCGGTCGAATAGATCTGCGTTGCGGTGGAATTCCAAGCCATCGATGTTCCGATGGAAGCCTCCAGATCACGCTTCACCGCGCCATCGTAGATCGCGATCGAACGTTCCGCAGCAGGCATCACCTGCGACACCGCAATGGTTTGCGCAGCGCCCGGCGCCACGGCAACCCGCAGAGGCTGTCGCGTCGAATCCAGTGTGATCACGCCATCGGGTTGGAGGTCCGGCAGCCGCAGGCGATGCACGACCTGCGGATGAATGGAGGTGACGTAGGCGAACTGCCCATCGTCGGAAAGGGCGATGGTTGCCGCTTCACCCGGGAGTGCGACGGAGGCACCGGTGGCGCCGGTGACCGGATCGACCGCGGTGACGGCGCTATCTCCCGTCTGGAAGACCCGGACCACATAAAGCATTTCGCCGAGGGGATCGAGGGCGGCATAGGTTGCATCGAGATCCAGCCACCGGCTGGTGAACTCGCGACCCTCGGATGCATACACGACGTGGCGTACGGTGAGGGTATCGCGCGCGCTGGGCACCGGCATCGCGCAGGCGGAGTCAAAGCATAGTCGCACCACCAGGTCCGATTCGTAGCGTCCTGGCTGCAGTGCAATCGGCGCCGCCAGCGTCACGGTGATTTGCGCCGCCCCCGTGCCATTGGCGCTGATGTACCCCGACTGCTCGAAGACATGGTCGGTCACCAGATTTGGCGAGCCCGCGGCCGGCTCCTCCGAGAGTCGCACGTAGACCCCCTGCGGAGGCACGTCGAAGGCCGTGATGTTCAACTTCACGGTCTTCGCTTCGGTGTCGGTCGATACGGCGTCGAACTGCGTGGCCGACGCCGGAACGATGTGGAAGTTGGTCGTTGGATGGGGGCTACCGGTCACCGTGTAGACGACCGGCACCGACTTCTCCACGATCGTTTCGTCACAGCGTGAGTCGCGGCAGATCACGAAATGAACGGAATCGTGATACGTGCCGGCGCCGAGCTGATTCGGCGCCCAGAACGTCAGCCTGATGCTGCCCTGCTCCGCCGTCACGAGGTCTGCTTCGGCTTCATATACCGCGCCACCA
>CAZWDR010000008.1:0-24602 GCA_964632365.1 uncultured Steroidobacteraceae bacterium
ACGGTCACGGTGATGTTGCCCTGCAGGCGGTTCGACAGGCTGCTGTCACCGCTGCCCTCGAAACTGCGGCTGTTCTCGACGCTGGAGGAGATCTCCTTGCCCCCGATGGTCAGCGGGGCGCCGCCGAACAGCGGCACGGGGATGTCGACGGAGGTGTCCTTGGAGGTCGACGTGCTGGAGCTCTTCTGTGCGGCGGTGTTCTCCGACAGCAGGATGGTCACCGTGTCGCCCACGCGGTGCGCCACGACGTTCTCGAACAGCGGCACGTCGTAGCCGGCCTGGTAGATCGCCCCGTTGGCCGGGGCGTCGCGTGGCAGCTCCTCGGGCCAGGTGGCCGCGAAGTCGTCGTAGTGCGGGGTGGCGGCACAGCCGGTCAGCAGCCAGGCCGCTGCCACACCCGCGGCCAGAAGCGTCAGGCGTCTTTCGTTCACAGGTTGTTGCTCACGTATTGCAGCATCTGGTCCGTGGTGGAGATGGCCTTCGAGTTCATCTCGTAGGCGCGCTGGGTCTCGATCATCGCGACCAGCTCCTCCACCACGTTCACGTTGGACCCCTCCAGGAAGCCCTGCTGCAGCAGGCCCAGGCCATTCATGCCGGGCTGGCTGCTCTGGGCCGGACCGCTGGCGGCGGACTCCACCAGCAGGTTCTCGCCGCGCGGCTGCAGGCCGGCCGGATTGACGAAGTCGGTGAGCTGCAGGGTGCCGATCTGCGTGGGCGCGTTCTGCCCGGCGATCTGCGCGCTGACCGTGCCATCCGCGCCGATGGTCACGCTCTGCGTGCCCTGCGGCACCGAGATGCCGGGCTGCACGCGGTAGCCGCTGGAGGTGACCAGTTCGCCCTCGGCGCTGGTCTTGAACGAACCGTCGCGGGTGTAGGCGAAGCTGCCATCGGGCATCAGCACCTGGAAGAAGCCGCGGCCATTGATCGCGACATCCAGCGCGTTGCCGGTGTTGTTCAGGCCGCCCTGGGCGTGGTTCTTCTCCGTGGCGACGACGCGCACGCCGGTGCCCAGGTTCAGGCCCGTGGGGGCGACCGTGTCCTGCGAGGTGGCCGAGCCCACCTGCTTCACGTTCTGGTAGAGCAGGTCCTCGAACACCGCGCGGTCCTTCTTGAAGCCGGTGGTGTTGACGTTGGCCAGGTTGTGCGAGATCACGGTCATGCGCGTCTGCTGCGCGTCCAGCCCGGTCTTCGCGGCCCATAGTGCTGAGTGCATGGTTTGGTTCCTGTATCGGTTGGCGCGCTTAACGCATCGACAGCAGCCGCGCGGACGCGGCGCCGTTGTCTTCGGCCGTCTTCATCGCGCGCACCTGCAGGTCGAAGCGGCGTGACAGTTCGATCATCTGCACCAGCGCGTTGGCGACGTTGACATTGCTGGTCTCCAGCACGCCGGACACCAGCGTCGCGGAGGCATCGGCCGGGGCATCGCTGCCATCCTTCATGCGCAGCAGGCCGTCGGCATCCTTGGTCAGGGCCGCATCGCCGGGGTTCACCAGCTTGATGCGGCCGATCTCCGCGCGGGTCTCAGGTCCCTGCCCCAGCGGCACGATCGACACTGTGCCGTCCGCACCGATCGCGATCGAGGCATGCGGCGGCACGGCCAGCGGGCCTGCATCGCCAAGCACCGGCAGCCCGGTGCCGGTGCGCAGGATGCCGGAGGCATCGACGCGCAGGTCGCCCGCGCGCGTGTAGGCCTCGCGTCCATCGGGCGCCTGCACGGCGAGATAGCCGCTGCCTTGCACGGCCACGTCGAGGTCGCGCCCGGTGGGCATCAGCGTGCCCGAGGTGGCATCGAAGCCCGTGGTCGACGCGGTGGCATACACCCGCGACTGGAAGCCATCGCCCGCCACCTGTCGCGACTGGAATGCCGCCAGGTCGGCACGGAAGCCGTTGGTCGAGGCATTGGCCAGGTTGTGGTTGTTCGCGGTCTGCGCCCGCAGGGTCTCGCGGGCGCCGCTCATCGCGACATACAGCAGGCGGTCCATGGCGTTACCTGATGTTGATGATGGTCTGGGTGATCGCGTCGGAGGTCGAGATCATCTTCGCGTTCGCCTGGAAGTTGCGCTGCGCGGTGATCATGTTCACCAGCTGCGTGGTGATGTCGACGTTCGAGGCTTCCAGCGCGCCGGACTGGATCAGGCCGAAACCCGAGGTGCCGGCCTGCCCGCGCAGCGCCTGGCCGGAGGTGAAGGTCTCCGCCCAGTTGGTGTCGGCCAGCTGCTGCATGCCATTGGGGTTGGCGAAGTTCGACAGGGCCACCTGGCCCAGCGTCATCGAGCGCCCGTTGGTGAAACGCGCCTGCACGACACCGGTCTTGTCGATGTCGATGCCGATCAGCCGCCCGGTGGTGTAACCGTCCTGCGTGATGTTGCCGACGCTGAACGTGCTGCCGTACTGCGTCGTGCCCCGCACGTTCATCGTGATGTCCATCGCCGCGGCGCCGGTGGCCGGGGTGTAGCCGGGCAGCGTGACCATGCCGTCGGCCGGCGCGGTCAGGTTGCCCTGGTTGTCGAACACCAGCGGATCCGGGCCGCCCACCGGGTTGCCGTCGATGTGCACGCGGGTGTTCCAGGCATTCGGCGCGGCATCCTTGACGAAGTACACCGTCGCCGTGTGGGCCGCGCCCAGCGAGTCGTACACCGTCATCGAGGTGGCGCGCGTGAAGCTGGTCGGGTCGGCCGGGTTGAACGTGGCATTGGCCGGCGGCACGGCATCCGCCGGCAGGTTCGCCAGCAGTTCGACGTTCGCGGTGGCCGAGGGGGCGCTCTCCGACGTCACCAGGCGCAGGTCGGCCATCGCGCCGGTGTTGAAGCCGCCGCCCTGGATGGGCGGGAACACCTGCAGGCGCTGCGCCTGCGCATTCACCACATAGCCGGAAGCATCGGTGCGGAACGCGCCGGCCCGGGTGTAGGCGTATGAGCCTGCATCGCTGACCGTGAAGAACCCGGTGCCGCTGATGGCGAGGTCCAGGTTGTTGTCCGTGAAGTCGATGTTGCCCTGGCTGAACTGCTGCGCGATGTCCGAGACACGCACGCCGTTGCCGGTGGCCAGCGTCGCCACGCCCTGCGGCGAGACGGCAAACAGTTCGGCGAACTCGGCGCGCGACTCCTTGAAGCCGGTGGTCGAGCTGTTGGCGATGTTGTTCGCGGTGACGTTGAGGTCCGCGGTGGCGGCGTTCAGGCCACTGAGTGCGAGGCGGAAGGTCATTCGAATCTCCTTACATCACTTGGCGGACGTCGCCGAGTGCAATGGGTCCAAGGTCGGTGTTCAAGGTCAGGCCGTTGCTCTTCGGATCGATGGTCACGCTGCCGACGCGTGCCAGCAGCTGCGTGCCAAGCTGCTCGCTGTGGCCCGCTACATCGGCGACCACCTTGATGTCGTAGTCGCCCGAAAGGGCCCGTTCGCCGCCCTCGAGGGTGCCGTCCCATTCGAAGACGACCTCGCCTTCGGTCACCGGCAGCGCGATGCGGCGCACCTGCTGTCCGGCCGGATCGGTGATCACGAGGTTCGCCGTTCGCGTGCCGGCCGGGATCTCGGTGGTGCCGAGGACCACGCCGCTTTCGCCGAGATAGGCGGTCTCGGCATCAACGAGGATGTCGCGACCCACGAGGTTCGTGCCATTGAGCACCTGCGAGGAGCGCAGCGACTCCGAGAGCGCCGAGATCGACCCCTGCATGCCCTGGATGCCGGTGACCGTGCCGAACTGCGCCAGCTGGCCGAGGAAATCCGCCGGATCCATCGGACTGGTGGGGTCCTGGTGCTTCAGCTGCGCGACCATCAGCTGCAGGAACTGGTCCTGCCCGAGCTGGTCCTTCTGCTTCGCGGCGGCGGCCGCAGCGGCCTGGCTGCCGCCGGTGATGGCGTCAATGCTCATTTACTGGCCCATCCGCAGCGTGGCGAGCAGCAGCTCTTTGGAGGTGTTCATCACCTCCACGTTGTTCTGGTAGGCGCGTGAGGCGCTGATCATGTTCACCATCTCCTCGACCGTGTTGACGTTGGGGGCGAACACATAGCCCTCGGCATTGGCCAGCGGATTGCCCGGCTCATAGCGCATCTCCGGCGCGCGCGCGTCTTCGGTGATGCCGAGCACACGCACGGCCGCATCGCCGCCGCCGGACTGCCCGGACGCGACGCCAGCCCGGACCGCCTCGAACACCGGATGGCGCGCGCGGTAGGCCGTCTCGGCGCTGCCGCTGACGCTGTCGGCATTCGCCAGGTTGCTGGCCACCGTGTTGAGCCGCACCGACTGCGCGGCCATGCCGGAGCCGGCGATGTCGAAGATCTTGAATGAGGACATGGAGAGTCTCCCTACTGCCCGGTGATGGCGGTCATCAGTGACCGGAACTTGGATGACAGGAACTGCAGCGTGGCCTGGTAGCGCACGGCGTTGTCGGCGAAGGCGGCCTGCTCGAGCTGTGCATCGACGGTGTTGCCGTCCAGCGAGGGCGCCAGCGGCGTGCGGTATTTCACGAACGCGGAGGTCGAGCCCGGCGCGAGCCCGTCTGCACCGGCGGCACCGATGTGGCCGGCCTGCGTGGCCTTCAGCGTGCCCGGCGCGGCAGTCGTGCCGGCGCTCGCGGCCAGTGCGGCACGGAAGTCCAGGTCCTGCGCCTTGAAGCCCGGCGTATCCGCATTGGCCAGATTGCGCGCGAGCAGCTCCGTGCGCTGTTCGCGCAACTTGAGTGCCTGGGCGTGCACGCCAAGGTACGTATCGAGGTTCAACGCCACGAGTGCTCCGTCAAAATCCCGTCCTGCGGGGGAACAGAGCAACTGGCGTGCCACATGCCGGGAAATGGCGCGGGCGCGCTTTTCACGGGGTCATGCGGCGCGAGGGACGTGACGCAGGTCACGCGCGCGGGGCGGATCCTTGCCGCGGCCACGGCGCATCACTGCCATCTTCGAAGGTGGCACCTCTTTATCGGCCGCGCCCGCCAGGCCTTGAGCGCCACGCGATGGCACGACACTTGCTCTGATTCACGCATGAACCGAAGCAGGCCCCGCATCGACTGGATCCTGACGCTGCTGGTGCCCGTTGCCGCGGGCGCGCAGGCCACGCAGCCGCTGGAAGATGTGCGCAAGGTGGCCGAGGACTTCGTGCTCGCCCAGGCTCCTGCCGCGGGCGGCCGCGTGCATGCCAGCGCCGACGCACTGGATCCGCGCCTGCGCCTGCCCCGCTGCAGTGGCTCACCGGAGGCGCAACTGCCGCCCTCGGCCACATTGTCCGCGCGCGTGCCGGTGGGCGTCAGTTGCGCGCAGCCGGCCTGGAAGGTCTACGTGAACGTGCGCGTGGAAACCGAGCTGCCCGTGCTGGTGCTGCAGCGCTCGATGACCAATGGCAGCGCGGTTGGCGCCGCCGACATCGAAACGCGCACGATGCGCGTGCCGGGACTGTCCTCCTCTTATGTGACCGACCCGGCGCAACTCGCCGGGCGGCACCTGAAGCGTCCCGCGACCGGCGGCACGCCACTGACCACCGACCTGCTCGCAGCGGACATCCTCGTGCGCCGCGGGCAGCGCGTCACGCTGGTGGCCAGCGCCGGCGGACTGGAAGTGCGCGCCCAGGGTGAAGCCATCCAGGATGCACGGCCGGACGGACGCATCCGCGTGCTGAACCTGACCTCGCGCAAGATCGTCGAGGGCCAGGTGGAATCGCGCGACCGGGTGCGCGTGAGCCTGTAGCGCATGCCGATGACCCGCAATGCGACATATTGCACGGAAGCGCCCGCGGTCCGGGCCTATCCTTCGATCCACCCTAAAGTTCGGCGCATCCCGACCGATACACCTGTTGAAGGAAGATCATGAAAGTGCCGGGAGACCTCTACGTGCCCAACAAGATCAATGCAATCGAACCGCGGCCGCTGCGCGTTGCAGCCGGTGCGGCCGTGCGCCCGCTGCCGGGTGCCGCTGCGGATGTGGGTGGCGAGGCCACTGCCGGCCAGGCCGATGTGCGCCTGACCAGTTCGGCCCGCAACCTTGCAACGATGCAGGAATCGCTGCGCGCGCTGCCGCAGGTGGATGAACTGCGCGTCGCCGCGGTGAAGCAGCGCCTGCAGGATGGCACCTACGAGATCGACCCGCAGCGCATTGCCGACCGCCTGCTTCGCCTCGAGGCGGACCTGTCGCGGGCCGGCCCCTTCGACTCGCCGCTGAAGTAGGTCCCCATGGATGCCAATGCATGCCGCGCCCACATGGCGCGACTGCTCGCCGACGAGAACGCGCTGCTGGCGGAACTCGAACGCCAGCTTTACCGTGAACACGAATTCCTCGCCGGCAACGACGTGGACAGCCTCGAGCGCGCCGGCGATGCGCGCCAGGCCACCGTCCTGAAGCTGCTGAAGCTCGATGACGAGCGGCGCAATCTGTGCCAGATGCTGGGCCAGGGCACCGACCGGATTGCCGTTGCGGCCGTGCTGCGCTGGTGCGATCCGGCCGGCTCGCTGGCCGCGGAACAGGCGGCGTGCACGCAGCTTGCCGAACGCTGCCGCACGCAGAACGAACGCAATGGTGCGCTGGTCACCGCCCGGCTGACGCGCGTCACCGGCATGCTCGACATGATCGCGAGCAACCAGCCTGGCCGCACCTATGCGCCGGGTGCCGCGCGCACGGCGACGCCGCCGGCCGGTCGCCTCGTCAGCGTCAGCGCATAGTTCATCCAGCAGCGTCTGCCTCATTCGTGACGTCCGTCCTGAAGGACGCACGCCCCGCTGCCGATAATCCTTGCTGCATGGCATCGCGCGGCATCTCGAGGTCCTAGTGTTTGCAATCATCGGAACGTTGGTCGTGCTGGGCTCGGTGCTCGGCGGCTTCCTTGCAGGCGGCAGCAGCATCCTGCTGCTGTGGCATCCCTTCGAAGTGCTCATCATCTGTGGCGGCGCACTGGGCGCATTCCTGATCAGCAATCCGCTGAAGGTGATCAAGGCCGCATTTACCGGCGCCATCGGCATCCTGAAGGGCTCGCGCTATGGCCGCGCCGAATACGTCGAGCTGCTGAAGCTGGTCTACGACATCCTGATGATGGCGCGCCGCGACGGCGTGCTCGCGATCGAGCGGCACATCGAGAATCCCGAGAAGAGCGACATCTTCAAGAAGTATCCGGCGGTGATGGCCGACCATCACATGATGGAGTTCATCACCGACTGCCTGCGGCTGATCTCCGGCGGCAACCTGGATCCGCATGAGCTCGAGAGCCTGCTCGAATACGAGCTGGAGACGCACCACAAGGAGGCCGCCGAGCCGGCCCATGCCGTACAGAAGGTGGCCGACGCGCTGCCGGGCTTCGGCATCGTCGCGGCGGTGCTCGGCATCGTCAGCACGATGGCAGCCATCGAAAGCTCGACCACGGCCGAGATCGGCTACAAGGTCGGCTCGGCGCTGGTGGGCACGTTCCTCGGCATCCTCGTGGCCTACGGGCTGGTCGGCCCGATCGCCGCCGCGATGGAGCACAAGGCCCACGAGGAGGCCAAGGCCTTCGAGGTGGTGAAGATGGCGCTGGTGGCCAGCGTGCGCGGCTATCCGCCGCCGGTCGCGGTGGAGTTCGCGCGCAAGCTGCTGTTCAGCGGCGTGCGGCCGAACTTCAAGGATCTGGAACAGGAACTGCGCGGCAAGAAGCCCGTGGCAGGCTGACGGACAGCGTCGCGTGGCCGAGGAGAAAAAGCGCCCGATCATCATCGTCAAGCGCAAACGCGCGGGCGGTGGTGGCCACCATGGCGGGGCGTGGAAAGTCGCCTATGCCGACTTCGTGACCGCGATGATGGCCTTCTTCATGGTGATGTGGCTGGTCGCCTCCGTGTCGAAGGAACAGCGCGCGGCGATCTTCGAGTACTTCAAGAATCCCAGCATGGAGCCCGGCCAGAGCGTGAAGGCCGCGCCCGGCCAGCAGGGTCCCGGCGGTGCCAGCACCAGTCCCATCGACCTGGGTGGCGGCCTGGATGCGCCGCGCGCGATGGAACGCAATGCCGAGGGCCTCGGCGAGCCGGTGCCGGACATCAGCCTGGAGCAGGCACAGCGCGTCGCCGACGAAGGCGAGCGCCGGCAGCTGGAATCGCTGATGGAGGAGCTGCGCGAGGCGGTGGAGAAGAGCCAGGCGCTGGAGCCGTTCAAGGACCAGCTGCTGCTGGACATCACGCCGGAGGGGCTGCGCATCCAGATCGTGGACAAGCAGAACCGGCCGATGTTCGACCTGGGCGGCACGCGCCTGAAGGACTACACGACGAAGATCCTGCGCGAGCTCGCCAGCTACCTGAACACGGTGCCAAACCGCATCAGCCTCAGCGGCCACACCGATGCGAAGCCCTATGCGGGCGCGCGTGGCTACACCAACTGGGATCTGTCGGCCGACCGCGCCAATGCCGCGCGGCGGGAGCTGCAGCACGGCGGACTCGGCGCGGACAAGGTCGCGCGCGTCGTCGGTCTGGCCTCCTCGGTGCTGTTCGACCGCGAGAACCCGCACAACCCGATCAACCGGCGCATCAGCATCATCGTGATGACGAAGAGCGCCGAGGCACGCGCGCTGTCCTCCGATGCGCCCGATGTCGACGCCGCGCGCAGGCAGATCGAGTCGGCGGATGCCGGCATGCCGGCCGCCGCGGATCAGCGGGCGGCGGCGTCCACCCCTGAGCACAGTGCCGGGACAGAGGATGCACAGGCCAGGACGCAGCAGATCGCGGAGCGTGCCGCGCAGATCGCGACGCAGGCGATGGATGACTACAACGCGGACCTGCCGGGCACGCCGGCCCAGAAGACACGCCGGGCGGCGGCAGCGGCCGAGGCGGCGCTGGCCGCTGCGGGGGTCACGGTCGCCGCCGGCACCTGATCATCGCGCCGGTACATGGAGCCGGTTCGATTCCGCAGGCGGATCAGGCCTTGCGCCAGCCCACCTGATCGAGCAACCGCGCAATGCCTCCGGTTGCCGCGCGCGAAACTTCCACCACGTCCGCGGGGAGGCCCAGCGCCTGGCGCGCCGCATCCACCAGTCCCGGCGTGCAGGTCGCCGCATGCACCAGCTCGGTGGCCAGCGCCTGCGCCATCATCAGCAGCGTCACCGCCTGCGGGCGCTGCAGGCTGTCCTGCTCGTCGCGCCATCGCAGCAGCGTCAGCCGCAGTTCGCCGGGCAGACCCCAGCTGCGCGTCACGCGCGAGACCATCTCGTCACCGGGCGCCTCGATGATCTGCTGCAGCACCGGTCCCACCAGCCGCAGGCCGGAGGCGGACTCGGCACGGGCCAGCGCCCGCACGGCGGCGATCTCGCCCGCCCGATGCAGCAGGCCCGCACCGGTCAGCAGCGGCGCATCGGACTTCATCTGCGCTGCCACCAGGCGCGCATAGCACGCGGTGGCCAGGGCTTCGGCCCACAGCAGGGCCATCTCGGCGTCGCGTCCGGGTGCAACGAACAGTGAATCGCGCAGCTGCTGCAGGGCGCGCATCGCCATCGGGCGTGCCGCGAGCTGATCGGCCGGCTGCTGCAGCCAGGCCACGCAGGCGGTGAGGCCCAGCGGTTTCGGCGGCGAGCGGGCCAGCTCGCCCTCCAGCGCAAGCAGCAGCGCCGGCGCGACGGCAGGCGCGAGGGGGGCCGCGCGACCCGCGGGTCGCAGTTCAACGACATTCGACATGCCGTGATTGTTGACCTGCCCGCCGCGTTTATTCCGGTCGTGGCGCACAGATTGCACGCGCTGCAGTGAACGCTTCGGCTGCCTGCACGATGCGCGTTGCAAGTGGCCCGCCGGACCGCCGCGCACCTTCGATGGCGCGCGGCGCACGCGCCGACGTGCCGGCCTCAGATGCGCTCGGCAGCCTGCGCCAGATCCGCGATCAGATCCTCCGCATCCTCCAGCCCCATCGACAGGCGGATCGTGCCGGGCGCGAGCCCCGACAGCGCCGACAGCTCTGGCGGCAGGTCAT
This sequence comes from uncultured Steroidobacteraceae bacterium, assembly GCA_964632365.1. Taxonomy (GTDB): domain Bacteria; phylum Pseudomonadota; class Gammaproteobacteria; order Steroidobacterales; family Steroidobacteraceae; genus ZC4RG30. The sequence continues at coordinate 9,895 of CAZWDR010000008.1, forward strand.
GCGGACCCATCAGGCCGGGCGGGATCACCAGCGACTCCGGCGAGCCCATGCTGGCCGCGATCGAGAACAGCTGCAGCGCATCGGCAAAGCGGTCGCCGGCGGCGCGGCCGGCGCGCAGGTCGAAGCTGACCACGGTGCCGAAGTGCTGCATCTGCCGCGCCGCCAGCGCATGGCGCGGATGCGAGGGCAGCCCGGAGTAGTGCACGCGCTCGACCTTCGGATGCGCCTCGAGAAAACGCGCCACCTCGAGTGCCGTGGCGCACTGGGCCTCGTAGCGCAGCTGGTAGGTCTTCAGCCCGCGCTGGATCAGCCACGCGGCATGCGGGTCGAGCGTGCCGCCGAAGTGCGTGTACTCCGGCCGCAGCTGCGCGATCAGTTCCGGCGCGCCGATCACCGCGCCGCCCATCACATCGCCATGCCCGGAGGCGTACTTGGTGAGGCTGTGCAGGAACAGGTCGACGTCGGTGTCACCGTGCTGGTGCAGGCCCGCCAGCGTGTTGTCGAGCACCGTGAGCGCGCCGTGCGCGCGCGCCAGGCGCGTGATGTGCCCGATGTCGGCGATGCGGTTCACCGGATTCGTGGGACTCTCGAAGATCACCAGCCGCGTCGGCGTGCCGGCCAGCACGCGCTCGATGCCCGCGTCGTCCTCGATCGAGAGCATCGTGTGGCGCACGCCGAAACGCGCCAGCTGCCGGCGGATCAGCGAGCGCGTCGGCGCATAGGTCTCGACGAAGCACAGCACATGGTCGCCCGCCTTCAGCAGGCCGAACAGCGTCTGGGCGATCGCGCCCACGCCGGAGGCACAGACGATGGCGTCATCCCTGCCCTGCAGCGCCGCCAGCGTGCGCTCGAGCAACCGTGTGGTGGGATTGGCGGAGCGTGAGTAGAAATACCCATCCTTCTCGCCGCGCAGCGCTGCCAGGGTGCCGGCGACGCTGTCGTGCTCGAACTTCACGCTCTGGTAGATCGGCGGCACCAGCGGCAGGTTTTCCTGCGGCACGGTGACGACGGGCGGGTGCACGAGCCGGGTCTTCTGTTTCATGCCCCCATTCTATTACCGCAGCCTGCGCAGGCGTTCGATGCCGGCCAGCAGCGTCGAATCCTGCTTGGCGACGCACAGTCTGAGCAGCGTGTGTTGCGGCGGCTCGCGGTAGAACGGCGACAGCGGGATGGCGGCCACGCCCACCCCGGTCAGCAGGTGGTCCACCGCTTCCAGGTCAGTGAGGCCCCGCAGCGCGTCACAGCGCCCGTAGTCCACCAGCGTGAAGTAGCTGCCCTGGGCCGGGACCACCGTCAGCGCACTGCCGGCAAGGCCCTGCTCCAGCAGCTGGCGCTTGCGCAGGAAGAACGGCTCGAGGCCCGCGAACAGACCCGCGTTCTGGTCCAGGTAGGCGGCGATGGCATGCTGCAGCGGCGTGGCAATGCTGAAGGTGTTGAACTGGTGCACCTTGCGCAGTTCGGCGGTGAGCCGTGGCGTCGCAATGCAGTAGCCCACCCGCAGGCCGGTGGCGTGCATGGACTTTCCGAACGAGTACACGCCCAGCGCGCGCGCACGCAGCACCGGATGCGCCAGCACGCTGTGGTGCCGCGCCGGCGCATGCACGATGTGTTCATACACCTCGTCGCTGAGCACGATCAGATCGTGCGCTTCGGCGAGACGCGCCAGCTCGTCGAGATCCGCGGCGCCCATCACCGTGCAGCAGGGATTCTGCGGGCTGTTGATCACCACCATGCGCGTGCGCGGCGTGATCGCCTCGCGCACGCGGTCCCAGTCGAAGCGGAACTGCGGCGGTGCCAGCGGCACGTGGATGCAGGTCGCGCCGGCCACGCGCACGGCCGGATCATAGGAATCGTAGGCGGGATCGAACACCAGCACTTCATCGCCGGCGCCGACGAGCGCCGTGATCGCCGAGAAGATCGCCTCGGTGGCACCGAGCGTGATGGTCACCTCGGCCGCGGGGTCGATGCGGATGGCGTGGCGTGCGCCGGCTTCCCGCGCGATCGCCTCGCACAGCGCGGGAACCCCGGCCATCGGTGCGTACTGGTTGTGGCCGGCACGCATCGCCGCGGCCACCAGTTCGGTCAGGCGCGGGTCCACCGGATAGTCCGGGAAACCCTGCCCCAGGTTCACCGCACCCAGTTCGGCGGCGCGGCGCGAGATGACCGTGAAGATCGTGGTGCCGACATCGGGCAGCTTGCTCACACGCCGACCAGCGACGCGGCGAGCGCCGCGCCGGCCACCCCCGCCGCTGGCCCCAGCGCGGCACGCCGCAGCGGCGCGCGCGATCGCAGCAGGTGCGAGAACTGGTCCCAGTTGCCGACCACGCCACCGCCGATCACGATCAGTTCCGGCCAGAACAGCCGCTCGATCTCCGCCAGGTAGCGGTTGACGCGCAGCGTCCATTCTTCCCAGGAGAGTTCTTCCTCGGTGCGGTTGCGCGCCGCCGCGCGGCTCTCGCCCTCCACCCCGTCCACCTGCATGTGACCCAGCTCGGTGTTCGGCCACAGCCGGCCATCGAGCAGCAGCGCCGAGCCGATGCCGGTGCCGAAGGTCAGCACGATCACCGCTCCGTTGGCGCCGCGCGCGGCGCCGTAATGCGACTCGGCCAGGCCCGCGGCATCGCCGTCGTTGAGCAGCGTGATCGCGCGCCCGAGCCGCTCGTGCAGCGCGCCCGCAAGATCGAAGCCGAGCAGCATCGGATGCAGGTTCGCCGCGGTGTGCAGGATGCCGTGGTGGACCACCGAGGGCATCGTGACGCCCACCGGCGTGCCCGGCGGCGCCTTCGCCGCCAGTTCCACCAATGCATCGACCAGCACTTCCGGCAGCGTGGGATGGGGCGTGCGCAGGCTGCCCAGCTCGCCGCAGGGCTGCCCATTGGCCACATCCACCAGCGCGTGCTTGATCGAGGAGCCGCCGACGTCCAGCCCCAGTGCGAGACCCGTCATCGTCATGCCCCTTCCGGCGGACGCTGCGCGGCGGCCATGCGCACCTCGCGCTCGCGGCGGCGCTCGGCGCGCTTCATCCATACCGAAGCCACCACCACGCCGGTGGCCACGATCAGCACCATCAGCGTCGCCAGCGCATTGATGCTCGGGCTCACCCCCAGGCGCACCTTCGAATAGATCACCATCGGCAGCGTGTTCGCGCCGGGACCGGCCACGAACTGCGACACCACCACGTCGTCCCACGACAGCGTGAAGGCCAGCAGCCAGCCGGAGAGGATGGCCGGGGTGATCAGCGGCAGCGTGATGCGGAAGAACACGCTGGCGGGCCGCGCGCCGAGGTCGAGCGCGGCTTCTTCGAGCGAGTCGTCGAAGCTGGCGAGGCGCGACTGCACCACCACGGTGACGTAGGCCATCGTGAAGGTGATGTGCGCCAGCGTGATGGTCAGCATGCCGCGGTCGAACTGCCAGCCGAACAGCGCGCGCAGCATCTGCTCCATCGACACGAACAGCAGCAGCAATGACAGGCCGGTGATCACCTCGGGCATCACCAGCGGCGCGGTCGAAAGGCCCTGCAGCAGCGCGCGGCCGCGGAACGGACCGAAACGCGCCAGCACCAGCCCCGCCAGCGTGCCCAGCACCACCGAGCAGGTGGCCGTGATCGCGGCGATGCGCAGGGACAGCCACGCCGCCTGCAGCACGGGGCGGTCGCGGAACAGCTCGAAATACCACTTCACGGTGGGGGAGTTGGCCGCGTCCCACACGGTGACCAGGCGCGAGTTGTTGAACGAGTACACGATCATCGAGAAGATCGGCAGGTACAAAAACAGCAGCCCCAGTGCCAGCGCGATGGTCGGGAATGACAGGTACTTCCTCATCGCCGCGCCGCCCGCAGCTCGCGGTTCTGGAAATGCTGGAAGATCATGATCGGTACCAGCAGCAGCAGCAGCATCGCGATCGCCACCGCGCCGGCGCGCGGCCAGTCGCGGTTGCGGAAGAACTCGTCCGACAGCAGCGTGGCGATCATCAGCTGGTCGGAGCGGCCGAGCAGCGACGGAATCACGAATTCACCCACCGCCGGGATGAACACCAGCAGGCTGCCGGCCATGATGCCGGGGAACGACAGCGGCAGCGTGATGCGCAGGAAGCTGCGCACTGGCCCGGAGCCGAGGTCCTGCGCCGCCTCGAGCAGCGTCAGGTCGTGCTTCTCGAGGTTCGCATACAGCGGCAGGATCATGAACGGCAGGTAGGAGTAGACGATGCCGATGTACACCGCGAAATTGGTGTTCATCATCACCAGCGGCGCATCGATCAGCCCGATCGACAGCAGCACGTTGTTGATCACCCCGTCGGTCTTCAGCAGCCCGATCCACGCATAGACGCGCAGCAGGAAGGACGTCCAGAACGGCAGGATGATCAGCATCAGCAGCACGTTTCGCGTGGAAGGCGTGGCGCGCGCGATGGCATAGGCCATCGGATAGCCGATCAGCAGGCAGAAGAACGTCGAGAACAGCGCCACCTTCACCGAATAGAGCCACGCCGCGACGTACAGCGGTTCCTGGAACAGGTAGATGTAGCTGCTGAACAGCAGCCGGATCTGCAGCGTGCCATCCTCGAGCAGGCGCAGGATGGGCTCGTACGGCGGGCGCCCGAGCGGCGAGAACTCCGCCAGCGAGATCTTCAGCACGATCAGGAACGGCAGCAGGAAGAACACCAGCAGCCACAGGTACGGCACGGCAATGACCAGGCGCTGTCCCGCCCACTGCGTGCGGATGTAGCGCGACCAGCGCGGCGGTCCGAAGCGGAAGAACAGGTCCCACAGCGGCCCGGTGTTGCCGTGGCTGCGGTGCAGCCGGAATGTGCCGGGTGCGGCCATTACTGGGTGACGACGACCGGGCTGCTTTCGTGCCAGCTGAGATAGACGGTCTCGTCCCAGAGGATGCGTTCCTCGTCGGAGAGCCGCTCGACATTGGGCATCGTCACGCGCACTGTCTTGCCGCTGTCGATCTGCACCAGGTAGACCGACATGTCGCCCATGTAGGCGATCTCGCGCACGATGCCGCGCACGCTGTTCTCGGCGAGGCTGGCCGGTGGCTCACGCTTCAGCTCGATCTTCTCCGGCCGGATCGCCACCCACACGGTGGCGCCGGGCGCGGAGCTGATGCCATGGTCCACGTAGATCACCCCGCCGAGCTGGTCGGACTGGATGCGCACGTAGTCCGGCTCGTCCTCGACCAGCCGGCCCTCGAACATGTTCACCGAACCGATGAAGTCCGCCACGAAACGCGTCTGCGGGAACTCGTAGATCTCGGTGGGCGTGCCGATCTGCACGATGCGGCCCCGGTCCATCACGCCGATGCGCGAGGCCAGCGTCATCGCCTCTTCCTGGTCATGCGTCACGACCACGAACGTGACGCCCAGCTGTTCCTGGATGTTGATCAGCTCGAACTGCGTGTGCTCACGCAGCTTGCGGTCGAGCGCGCCCAGCGGTTCATCCAGCAGCAGCAGCTTCGGCCGCTTGACCAGCGCGCGCGCCAGCGCGACGCGCTGCCGCTGACCGCCCGACAGCTGGTGCGGCTTGCGCTTCGCGTATTCGCCCATGCGCACGATGCCGAGGATCTCCTCGACGCGGGCACTGATCTCGCCGCGCGCGAGTCGTTCCTGCTCGAGGCCGAAGGCGATGTTCTTCTCCACGGTCATGTGGGGGAACAGCGCGTACGACTGGAACATCATGTTCACCGGCCGCTTGTAGGGCGGCACTTCGGCAAGATCGACCCCGTCAAGCACCATGCTGCCGGCGGTGGGCCGCTCGAAGCCGGCCAGCATGCGCAGCAGCGTCGACTTGCCGGAGCCGGAGCCACCAAGCAGGCAGAAGATCTCGCCCTTGTAGATCTTCAGCGAGACGTTGTCGACGGCGGTGAAGTCCCCGAACTTGCGGGTCAGGTTCTCGATCTGGACGTAGGGCTTGGCGTCAGGGTCACGCCAGGGTTCGATCTTGGTCTTCTCGTTGCGCCGTTCGGCCATGACACTCCCGGTGACCCGCAAAGGCCCGGCAGCAAGCCGGGCCGGCCGCAAATCTGTCTAACGGCCCGTCTTGAAGCGCGTCCAGGTGCGCGTCAGCTCGCGGGTGAACTCCGGGCTCTCCGGCTTGTCGGCCACCAGCTTCGCGGCGACCTCGGCCGGCGGATAGATGCTCGGGTTGTTCTTCACCTCTTCGGACAGCAGCGGCTGCGCCGCGGCATTGCCGGTGGCATAGGCGATGTAGTCGGAGTTCTTCGCCGCCACATCGGCGCGCAGCAGGAAGTCGATGAACAGGTGCGCGTTCTTCACGTGCGCCGCATCCACCGGGATCGCGAGCTGGTCGAAGAACTGCACCGCGCCCTCCTTCGGGATGTTGTAGGCGACGGTGAATGGCTTGCCGGCCTCCTCGGCACGCGCGGCCGCCTGGAACACGTCACCCGACCAGCCCAGCACCAGGCAGCGCTCGCCGTTGGCCAGCTGGTCGATGTAGGCGGAGGACTCGATGGTGCGGATGTAGGGGCGGATCTTCATCAGCACTTCTTCGGCGGCCTTCAGGTCTTCGGGCTTCTCGCTGTTCGCGTCGCGGCCGAGATAGATCAGCACGGTGCCGACCACCTCGCTGGGCGCGTCGAGGATCGACACGCCGCACTTCTGGAAATTCTTCACCACGTCCGGGTCATAGAACATCGCGAAGCTGTCGAGTGGCGCGTTCGGCATGGCCTCGGCGATGCGCTCGGGGATGTGCGCGATGCCCGACGTGCCCCACATGTAGTTCACTGAGTATTCGTTGCCCGGATCGAGCGCCTCGAGCGTCTTCAGGATGGCCGGATCGTTGTTGCCATAGTTGGTCAGCAGCGACCTGTCGAGCTTCTGGAAGATGCCGGCCTGGATCTGCCGGGCCATGAACGACGCGGAGGGCACCACCACGTCGTAGCCGGTGCGGCCGGCCAGCAGCTTGGTCTCGAGCATCTCGTTGGAGTCGCCAACTTCATAGTTGACCTTGATGCCCGTCTCGGACTCGAACTGCTCGATCAGGCTGGGCTCGATGTAGTCGGACCAGTTCCAGACGTTCAGCACCTTCTCGGCATCGGTGTCGACCGAGGACGCGGCGTCGGAGGTGGCAGGCCGGTCGCCGCAGGCAGCCAGCAGCCCGGCGACGGCGAGGACGGTGAGCGAACGCATTGGCACGGGCATGGCGGATCCTCTTGGAGGCGGCGGTCGGATGCGGCAGCGGCCCGGCGGGCCGTTCCGCGCAACTATATCCAGCCGTCCTGCCTGAGACCAGAGAGTGTCAGGTCGAGCGTGCGACGGGCCTTCTCCACCAGCTCGTCGACCTGTTCGCGGGTGATGACCAGCGGCGGCGCGATGATCATCGTGTCGCGCGTGGCGCGCATCACCAGGCCGTTGAGGATGGCATTGTCGCGGCAGCGCTCACCGACCTTGCCCCGCGGCTCGAACCACCGGCGCGGGGACTTCGTGTGCACCAGTTCCAGCGCGCCGAACAGGCCCAGCGTGCGCGCCTCCCCCACCAGCGGGTGGTCGGCGAGCGTCGCCCACTGCGTGGCGAGGTAGGGTCCGATGTCCTCGCGCACCCGCTCCACCAGGCCCTCGCGCTGGATGATGCGCAGGTTCGCCAGCGCCACGGCGCTGCAGACCGGATGGGCGGAATAGGTGAAGCCATGCGCCAGCTCGCCGCCGTCGGCGATCAGCCGGCGCGCGACGCGCTCGCCCACCATCACGCCGCCAATCGGCAGATAGCCGGAGGACAGCGCCTTGGCCATTGTCATCAGGTCCGGTCGCGTGCCGAAATGCTCGCAGCCGAACCACTGGCCGGTGCGGCCGAAACCGCAGATCACCTCGTCGGAGATCAGCAGGATGCCGTAGCGGTCGCAGATGCGCTGGATCTCCGGCCAGTAGCTGTCGGGCGGGATGATCACGCCGCCGGCGCCCTGCACCGGCTCGGCGATGAACGCGGCCACGCGTTCCGGACCGTGCTGCAGGATGCAGCCCTCCAGCTCGCGCGCGGCGGCAAGGCCGAACTGCTCGGGCGACTGACCGGCGCCCTCCTCGAACCAGTACGGCTGCGCGATGTGCGCAAAGTCGGGCAGCGGCGCCAGGCCCTGCTCGTGCATCCACTTCATGCCGCCGAGGCTGGCGCCGGCGATGGTCGAGCCGTGGTAGCCGTTCCAGCGCCCGATGATCACGGTGCGCTGCGGCTGACCCTCCAGCTGCCAGTAGCGCCGCGCCATGCGGATCACCGTGTCGACCGACTCGCTGCCCGAGCCGGTGAAGAACACATGCTGGAACTGCGGCGGCGTCAGCTCGGCGAGCTTCGCCGCCAGCTCGATGGCCGGCGGCGTGCTGCACTGGAAGAAGCTGTTGTAGTAGGGCAGCTCGGCCATCTGCTCGGCCGCCGCCTCGACCAGCTCGCGCCGGCCATAGCCCACCGCCACGCACCAGAGGCCAGCCATGCCGTCGAGCAGCTCGCGCCCCTCGGCGTCATACAGATAGACCCCCTCGGCGCGCGTGATCACGCGCGTGCCCCGCTCGCCGAGCAGGCGGGTGTCGGTGAACGGGTGCAGGAAATGCGCGCTGTCCTGCTGCTGCCAGCGGCCGAGCTGTGCGGAGGTCGTCATCACACGTTCAGCAGCAGGTGCTCGCGTTCCCAGGAGCTGATCACCTGCATGAAGACCTCGCTCTCGGCCTCCTTCACGATGGTGAAGGCCGCCACGAAGGGTTCGCCCAGCAGCTGGATCAGCTCGCGGCTCTCGCGCAGGTTGCGCAGCGCGGAGTCCAGCGAGCGCGGCAGCGAGAACGGCAGGTCGTGCGCGCTGCCGGTGATCGGGTCGGAGGGCTTCAGGTTCTCCACCATGCCGAGGTAGCCGCAGGCCAGCGAGGCGGCGATCGCAAGATAGGGGTTCGCATCGGCGCCGCCGACGCGGTTCTCCACGCGGCGGTCATTGGGCGCGGACACCGGCACACGCAGGCCGGCGGTGCGGTTGTCGTAACCCCACTGCACGTTGATCGGCGCGAGCTGGTCACGGGTGATGCGCCGGTAGGAATTCACGTTCGGCGCGAACAGCGCCATCGCCGCCGGCAGGTATTTCTGCAGTCCCGCGATGTGCGCGAAGAACAGGTGCGAGGGCGTGCCGTCCGGGTTGCTGAACACATTCTGGCGCGTCTGCCGGTCGAGGATGCTCTGGTGGATGTGCATCGCGCTGCCCGGCTCGCGTCCGTGCGGCTTGGCCATGAACGTGGTGTACATCTTGTGCCGCAGCGCCGCCTCGCGCGCGGTGCGCTTGAACAGGAAGGCCTGGTCGGCAAGGTCCAGCGGATTGCCGTGCAGCAGGTTGATCTCCATCTGCGCCGGGCCGTCCTCGTGGATCAGCGTGTCGATCTCGATGTCCTGCGCCTCGCAGAAGGCATAGATGTCGTCGAACAGCGGATCGAACTCGTTCACCGCCGCGATGCTGTAGCTCTGCCGTCCCGGCTCGGCGCGGCCGGAGCGCCCCACCGGCGGCTTCAGCGGATAGTCCGCGTCCACGTTCGGCTCGATCAGGTAGAACTCCAGCTCCGGCGCCACCACCGGCTCCCAGCCGCGCAGCGCGTACAGCTCGAGCACATGGCGCAGCACCTGCCGCGGCGCCATCGTCACGTGGCGCCCGTCCGAGTAGTAGCAGTCGTGGATCACCTGCGCGGTGGGCTCGGCCGTCCACGGCACCACGCGCACGGTGCGCGTGTCCGGCTTCAGCACGATGTCGATCTCGGCCGGGCTCATCGCGCTGCTGGTGTCGACCGGATAATCGCCGGTCACCGTCTGCAGGAAGATGCTCTCGGGCAGCTTCATGCCTTCGTCGGCGGCAAACTTCTGCGCCGGCATGATCTTGCCGCGCGCGATGCCCGCCATGTCCGGCACGATGGCCTCGACTTCCGAGATGCCGCGTTCGCGGAAGAACTGGTGGATGTCAGTGGTCATGGAATCACCTTGGGTCCTTGTCCCTGGCGCGCGCGCGGGCCGCGTCGCCGAATGCGTTGAAAAGTGCGGTGGAAAACGCGTTCTGTTCCGCCTTCCACTCCGGATGCCATTGCACGGCCAGCGCCAGGCGCTTCGCGCCGGCGACGTGGAAGGCCTCGATCAGGCCATCGCCGGCATGGGCCTCGGCCACGAGACCTGCGCCGAGGCGATCGACGCCCTGGTGATGCAGCGAGTTCACCATGATGCGGTCCGTGCCGGCGATGCCGGCGAGCCGCCCGCCCGGCACCAGCGTCACCGCGTGCGCCGCGCCGTACTGCACATCGAGCGGTTGTGCCGTGTCTTCATGGTGCACGCCCAGCCCCGGCTGCTCATGCACATGCTGGTGCAACGTGCCGCCGAAGGCCACGTTCATTTCCTGGAATCCGCGGCAGATGCCCAGCACCGGCACGCCGGCGGCGATCGCGCGCGGGATCAGTGTCAGCGTGGTCGCGTCGCGTTGCGGGTCGTGCAGCGTGCCGGCGCGGCTGGGCGCACCGCCGTAGTGGCGCGGCTCGATGTTCGACGGGCTGCCCGGAAACAGCAGGCCGTCCAGCGTATCGACCAGCTCCGCGAGACCGAGCTCGTCGCCCAGCGCCGGGATCAGCATCGGCATCGCGCCGGCGGTGCGCAGCAGCGGCGTGATGTATTTTTCCCCCACCGCATGGAAGGGGTGCGCCCCCAGCATGCGCCGGTCGGCGGGAATACCAATGACGGGACGTCGGGCTGACATGAGAGGATGGGCCCGTCGCGGGCCTCGAAATCGACAAGTGTCTGATTTCATTAGAACACAGGCGCGGGTGCCGTTGCTCGCCCACCGACGGGGCCGGACCCTAAGCCATTGAATCCCATGGTGTAATGTGCAGATGCAGCAAGAACTGGAAGCCTTCCTGGCCGCGCACCCGCAAGTCCGATTCATCGACCTGCTGCTGCACGACCTGAATGGCGTCGACCGCGGCAAGCGCATCGATGTGGGCAGCGTCCGGCAGGTGTTCGCGCAGGGGCTACTGCTGCCGGGCTCGATGTTCGCGCTCGACGTGCCGGGCGCCACCGTGCAGGCCACGGGCCTGGGTTTCGACGAGGGCGATGCCGACCGTCCCTGCCTGCCGGTTCCCGGCACGCTGTTGGAGGTGCCCTGGCAGGACCATGGCGTCGCGCAGGCGCAGATCACCATGCACGAGCGCGATGGCCGTCCCTTCCGTTCCGATCCGCGGCACCTGCTGCAGCGGGTGCTGGCGCGCTTCGCGCCGCTGGGACTGACGCCGGTGGTCGCGATCGAGCTGGAGTTCTACCTGATCGACCGCGCGCTGGATGCAACCGGGCTGCCGCAGCCCCCGCCCTCGCCGCTGACCGGGCGGCGCGAGTACCGCACGCAGATCAACTCGATGCTCGACCTCGACGCGTGCTCCGCGGTGCTGGCCGGCATCGACCATGCCTGCCAGGTGCAAGGCGTGCCCTCGACCACGGCGCTGGCCGAATACGGCCCCGGGCAGTACGAGGTGAACCTGACGCATCGCGCCGATGCGCTGGCCGCCTGCGATGAAGCCGCGCGCTTCCGCCGCATCGTCAAGTGCGTCGCGCGCCACCATGGCATGGAGGCCACCTTCCTCGCCAAGCCCTATGCGGACATGGCCGGCAGCGGCCTGCACCTGCATGTGAACCTCATCGATGCGGCCGGCCGCAATGTGTTCGCCGACGCCGACCCGCTCGGCAGTCGGCTGATGCGCCACGCCGCCGCGGGGTTGCTCGCGACGATGGCCGATGGCATGGCCATCTTCGCGCCGCAGGCGAACTCGTGGCGGCGCTTCTGCAGCGAGTCCTATGTGCCGCTGACGGCGGACTGGTCGGTGAACAACCGCGGCGCGGCGCTGCGCGTACCCGTCAGCGATGCCGCCACACGGCGCCTCGAACACCGCGTCGCAGGCGCCGACGCGAATCCCTATCTGGTCACCAGCTGGGTGCTGGGTGGCCTGCTCGAAGGCCTCGCCGCGCAGCGCAGCCCGCCGGCTCCGGTCGATGGCAACCTGTACCGCGATGGCAGCGCGCAGGGTGAACTGCTGCCCTGCTACTGGCCCGAAGCGCTGGCCCGCTTCGAAGCGAGCCAGTTCGCGCGCGACTTGCTCGGCGAGGACCTGCACCGGCTTTACGCACTGGTGAAGCGGCGCGAACTGCAGGACTTCAGCCGCATCGTCACGCCGGGCGAGATCGCCTGCCTGCTGCCGGCGATCTGAACGGGTCCACACTTGAACACCTCGTGGTATCACGCCTCGCTGTCGCAAGCCGCGCCACAGCCACCGCTGGAAGGTTCCGCCAGCTGTGACGTCGGCGTCGTCGGCGGCGGCATTGCAGGGCTCTCCGCCGCGCTGCACCTCGCGGGCCGCGGCTATCGCGTGACCCTGCTCGAAGCCGAGCAGATCGGCTGGGGTGCCTCCGGTCGCAGCGGCGCACAGGCCATCTTCGGCATCGCCGCCCCGCAGGAAAAGCTCGTCGCGCTGGTGGGAGCCGCGGACGCCCGCCGCATCTGGGACCTGTCGATCGAGGCATTGGCGCTGATGCGCGCGCTGATCGCCACCCACGCCATCGACTGCGACTATGTCGCAGGCCAGATGCACGTCGCGATCAAGCCCCGCCAGCGCGCCGAGCTGGCCGCATGGCACGAGTCGCTGCAGCGTGAATATGGCTACCACAGTGTGTCACTGCTCGATGCCGCCGCCACGCAGCGCCTGGTCGCCAGCGAGCGCTACATCGCCGGCCTGCACGATTCCAACAGCGGCCACCTGCATCCACTCAAGTACGTGCGCGGCCTGGCCGCCGCCGCACTGCGCGCCGGCGTGACGATCCATGAACGCAGCCGCGCGCTGCATTACCGGCGACACAACCAGACCCTGCAGCTGATCACACAGACGGGCGCACTCACCTGCCGCCAGATCGTGTTCGCCGGCAATGCGTGGCTGGGACGCACGGCGCCGGCGCTGGCCCGCCGCATCATGCCGGTGAGCACCTACATCGTCGCCACCGAACCCCTGGGCGAAGCCACCGCCCGCGCGCTGCTGCCACAGAACACCGCGATCACCGACATCAACTGGATCCTGGATTATTTCCGCCGCAGCGCCGATCACCGGCTGCTGTTCGGCGGACGCGTCAGCTACTCGGCGCTGGATGCGTTCGATTCGGCCGAGGCCACCCGCAGACGCATGGCGCGCGTGTTCCCGCAGCTGAAGGACGTGGGCATTTCGCACGCCTGGGGCGGCTATGTGGACATCACGCTCAACCGTGCACCGGACTTCGGGCGCATCGAGCCGGATGTCTACTACCTGCAGGGCTTCTCCGGCCACGGCATCGCGTTGACTGGCCTGGCCGGCAAACTGGTCGCCGAGGCGATTGCAGGAGAGGCCGAGCGCTTCGACGTCATTGCACGGATTCCGCATCGGCCATTTCCCGGTGGCCTGCTGCTGCGGCGCCCCGCGCTGGTGCTCGCGATGCTGTATTACCGGCTGAAGGACCTGTTGCCCTAGGCAGCCACGGAGGATTCACCTCCGGCCCGATGTGCCAGGGCACAGGGACCTGCATCGTGCGGCCACGTTGTGTAAGGTCCTGAAGGATGAATGCCGAACATCCCGTTGCCTCGATGGTCCTGTTCCAGAACTCCCTGGTCGCGTGGCTCATCGCCATCGCTGTCAGCGGAAGCCTGTTGCTCGTGCTGCTTGCCGCGCGTTCCGCCGTCCGGCGCTATCACGCGCGACTGAAGGCCACCGAGCACACCGAGCTGGCCGAGATCCCGCTCGAAGTGCTCAGCCGCACCACTTTGCTCTTTTTCCTGATCGTGTCGATTTTCGCCGGCCTGCAGATGCTGGCGATGTCAGTGCGCACGCAGATGTTTGTCCAGGGCGCCCTCATGCTGGCCGTGTTCCTCCAGATCGGCATCTGGGGATCGGCCGCGGCAATGGCATGGCTCGAAAGGCGGCGCAAACGCACGGCCACAATCGCGGACCGCGCCGTGGCCGGTTCCCTTGGCGTGATCGCGTTCATCGCGCGGGTCGTCATCTGGAGCCTGGTCCTGCTCGTGGCGCTCGACAACCTGGGCATCGATGTCACCGCCCTGGTGGCGGGACTCGGAATCGGCGGCATCGCGGTCGCGCTGGCGGCGCAGAACGTGCTGGGCGACCTGTTCGCATCGCTGTCGATCACCTTCGACAAGCCCTTCCTGGTCGGCGACTTCCTGATCATCGACGACTACCTGGGGTCGGTCGAGGACATCGGCGTCAAGAGCACCCGCCTGCGCAGCCTCAGCGGCGAGCAGATCATCCTCTCCAATGCCGATCTGCTGAGAAGCCGTGTGCGCAACTACGGGCGGATGCTCGAGCGCCGGGTGGTGATGGCCCACACCATCACCCTTGAAACCCCGATAGAGCTGGTGAAGGCAGTTCCGACCATCATCCGCGCGGCGATCGAGGCACAGGAGGACACCCGCTTCGATCGCAGCCACTTTGCCAAGCACGACGCCGGTGCGCTGAACTTCGAATCCGTGTTTTACGTGCTGTCGGCGGATTACAACCGCTACATGGACATCCAGCAGGCGATCAATCTGCGCATCCACGAGGAGTTCGGTGCGCGTGGCATCAAGTTCGCGTATCCCACGCAGATGCTTTACCTGACGCGCGCGGGTGCCGGGAAAGCGGGGAGCAAGCCCGGGGAGCAGCAGGCGGACGACAGCCGTCCGGCCTGACCGGCA
>CAZWDR010000008.1:24702-33837 GCA_964632365.1 uncultured Steroidobacteraceae bacterium
GCCGGGGCCGGCGCCATGCGAGGCGGCAGTGGTCCGCGTCAGCGGATCTGCCGACCCGGCGCCAGCGCCTCGTTCAGCAGCGCCGCCAGACGCGCGGCTGCGATCCGCACGCGCTGCTCGGCCAGTGGCCGATGTGCATCGAGATAGTCCCGGCCAATGGCACGCGCGTCGGGATAGAGGCCGTGCGATTCCACCAGCGCGCAGGACTCGCGCGCCCATTGCATCGGCGTCCCGGCGGTGCCTGCCGACATCTCCGCCAGTCCCGGGCGCAGCCGCGCCACGTACTGCACACGCGTCAGGCCCGCCGAAGCCAGCACCCGCGCGTCCCAGACCGCATGCAGGTTGGTGCCCGAGACCGACCCTCGACCGGTGGATGGGGCGCCCGGTCCGTCGCCCGGCGGCGCCTCACGCCGCAGGCTGACCTGGAAGCCGTTGCCGCCGGAATCCTCACGCGGCCCGGCATGCAGCGGCTGGTGCAGGTCGCCGACGAAATGCACCAGGAACTTCAGCGCGTCCCGCCGCGCTCCGCGCGGTTGCGCAGGATCAGCCAGGATGCGGTGCTGTGCGGTGATCGCCGACACGATGCAGCCGCCCTGCGCGCAGTCCCGCGCCTCGTCGAACTGGCATCCACCGCCGCGCGCATTGATGTAATGCCAGCGCGCGGAGACGCGAAAGCGCGCCGGGTCCCGGCGGCGCAGCGCATCCGCCCATGCGGCGACGCCGCCGAGCGTGGCCTCGTCCTCGCCGGCCAGCAGGTCATCCACAGCCGTGCGCGCGGCGGAGGTGAGCCGCGTTTCGGCCAGATCGCCGATGATGCGGTGGCCCAGTTCGGACCATGCGCGCGCAGGCCCCGCCGCGACGATGCACAGGCACAGCAATCCCGCGCTCCGCCACCAGATCCGGATCGGCGGATTCGTCTCCAACATCCTCCCCAACCTGCCTCCCCCGTGAAATGCGCACCCGCACCGGATATCCGCTGCATCCGGCGCTACAAAACAAACGACCCGCACAGTTTCCCGTGCGGGTCGTCTGATCACCAGCCGTGAAGCTGCGTCACACCACCGAGAATCCCTCGCGGGTGATCGGCAGCGTGCGGATGCGATGGCCCGTGGCCGCGTGCACCGCGTTCAGGATGGCCGGCACCGCCGGCGGATATGCCGGTTCGCCCACGCCGGTGGGGTTGAAGTCGGTGGGCAGGAAATGCACATCGACCTCGGGCGTCACCGGGATGCGCGCCAGCTTGTAGGTGTCGAAGTTCTTTTCCTGGATGCGACCGTTCTCGATGGTCACTTCCTGCGACAGCGACGACACCGCATCGACCACCGAACCCTGCACCTGGTTCTCGGCGCCGGACGGGCTGACGATCGGCGTGCCGATGTCACCCACCACCCAGACCTTGTGCACCTTGACCTGCTTCTGGTCGTTCACGCTGACCTCGGCCACTTCGGCGAAGTGACCCTGGTGCGAGAAGTGGAACGCGAGGCCATGGTGGCGACCGGCCGGCGGATTGCCGTAGTTCGAGCGCTTGACCACTTCCTTGATCGTCGCGATGGCGCGATCGGCGTTCAGTCCGCCACCGCCCATGCCGCCGAAGCCGCCCGGCGCAGCTGCCGGAGCCGGCTGCTTCTGGCTGAACACGTCGATCAGGAACTCGTCGTGACGGCGGCCGGAGGCCAGCGCCACCTCGTGCATGAACGACTGCACCACGTAGGCGGCCGTGTTCGATCCCGGCGCGCGATATGGACCGCAGGGGATCATCAGCGGCATCAGCGTCTGCGTGACGCGGTAGTTCGGCGAGTATTCGGCCGGGAAGTCGTTGGCCGTCCAGCCGCCGCCCTGCACGGCACGCGGGCCGCGGGCCGGGCCACCACCGCCAGGACCACCACCGCGACCAGCCGGAGCGGCCGCCGCGTTGGCATCGGAGAACGAGATGCAGTGGCCATCCCAGGCCACCAGCTTGCCGTTGGCGTCGAGGCCGGCGCGGAAGTTGTGGAAGCCGCCGGCGCGGTAGAAGTCATGCGCCATGTCGTCTTCACGCGTCCACATCAGCTTCACCGGCACGCCACCGGCCTGCTTGGAGATCGCGGCCGCCTCGACGGCATATTCGTGCATCAGGCGCCGGCCGAAACCGCCACCCACGCGCATCTGGTGCAGCACCGCGTTCTCGGGCTGCACGCCGACGATGGCCGCGGCCGACGTGCGCGCACCATCGGGAATCTGCACCGAACCCCAGATCTCCAGCTTGTCGCCGGCCGGATCGGGCTTGAACCATGCCGTGGTGTTCTGCGGCTCGAGCGGCTGGTGCGACACGAAGCCGAAGGTGTAGAACGCCTCGACTTTCTTCGCCGCACCCTGCAGCGCGGCCTCGACGTCACCGGCCTTGCGCAGCTCCTGCTCGCCCGGGGCCTTCGCGGCTTCCTTCGCCTTTGCGGAGAAATCCGTCCAGCTGTCCTTCGAGGCCGTGCTCTCGTCCCACTGGACCTTCAGCATTTTCTTGGCCGAGAACGCCGCCCAGGTGTTGTTCGCGACGATGGCCACGCCCGGCATCAGCCCTTCGACCCGGCCGTTGCCCTCGAGGATGAACGCATCGACCACGCCCGGGAGCTTGCGGATCTCCTCGAGGTTGGCCGAGGCGACCTTGCCACCCACCGCGGGGCATTTCTCGTACACCGCCACCTTCATGTTCGGCAGCTGCACGTCGACGCCGAACAGCGGCTGGCCGGTCACCACCTTCACGTTGTCGACGCCGGTCTGGCGCGTGCCCATGATCTTGAAGTCTTTCTTGTCCTTCAATTTCAGGTCGGCAACGGCCGGCACCGGCATGGCCGCAGCGGCCGTGGCAAGCTGTCCATAGCTCATGCTGCGGCGGCTGCCGGCATGCGAGCACACGCCCTCGGCGGTGGTGATCTCGCTGGCCGGAACATTCCATTCCTTCGCAGCCGCGGCCACCAGCATGTGCCGCGCGGCACCACTGGCCTCGCGCAGGGTCTGGTAGGCCATCGGGATCGACAGCGAGCCACCGGCCAGCTGCATGGGATAGGCGCGCGCATCGATGGGCGCCTGCTCCACAATCACGTCGGACCATTTCGCATCGAGCTCCTCGGCGAGGATCATGCCGAAGGCCGTCTTGATGCCCTGCCCGATCTCGGGGTTCTTCGAATAGAGCGTGATCTTGCCGTCGGTGCCGATCTTCACGTAGGCGCTGGGATTCAGCGGCGCGGGGGGACCACCGAAGCCGCCGGGCGCGCCGGCCTTCGCCTCGTCGCCGCCCAGCAGGCCGAAGCCGATCAGCAGGCCGCCACCGGCGGCGGCCGAGGCCTTCAGGAAGCCACGGCGCGACACCGGACCGCCGACCGTCTCACGGCCCAGCAGGCGCAGCTGCTCGAGGATGACGTCGGGGTAATACTCGTTCTGGATCTGTGCGTTCATCAGGAAGCACTCCCTGCAAGGGCCTTGGACGCCGACTTGATCGCCGCGCGGATGCGCAGGTAGGTGCCACAGCGGCAGATGTTGCCCTGCATGTAGCTGTCGATCTCCGCATCGCTGGGAGCCGGGTTCTGGCGCAGCAGCGCGGTGGCGCTCATGATCTGCCCGGACTGGCAGTAGCCACACTGCGGCACGTCATGATCGATCCACGCCTTCTGCACGGCGGTGAGCGCGGTGCCCTGGGCGAGGCCCTCGATGGTGGTGATCTTCTGCCCGGCCACTGCGGTGGCGGGCGTCATGCACGAGCGGATCGGCGTGCCGTTCATGTGCACGGTGCACGCACCGCACTGGGCCATGCCGCATCCGAACTTGGTCCCGGTGAGCTTCAGCTCGTCGCGCAGGACCCACAGCAATGGCTGGTCATCTGCGACCTCGACGTCATGATCGACGCCATTCACGTTCAGCTTTACTTTGGCCATGCCGACCACCCCATGTTGTGCAATTGCAGTGAGAACCCCGAAGCCTGCCGAGCATAACCGCGCGCGCCTGCGGCATTCAACGATGACGCAGCTCGTAGCAGACGTGGATGCGCTGATTTTCGCTGAAATCGAAGGGGATGGAGGCTCTGGAGACATCCGCTACGCGAAAAGCGTTATGTACGTCCGGGTCCAACGCAAACCGCCGCGCATTGTTCGAAAAGACCAGCAGCCCGTCCTTCGCCAGCAGGCGCATGCAGCCGCGGATCAGCTGCGCGTGATCGCGCTGGATGTCGAGCACGCCGGTCATGCGCGCCGAATTCGAGAAAGTGGGTGGATCGAGGAAGATCAGGTCCCACTGCGGCGCCGGCGGCTGGTCTTGCAGCCAGCGCAGCACATCGGCCTGCAGCAGTTGGTGCGCCCCACCGTCGAGGCCGTTCAGCGCAAGATTCGCGCGCGCCCAGTCGAGGTAGGTGCGCGACAGGTCGACGCCCAGCGACGCTGACGCGCCGCCCGCGGCCGCATGCACCGTGGCCGCGCCGGTGTAGCAGAACAGGTTCAGGAAGCGCTGGCCGGCCGCCGCGGCGCCAAGCTTCTGGCGCGTCAGCCGGTGATCCAGGAACAGGCCGGTGTCCAGATAGGCCTCGAGGTTGATGCGGAATTTCAGCCCCGCCTCCTCCACCACATGGAAGTCATCGCTGCCCTGCAGGCGTTCGTACTGTCCATCCTTCTGGCGCTTGCGCGTGCGCAGGCGGATGTCCCCGAACGGCACGCCGGTCACTTCGGGCAGCACCGACAGCGCCTCCTCGCGCCGGCGCCGGGCGGCCTCCGGATCCACCGTGGCGGGCGGTGCGTACTCCTGCACGTACAGCCAGCGCCGCTGCGCATCCGGCCCGGCGCCCTGGTAAAGGTCGATGGCCAGCGCATATTCGGGCATGTCCGCGTCATACAGGCGCCAGCAGCTCACGCCCTCGCGGCGCGCGATGCGGCCCAGCCGCGACAGGTTCTTCGCGAGGCGATTGGCGAACATGCGCGCGCCGGGGCCCTGCGCGATCGTGGCGTCGTCGATCAGGATGCCGCGGCGTGCTTCGCGCCGCGCCCTGCGGGCCCCCGGCGCGAAGCGCAGCACGCGGCACTCGATCGGTCCGTTGAACACCGTGTGCACCCGCGCCGCCTCGGCGCCGATGAGCTGCCCCAGTGCCGGCTCGCCGGTGAGCACCGCCGCATGCCAGCCTGCGAACGGACCACGCAGCGCCTCGCCGATCGCGCGGTGCGCATTGGCCGCCTCGTCGGTGCCGGGAATGCGCGTGCCATAGGGCGGATTCACGCACAGCAACCCGGGCGGCGCATCGGCCGCTGCCTGCGGCAAGAGCGCGCTGATGTCGCAGTGCTCGAACACCACGTCGCCGGCCACCTGCGCGCGACGCGCGTTCGCCTGCGCGGTCGCGATGGCCGCGCGGTTGCGGTCGGCACCGCGCACGATCACCGGCACCGTCGGCTGCGCGCGCGCGCGCGCTGCGGCCACCACCTCGTTCCACAGCGCCGGCTCATGGCCGCGCCAGCCCTGGAACCCCCAGTAGTCGCGCAGCAGTCCCGGCGCGATGCCCGCCGCCATCCACGCCGCCTCGATGACGAACGTGCCCGAACCGCACATGGGATCGAGGAACTCGCCGCCGGCCGCGGCGATGGCCGGCCACCCGGCGCGCATCAGGATGCCGGCCGCGAGGTTCTCGCGCAGCGGCGCCTCGCCGCCCTGCAGGCGATAGCCGCGGCGGCTCAGCGCCTCGCCGGCCAGGTCGATGGACAGCACCACCTCGCCGCGGGATGCATGCGCCTGCACGGCAAGATCCGGCCGCTGCGTATCCACCGAGGGCCGCAGCCGCGTGGTGTCGCGCAACTGGTCGACGATGGCGTCCTTCAGCTTCAGCGCGCCGAAGTGCGTGTTGTTGATCGCCGGATGCTGGCCGCTGAAGCCACAGGCCAGCGTGCCGCGCGGATCAAGATGCGCGCGCCAGTCGATGCCGCGCGCAAACGCATAGAAGTCATCGGCCGTGGGCACGCGCGCGCGGCCGACTTCCAGCAGCACGCGGCTCGCGAGACGCGATTCCAGCAGCACGCGATAGCCCGTGGCGAGCGGGCCCTCGAAGGCCACACCGCCGGCGCTCTCGGAGACCGCCGACGCCCCGAGGCCGGTGATCTCGCCGGCGAGCAGGTCCGCAAAGCCACGCGGCACCGTGGCGACGAAACGCAGCGCGGTCACTTCGCGTGCTTCACGTGAGGTCGATCCATGTCGTCTTCAGTTCGGTGAACTTGTCGAACGCGTGCAGCGACTTGTCACGACCGATGCCCGACTGGCGGAAGCCGCCGAACGGCACCGTGATGTCGTCGGCGTCATAGCAGTTCACGTACACCACGCCGGCGCGGATCGCGCGCGACATGCGATGCGCGGTGGCGAGGTCCCGCGTCCACACCGCGGCAGCCAGGCCATAGCTGCTGTCGTTGGCGATGCGGATGGCCTCCGCCTCGTCGCGGAACGTGGTCACGGCGAGCACCGGGCCGAAGATCTCCTCGCGCGCGATGCGCATGCCGGGCTGCACGCCGTCGAACAGCGTCGGCTCCACATAGCAGCCGCCTGTTTCCTGCCGCACCTGCGCGCCGCCGAACGCCAGCCGCGCGCCCTCCTCGCGCCCTGCGCCGATGTAGCCCAGCACGCGCTGCATCTGCTGGGCATCGACGATGGCGCCGAGCTTCGTCGCGGGATCGAGCGGATCCCCCGGCGTCAGCTCCTTCGCCACCACCGCGATCTGCGCGAGCATCGCGTCCTTCAGGCTCTCGTGCACCAGCAGCCGCGAGCCCGCCGAGCACATCTCGCCCTGGTTGAAGAAGATCGCATAGGCGGCCGCGCGCGCCGCGCGGCGCACGTCCTGCCAGTCGCCCATCACGATGTTCGGCGACTTGCCGCCGCATTCCAGCGAGATGCGCTTCAGGTTCGACTGCGCGGCGCAGGCCATGATGTGCTTGCCCGTGGCCGTCGAACCGGTGAAGCCGATGCCGTCCACATCGGCGTGCAAGGCCAGCGCATTGCCGGCGGTGCGGCCGAAGCCGGTCACCACATTGAACACGCCGCGCGGCAGGCCGGACTGCACTGCAAGCTCCGCCAGGCGCAACGCCGTCAGCGGCGATTTCTCCGACGGCTTCAGCACCACCGAATTGCCGGCCGCGAGGATCGGCCCGAGCTTCCAGGCCGCCATGATCATCGGGAAGTTCCACGGCACGATGGCGCCCACCACGCCGAGCGGCTCGCGCGTCACCAGTGCCAGCGTGTCGCAGGCCGTCGGCGCGATCTCGCCATAGACCTTGTCGATGCTCTCGGCGAACCACTGGATGCAGTTCGCCGTCGAGGGCACATCGACCGCCAGCGAATCGCTGATCGGCTTGCCCATGTCCAGCGTCTCGGTGAGCGCCAGTTCCTCCGCGTTGTCGCGGATCGACTGCGCGAAGCGCAGCAGCACCGTCTTGCGCTCGCGCGGCGCCGCGCGCGACCACTCGCCGCGCTCGAATGCCGCGCGGGCGCTGCGCACGGCAGCGTCCACATCCGCCACATCGCCGGCCGCAACCCGCGCCAGCAGGCGCCCGTCGATGGGGCTGGTCTTGTCGAAGGTGGCGCCGGAAGCCGCGGCCTGGAAGGCGCCGTCGATGAAGAGTCCGTCGCGTGGCCGCAGGGCCGCGGCGCGTTGTGTCCAGTCGATGGGAAGGTTCTCGCTCATGGGCTGCGCCAGAAAGGCCGGTTATTTCGGTATGTATCGCCGGCCCTGTCAACTTTTCCTATGATCTTTCACCGGGTCCTCGTCCTGAAGTCCCACTGGAGCCACCATGAATGCCCGCCCCGCCGACTTCGCGCCCACCGCCCTGACGCGCGAGCAGCTCGAAGCCCACTGGATGCCCTTCACCGCGAACCGGCAGTTCAAGTCCAGCCCGCGCCTGTTCTCGCATGCGCGGGGCATGCATTACTGGACCACCGACGGGCGGCAGGTCCTCGATGGCGTGGCGGGCCTGTGGTGCGTGAACGCCGGCCATGGCCGCCGCGAGATCAGCCAGGCCGTGGCGGCATCGCTGGAGCAGATGGACTACGCACCGCCGTTCCAGTTCGGCCACCCGCAGGCCTTCGAGCTGGCCGACCGGCTGGCGAGGCTCGCACCCGGCGACCTGGACCATGTGTTCTTCGTGAACAGCGGATCCGAAGCCGTCGACACCGCGCTGAAGATCGCGCTGCAGTACCACCGCCTGAAGGGCGAGGCCACGCGTACCCGCCTGATCGGCCGCGAGCGCGGCTATCACGGCGTGAACATCGGGGGCACCACGGTCGGCGGCATGGTCGCGAACCGCAAGGCCTGGGGCGCGAACATGGTCCCCGGCGTGGATCACCTCGTGCATACGCATGATCCCGCACGCAATGCCTTCACCCGCGGCGCGCCCGCGCATGGCGCCGAGCTGGCGCTGGATCTGGAGCGCCTCGTCGCGCTGCACGACGCGTCGAGCATCGCCGCCGTCATCGTCGAGCCCATCGCCGGCTCCACCGGCGTGCTGGTGCCGCCGCAGGGCTACCTGCAGAAGCTGCGCGAGATCTGCACGAAGCACGGCATCCTGCTGATCTTCGACGAGGTGATCACCGGCTTCGGCCGCACCGGCGCGGCCTTCGCCGCGCAGGAGTTCGGCGTGACGCCGGACCTGATCACCTGCGCCAAGGGCCTCACCAACGGCGCGGTGCCCATGGGCGCCGTGCTGGTGAAGAAGGCGATCCACGATGCGTTCATGACGGGACCAGCAACCGCGATCGAGCTGTTCCACGGCTACACCTATTCCAGCCACCCCACCTCCTGCGCGGCCGCGCTGGCCACGCTGGGCATCTATGCGCGCGAGGGCCTGTTCCAGCGGGCCAAAGAGCTCGCGCCGTACTGGGAGCAGGCCGTGCACAGCCTCAAGGGCCTGCCGCATGTCATCGACATCCGCAACTACGGCCTGACCGCGGCACTGGAATACGAGCCCATTCCGGGCAGCCCCGGCAAGCGTGGCTTCGATGTGTTCCTGAAGGCCTTCGAGAGCGGCGTGCTGGTGCGCGGCGCGGGCGACATCACCGCGATGTCACCGCCGCTGATCATCGAGAAGGCCCAGATCGATCAGCTGGTGGAGACCCTGGGCAAGGCCATCCGGTCGGTGGGCTGAGCGATCGCGG
>CAZWDR010000008.1:33937-42385 GCA_964632365.1 uncultured Steroidobacteraceae bacterium
CAGCTGGTGGAGACCCTGGGCAAGGCCATCCGGTCGGTGGGCTGAGCGATCGCGGCGACGTCGGCCTGCATCGCAGCGGGCCTTCCCGGCATCCATCAAGAAAAAAGGCCCGATGCTTGCGCACCGGGCCCTTTTTTTTCGGCAGGACCATCGCTGGCCCTGACGTAGCGCAGGACGAACTCAGTTCGACCAGGGCAGCGTCGTCGAGATCGTCGCGACGAGGCGGATGTCCTCGCCGGCAACGTCGGTGTCCACGCCCTTCACGGTGAAGTTGAAGTTCTTGTAGGAGTAGCCCACGCCAGCAGCGTAGTCGAGCACCTCATCGCCATACGCGTCGCCGAAGCTGTAGCCAGCGTGCGCGATCAGGGAGAAGTTGTTCTTCAGCGGGAAGGCCGCGTTGGTCTCCAGGTAGAACGCCGAGTCTCCCGAACTGGCTGCATCGTCCGTGAACCACAGCTTGCCGCTCAGCCAGTCCTTGCTCAGGCCGGCATAGAACTCAAGCGTGTTCAGGTCGGTGTCGCCGGGGAAGCCCGTGAACGTGTAGTAGTTCGCGCCCACGTCGTATCCGAACGCACCAGCCGTACCGGCATAACCCGCGAAGTAGTCGATCTCGACGCCCTTGTCGCCGTAATCGACATTGCTTCCCCACGCCCCGACGTAGAAGCCGCTATCGAAAGAATAGGTGGCGCCCAGCTGAACGGCCGGCTCTTCGTCGGTCTGGGTCAGGCCGCGGAAGTCGTAATCGTTCGTGATCGTCGGTGTCACCGAAAACTCACCAGCATGAGCAGCGCCAGCGATTGCCAGCAGGGCCGCGCCAGCGGCGATTCGAGACTTGATCATTCATTCACTCCTTGGTGTTGCACAGAAGGCACCGTGTTGCAGGCGCCATACGCCGAAGCGTGGGCAGTAGCCTATCAGCAACGGAAAGGATGTAAAAGCAACAAATCTCAGCGGCGATTGGTAGCGCCGGCGCGTTGAGCCAGATCACAGATTTCGGCTGCAACCGCATGAATAATCAGTTGTAATCCCTGATTACTGTCTTGACAACGAAACCTGCCTATGCGCTGTGGCTTGGTTTGAGATGAAAAATAACAACGCGGTCGATTGAGCGTTGCACTAACACAACAATGACGGAAAGACGGGCAACAAAAAGCCCGGCGCCGCGAGGCAGCCGGGCTGAGAAGGGAAGACCGCCTGCGCCGGCAGACGGTCGTTCGGCCGTGCTTACTCTTCGCCGCCGAGAGTGGTTGACAGCGAGAACACGAAGCGGCCGAGGTTGCGCGGATTGGTATCCATGTCGCTGCCATCGACGTAGCGCATGGCGGCCGTCCAGCCACCGACGTCATAGCCCACGCCCAGCGACCAGTCCAGGTATTCACCAGCGCCGGCCGTGCGGCCCCAGCGGTTGTTGTGGTACTCGGCGCCGCTCCAGCCCAGGTGCACCAGGAAGCTGAAGTTGTTGGCCATCGGCAGGTTCAGGTTGCCGTCGAGGTAGTAGGCGGTGTCGCTCGAGCCGGCGAAGTCCCAGGAGTACCACGCCTTGAAGTCGAACACGCCCTTGCTGATGCCGGCATAGATCTCGGGGAAGTTGCCCTCGCCCTGGTTCGGGTAGCTGTAGTAGATCGCGCCGATGTCGAAGCCGATGCCGTCATCCGGATCGCCGAAGGCATAGCCCAGGTAGATGTCCAGCTCGGTGCTGGGACGGCGGCCGTAGGTTTCCCACTCGGCGGTGTTGGCGAACTTGACGTTGCTGCCCCAGACGCCCATGTAGAGGCCCGACTCGGCGGCGTAGTTGAGACCCAGCTGGAAGGCCGGCTCGCCCTGCGTCTGCGTGATGCCGCGCCAGTCGTAATCGCTGGTCAGAGTGGCCGTGGCCGAAATTTCTGCTGCACCAACCACCCCCGTGGCGGCAAGCAGGGCCCCGGCGACCGCAATACGTGATTTCATCAGAATTCCACTCCCTTCGTCTTGTACATGTATTTGGTGAAACCCGGGGCGCCACATCTGTTGCGAGTCCCCGACGCAATGGCGCGGTGCAAGCCTAGCAGCTAGCGCCAGCCAGTAAAAGGCTTTCGGTTAACACTCGCGGCAGTCATTCCCGCCTGCTGTGGCAAGCGGACAACGCTTGTTTTTCAGGGCGCGCCGCTGAGTGCGAGCCAGTCACCGGCGGCCTGCGCCAGCGCCGACCGGGCCACCCAGTAATCGCGCAGCAGCAGGCGCTGCTCGCGCTGCGCCTCGAGCATCAGCAGCTGTGCGTTCAGGCTCGCCAGTTCGTCCGGGTCATCGTCGATTGCGAGGCGCTGGTGATGCGGCAGGATGTCGCGCTCATAGCGCTGCAACTGCCGGCGCATCGCCGCCATCGCCTGCGCGTGGCGGCGGATCTGCTGGCGCGCCTCCACGACCGCCGCCTCCAGTTCACGCGTGGCGCTTCGCAGCCGCGCATCCGCTTCGAGCAGTGCCGCCTGGCGCTGGTCGAACACCGGCACCTCGAAGGCCAGCGTCGGCCCGATGAATGGCGTGTCACCGATCGCCTTGTCGCGGAACATGCCGATCTCCAGCTCGGTGATCCAGCGGAAGCGACGCTGCGTCGAAAGCTCGCGCAGGCGCATCGCGATGTTCTCGCCGGCCGCAATCAGGTCGAAGCGCCGCGTGAGTGCCGCGGCCTCCACCTGCGCTGCATCCGGATCGGCATCGGGTGGCGGCGGCAGTTCACCGGCGAGGGTCCAGTCGTCGCGCCAGCCGGCAATGCCGAGCAGTGCTTCCAGCTGCGCGCGTTCATCCGCGGCTTCGAGCTGCGCCCGCTCGGCGGCCGCGTCCGCGCTGAACACCGCGAGGCGCGCCGCATCGACGTCTGCATCGTCGGCCTCCTCGTTGGCCACCATCGCGGCCACGACGTCCACGGCCGTGCTCAGGGCCGTGGTCGTCTGCGCATGCAGCTGCACCTGCTCCAGCGCCGCGGCGTAGCGGTACCAGGACTCCGCCACCTGCGCCGCGTGCTCGGCGGCGCGCTGGGCCACCTCGTGCCGGACGCGGTGCAGGTTGTGCGTGGCGGTGGCGCGGCGATCCGGAATGGTCAGCAGCGACATGACGTTCTGCAGCACGCCGACGCTGATCGTGCGTTCGGGATAGAACGCGGCCAGGTCGCCGCCGGGCTCGCGCGAGCCCAGGATCACATAGGGATTGGTGGGACGCGTCGCGGCCACCAGTTCCGCGCGTGAGATCTCCAGCTGCTCGAACGCGAGCTGCAGCGTGGGACTGGTGAGGAACGACACGGCGATCGCATCGCGCAGTGTCAGGCCGTCGGCCAGCAGCTCCTCGGCGCGTTCGCGCGCCTGCTGGTCGGCAGCGGGGTCGCGCCGCCAGATCAGCGGCGCCGGCACCTTCGCGTGCAGAAGGCGTGAGGCCACTGCCGCGTTCTCGTGCGCGGATGGCACCGCGCAGGCGCCGAGCAGGAACAGCGCACCCAGGCAGGGCCAGCAGCGGTACCGAAGCATGGGCGGGCACTATATAGTGCCGCGACTTTCGTCGCCACGACTGCACCGATGAGCAAACCCCGCATTCTGCTGACCCGCCGCTGGACCAGCCAGGTCGAGGATCATCTCGCCGCGCGCTTCGACGTGACGCTGAACGCGACAGATGCGCCGCTCACCCCGACGCAGCTGCAGGCGGCAATGCGCGACCATGATGCGGTGTGTCCCACCGTGACCGACCGCATCGATGCGGCAGTGATGGACGTGCCCGACCGGCGCGTGCGACTGATCGGCAACTTCGGCGTGGGCTACAACCACATCGACATCGCAGCCGCCACACGCCTCGGCATCCAGGTCTCGAACACGCCCGACGTGCTGACCGGCGCAACCGCCGACCTTGCCATCCTGCTGCTGCTGATGGCCACGCGCCGCGCCGGCGAGGGCGAGCGTGAACTGCGCGAGGGACGCTGGACCGGATGGCGCCCCACCCATCTGATGGGCCAGGGTCTCGAGGGCAAGCTGCTCGCACTGGTGGGATTCGGCCGCATCGCGCAGGCCACCGCGCGCAAGGCACAGGCCGCCTTCGGCATGCAGATCGCCTACCACGGCCGGCGCCGCGCGCCGCGCGAGGTGGAGGCCGAGACCGGCGCGCGGTTCTTCGAATCCCTCGATGCGCTGGTGGCCGAGGCCGATGTGGTGTCGCTGCACTGCCCGGGCGGCGCGGAAACCTTCCATCTGATCGACGCGGGCCGGCTCGCGCGCATGAAGTCCTCGGCGGTGCTGGTCAATACCGCGCGCGGCTCGGTGGTGGACGAGGCGGCGCTGGTGCAGGCGCTGCGTGACCGTCGCATCGCCGCGGCGGGCCTTGATGTCTATGAAGAGGAACCCCGCGTGCACCCCGGCCTGCTGCAGCTCGACAACGTGGTGCTGCTGCCGCATCTGGGCAGCGCCACGCAGGAGACGCGCACCGCGATGGGCATGCGCGTGGCGGAGAACCTCGAAGCCTTCTTCGATGGCCGTCCGCTGCGCGATCCGGTGACCTGATTCCATGGCCGGCTGGGTCGACGCGTTCCTGCAGCGCGAACGGCTGCCGGCGGCTTACCGGCACACCATCGACCAGGCATTGCGTCCACTCTGCGCGGCCATCATCCGGCGCGTGCGACTCTCGGACCACCTGGTGCTGGTCGGGCTGTGCGGCGCGCAGGGCAGTGGCAAGTCCACGGCCGCAGCGGCGCTGGTCGAGCTGCTGGCCCAGCAGGACCTGGACGCCGCCGCGCTGTCGATCGACGACTTCTACCTGCCGCGCGCCGCGCGCCTGCAGCTGGCGCGCGAGGTCCATCCGCTGCTGGCCACGCGCGGCGTGCCCGGCACGCACGATGTGGAACTGGCGCAGGCCACCATCGAGCAGCTGGCGTTGCCGGGAGACGTGCGGGTACCGCGCTTCGACAAGGCGCGGGACGATCGCGTGCCCCACCGCGACTGGCCGTTGCGCACCGGCCCTTTGCGCGTGGTCATCCTCGAGGGCTGGTGCGTCGGTGCAAGGCCGCAGACCGCGGCGCAGCTGGCCATCCCGATCAACGCGCTGGAGCGCGACGAGGATGGCGAAGGGACGTGGCGGCGTTACGTGAACGCGGCGCTGGCCGGCCCCTACCGGCCATTGTTCGACCGGCTCTCACCCCTGGTGATGCTGCAGGCGCCCTCGTTCGAGGTGGTGCACGGCTGGCGGGCGCAGCAGGAGCACAAGCTGCGCGAGCAGCTGGCCGGCGCGCGCGGCGACACCAGCCGGCTGATGGATGATGCCGCCATCGCACGCTTCATCGCGCACTACGAGCGCGTCACGCGGCATCTGCTGGAGGAGATGCCGGCGCGCGCCGATCATCTCATCCGGCTTTCTGCGACGCGTAGCGCGCAATGGATTCGCTGATGTAGCGGCGGGCCTCGGCGGCATCGCCCCAGCCGGCGACCTTCACCCACTTGCCGCCTTCCAGGTCCTTGTAGTGCTCGAAGAAGTGCTGGATCTGCTCGCAGGTGATCTTCGGCAGGTCGGTGTAGTCATGCACGTCCTCGTAGCGACGCGACACGCGCGGGCTCGGGACCGCGACGATCTTCTCGTCGCCGCCGGCCTCGTCGTGCATCTTCAGCACGCCCACGGGACGCACCGCGATCACCGACCCGGGCAGCAGCCCGCGGTGGTTCGCGATGATCACATCGCACGGGTCACCATCATCCGACAGCGTGTGCGGCACGAAGCCGTAGTTGCCGGGATAGCGCATGGACGTATAGAGGAAGCGGTCGACCACCAGCGCGCCCGACGGCTTGTGCATCTCGTACTTGATCGGCTCGCCGCCAACGGGCACCTCGACGACCACGTTGACTTCGTGCGGGGGGTTGTCGCCAATCGGCAGGGCATCAAGTCGCATCAGCAGGCTCCGGGGAAAGACAGGGGGAGGCCCGCAACCGGGGGGATTACGGGGCGGCGGATTATCGCGCATCATCCGGCGCATGGTGCAAGCCGCGGATGAGGCCCCGGTCTACCGGCTCGAAGGCGTCCAGAAGCGCTACGGAGAGGGGGAAGCGGCCGTGCTGGCCCTGCGCGGCGTGGACCTTGTCGTGGGCAGCGGTGAGCTGCTGGTCCTGCTGGGGCCGTCCGGGTCCGGCAAGTCGACGCTGTTGAACATATTGGGGGGACTGGACCGACCCACTGCCGGGCACGCCTTCTGCGGCGAGCTCGATCTTGCCCGGGCCAGCGATGCGCAGATCACGGCCTTCCGCCGCCACAACGTCGGCTTCGTGTTCCAGTTCTACAACCTGATCGCGAGCCTCACCGCCGAGGAGAACGTGGAACTGGTCACCGAGGTGGCCGACGATCCAATGCCGGCCGCCGACGCGCTGGAACTGGTGGGACTGGGACAGCGGCGCCGGCATTTTCCGGCACAGCTTTCCGGCGGCGAGCAGCAGCGCGTGGCCATCGCGCGCGCGATCGCGAAGCGCCCGCGGGTGCTGCTCTGTGACGAGCCCACCGGCGCGCTGGATGTGGCCACCGGCATCCGCGTGCTCGAGACACTGGTGCGCGCCAACGAGGAGCTGGGCACCACCACGCTGCTGATCACGCACAACGCCGACATCGCCTCGATCGGCGACCGGGTGATCCGCTTTGCCGACGGCAGCATCCGCGGCATCGAGACCAACGCCGTGCGCGCGCGTCCCGCGGACCTGCACTGGTGATCCCGGGCCTGGGGAAGCTCGACCGCAAGCTGCTGCGCGACATCTCGCGCATGAAGATGCAGCTGCTTGCCGTGAGCGCGGTGCTGGCCTGCGGCGTGGTGCTCGCGGTGATGGCCAATGGCATGTACGACTCGCTCGAACGCGCGCGCGATGCCTACTACGCCAGGTACCGGATGGCCGACCTTGCTGCCGGGGTCGTGCGCGCGCCGCTGGGCCTGGCCGCGCAGATCGCCGCCCTGCCCGGTGTCAGCGCGATCGAGGCCCGCGTGTCGGGAGTCGGGCTGCTCGACCTGCCGGGGCGCAGCGAGCCGGTGTCCGCGCAGCTGGTGTCGCTGCCGGAGGATCGCGCGCCCCGCGTCAATGCGCTGGTGCTGCGGCAGGGCCGCATGCCGGCGGCCGCGCGCGACAACGAGGTGCTGGTCAACGAGGCCTTCGCCAGCGCCAACGCACTGGCGCCGGGCGCGCAGCTTTCGGCCGTGATCTATGGGCGCCAGCGCGAGGTCACCGTCACCGGCATCGCCAGCAGCCCGGAGTTCGTGTTCGCCGTCGCACCCGGCGCGCTGCTGCCCGAGCCGGAGCGCTTCGGTGTGCTGTGGATGAACCGCGAGGCGCTGGGCCGCGCGTTCGATCTGGACGGCGCCTTCAATGACCTGGTGCTGCGCCTCACACCCGGCGCGAACGAGCAGGTCGTGGCGCGCGACATCGACCGCCTGCTCGAACGGCACGGCGGACGCGGCGCCTATGGCCGCGACCGCATGCTGTCGGCGCGCTTCATGGCCGACGAGCTGGCGAGCCTGAAGACCATGGCCGGCATCCTGCCGCCGTTCTTCCTGCTGGTGGCCGCGTTCCTGCTGAATGTCTCGCTGTCGCGGCTGGTGGCCACGGAGCGGTCGAACATCGGCCTGCTGAAGTCCTTCGGCTATGGCAACGCCAGCATCGCGCTTCATTACGCGAAGTTCGCGCTGGTGTTCGGTGTGGTGGGCGGCGTGATCGGCGTGATCGGCGGCCGCTGGGTCGGCGAGTTCGTCGGCGGGGTGTATGCCAGCGTGTACCAGATCCCGGGACTCGGCTTCGATGCCGGGCCGTGGGTTTATGTGCAGGCGATCGCGATCACGCTGGCAGCGGCGCTGGCCGGCTCGCTGCAGGCGGTGCGCACCGCGGTGAACCTGCCGCCGGCCGCGGCGCTGGCGCCGCCGGCACCGACGGGCTTCGGCCATGCGGGCAGCGCCCTCGAGCGCTTCACCGCGGCGCTGGATGGCAAGTCGCGCATGGTGGCGCGGCGCATCCTGCGCTTTCCGCGCCGCGCGGCCACCACCGTCGTCGGCATCGCGATGGCCACGGCGCTGATGGTCACCACGCAGCACCTGCCGCTGTCGATCAACCGCATCGTCGACGTGACCTTCGGCGTCGCGCAGCGCATGGACGTGATGGTGACCTTTCCCGAAGCCGCCGATGACGCCATCCTGCGCGACCTTGCGCATCTGCCGGGCGTGCTGCGCGTCGAGCCGGTGCGCACCGCCGATGTGGTGTTCGAAGCCGGCAGTCGCCGCGAGCGCGATTCCA
This sequence comes from uncultured Steroidobacteraceae bacterium, assembly GCA_964632365.1. Taxonomy (GTDB): domain Bacteria; phylum Pseudomonadota; class Gammaproteobacteria; order Steroidobacterales; family Steroidobacteraceae; genus ZC4RG30. Next base: position 42,196 of record CAZWDR010000008.1, read on the forward strand.
TCTCCGGCGTGCCCGAGGGGGCGAGCCTGAACCGGCTGCTGGACCAGCGGCTGGTCGCCGTGCCGGCGCGCAGTGACGGACTGACGCTGTCGGAGAATCTTGCCAGCAAGCTGGCGGTGCGCCCCGGCGATGCCGTGCGGCTGACCGCCACGGACGGCCACCGCGCCAGCGCCGTGCTGCCGGTGGTCGC
>CAZWDR010000009.1:0-41365 GCA_964632365.1 uncultured Steroidobacteraceae bacterium
TCGCCGGCGTGGGCCAGAACATGGGCCTGATCTTCGTGCGCCTGAAGGACTGGGACGTGCGCGGCGATGATGGCCAGGATGTGCAGTCGATCGCGCAGCGGGCCAGCGGCTATTTCTCCACCATCCGCGACGCGTCGATCTTCGCGGTGGTGCAGCCCGCCGTGTCGGAACTGGGCAATGCCTCGGGCTTCGACCTGATGCTGCAGAACCGCGGCGGCCTGTCGCACGAGGAGTTCCTCGCGGCGCGCAACCAGCTGATTGGCCTGGCCGCGCAGAATCCGGCGCTGATGGGCGTCCGCCCCAACGGCGTGGAGGACGCCCCGCAGTTCCGGGTGAAGGTGGACCAGGAGAAGGCGCTCGCACTGGGTGTGCCGCTGACCGAGGTGAACCAGACGCTGTCGGCGGCCTGGGGTTCGGCTTACGTGAATGACTTCATCGACCGCGGCCGCGTGAAGCGCGTCTATGTGCAGGGCGAGGCGAGTGCCCGCATGCAGCCGGAGGACCTCGGCAAGTGGTACGTGCGCAATCGCGACGGCGAGATGGTGCCGTTCTCCGCGTTCATCTCGGGCGAGTGGATGTATGGACCGCAGAAGCTGACGCGTTACAACGGCGTGCCGGCCTACAACATCCAGGGCCAGGCCGCGCCGGGCCGCAGTTCCGGCGAGGCCATGGACCTGATGGAAGAGCTGGTGTCGCAGCTGCCCGCCGGCGTGGGCCTGGAATGGACCGGCATCTCCTATGAGGAGCGTGTCTCGGGCGGCCAGGCGCCGCTGCTCTATGCCGTGTCGCTCGCCGTGGTGTTCCTGTGCCTTGCGGCGCTGTACGAGAGCTGGTCGATCCCGGTGGTGGTGCTGCTGGTGATTCCGCTGGGCATCCTGGGCGCCGTGATCGCGACGCTGGGGCGCGGGCTGTCGAACGACGCGTTCTTCCAGGTGGGCCTGCTGACCACGATGGGCCTGACCGCGCGCAACGCCATCCTGATCGTCGAGTTCGCGAAGGACTATTACGACAAGGGCGCGACATTGATCGATTCCGTGATGCAGGCGGCGCGACAACGGCTCAGGCCCATCCTGATGACCTCGCTGGCCTTCACCTGCGGCGTGCTGCCGCTGGCGCTGGCCACCGGCGCAGGCTCGGGCGCGCAGAACGCGGTGGGCACCGGCGTGGTCGGCGGCATGATCGCGGCGATGCTGCTGTCGATCTTCTTCGTGCCGCTGTTCTTCGTGCTGGTGCTGGGCGGCCTGCACATCCGGCCGAAGCCGGTGCCGAAGGTGGGGCAGAAGGATTACGTGCCGGAAGGGCCGACCTGACCAGTGGCGTGGTTGGTGCAGCCGGGACCTTCCGGCTGCATCGATCCGCGGGCAACTGCCATCCCGCCGCGCCGTTCAGAAGAGCAGACCAAAGGCCGCAGGTTCCATGGCGGCAGATCAGCGGGAACCGGCGCCGCCGTCCTCTTCGTCGAGCCGCTCGAACGCATAGTGGTCGCGCACCACGGTGTTGAAATACGAGCCGCGCGATGATGCGCGCTTCAGCGCGGCATGAACGTCGGCGGGCACATCGAAATAGGCATAGCGCCGCCCTGACTGGAATTCGATGGTGAGCTGCTTCGATCCGGCGTCGTAGTGGAAGTGGCGGATGACGGTGGACGGCATCGATATCGCTCTGACTGTTCCGTGACGGGATCCAGGCCGCCCGCACCGGACCCGCGGGCGCGCCGCACCAGCGCGATGACGCGGGCCCGGCGCAGGTCCCCGCGCCGATCTCCCTGGCGCTACTGAACCAGCCCCCGCTGCTCCAGCAGCGGCCCGATCTGCGGTTCGCGCCCCGCGAATTCCTGATACAGCCGCATCGCATCCACGCTGCCGCCACGTGACAGCAGCATCGTGCGGAAGCGTCCGCCATTGGCCCGCGTCAGTCCGCCATGTTCCTGGAACCACTGCTGCGTGTCGGCATCGAGCACCTCGGACCAGATGTAGGCGTAATAGCCGGCCTGGTAGCCGCCCATGATGTGGCTGAAGTAGGGGGTGCGGTAGCGCGGCGGCACCGGCGCGAAGTCGACGCCCTCGGCCTTCAGTGCATTCGCCTCGAAGGCGAGCACGCCGTCTGCATCGGGCACGGCGTCGGCGGCGAGCTGGTGCCAGCGCTGGTCCAGCAGCGCCGCGGCGAGATATTCGGTGGTCGCGAACCCCTGATTGAACTTCTGCGCGGCGATGACCTTGTCGAGCAGCGCCTGCGGGATTGGCTCGCCGGTGCGGTGGTGCACGGCATAGCTCTTCAGCACCTCCGGCCAGTCGGCCCACATCTCGTTCACCTGCGAGGGGAACTCGACGAAGTCGCGCGGCACGTTGGTCCCGCTGAAATACGGGTAGACGACCTCGGAGAACATGCCGTGCAGCGCATGGCCGAATTCATGGAACGCGGTCGTGACCTCATCCCAGGTCAGCAGCGTCGGTTCACCCTCCGGCGGCTTCGGGATGTTCAGGTGATTGGCGACCACCGGACGCAGGCCCAGCAGGCGTGACTGTGACACGTACGAATTCATCCATGCGCCGCCGCGCTTGGACTTGCGCGCATACATGTCGGCGATGAACAGCGCCAGCGGCTCGCCGTCTGAATCGGACACCTCGTACACCCGGACGTCCGGGTGATACACGGGAAGGTCCGTGCGGCGCTTGAATGTCAGGCCATAGAGCCGGTTCGCGGCAAAGAACACGCCCTTCTCGAGCACATTGGTGAGCTCGAGATAAGGCTTCAGCTGCGCCTCGTCGAAGGCGAACTTCTCCGCGCGCACCTTCTCGGTGTAGAAATCCCAGTCCCACGGCGCGAGGGTGAAGCCCCCGCCTTCCTGGTCGATGCGCTGCTGCAGTTCGGCGGCCTCGCGCCGCGCGTTGGCCACCGCGGCAGGCGCAAGCTGGCGCAGCATGGCGTTGACCGCCGCGGGAGTTCGCGCGGTCTGGTCCTCCAGGCCATAGGAGGCATAGTCGGGAAAGCCCAGCAGCGCAGCGCGCTCGGCGCGCAGCTTCATCGTGCGCGCGACGATGGCGCGGTTGTCATGCGGACCGCCCCGCGCGCCGCGCGTCACCGAGGCCTCGTGCACACGCTGGCGCAGCGCGCGCGAGGTGAGCTGCACGTTGACCGGCTGCCCGGTGGTGTTCAGCAGCGTCAGCACATGCTTGCCTGCCAGGCCGCGCGAGCGCGCTTCCTCCGCTGCCGTTGCGATCTGCGCGTCGGTGAGCCCGTCCAGCTCGCGCACGTCGTCGACCACCACCGCCGCGGCGTTCACCTCGTCCAGCACGTTCTGGCTGAACTGGCTGCCCAGCGCCGCGAGCTCGGTGTTCATCGCGCGCAGCTTCTCCTTGTCGTCGGCCGACAGCCTCGCGCCGGCGCGCACGAAGTCGCTGTGCACGCGTTCGATCAGGCGGCGGGTCTCCGGGTCGAACCCCGAGCCGTCGCGCGCCTGGTAAACCGCCTCGATGCGGGCGAACAGTTTCGGATCGAGCAGGATGGCATCGCTGTGCGCGGCGAATCGCGGCGCATAGTGGCTGCGCAGCTGGTTGCGCGCGTCGTTGGTGTCGGCGGCCACCAGCGCGAAGAACACCGTCTGCGCGCGATCGAGCATCTGGCCGCTGCGCTCCAGCGCCACCAGCGTGTTGGCGAAGGTGGGCGGTTCCGGGTTGTCGGCAATCGCGCGCACCTCGGCCAGTTGCTGGCGCATGCCCTCGTCGAAGGCGGGCGCGAAGTCGCTGTCCTGGATGCGGTCGAACTGCGGGTAGTTGAAGGGCAGCGGGCTCGGGGCCGCGAATGGATTGGCCGGGGCGCCGGCGGAGGGGGCGGTGTCTGCGGTCATGGCGGTCAGCAGGATGGCGGTAGCCTTCAGGGTGCGGGACGGCATAAGGGTCATCGGGGCCGTTGGGGGAGGATAGCCTACCGCACGGAAACCGCCGCCCGCCGGCACCGGGTGAATTCGGCGCACGGCGGGAGTAGCCTCTGCCCATGCGATCTGCCTGCCGGCGTAGTGTTGCCGCCTTCCCGCGCCTCCTGATGGTGACCGGCCTGCTGCTGCTTGCGGCCTGCGATCGGCCGGCAACCGGCGGCGGGCGGCCCGCAACTGCTCCGCCGGCCGAAGCCGCAACCGCCGATGCCGCGCCAGGTGAAGATCCCGCACAGCCCGCCGGCGCATCGACCTCCGTCGCCCAGGTGGAAGGCATCACCTGGTTCGACCAGGGCATCGACGCGGCCTTCGACAAGGCCCGCGCCGAGGACCGCCTGGTGTTCCTGTACTGGGGTGCCGAGTGGTGCCCGCCCTGTTACGACCTGAAGGCGCATGTGTTCCCGCGCGCGGATTTCCAGCGTTCGCTGCGCCAGTTCGTGCCGGTGTACCTCGACGGGGATGCGCCCGGTGCACAGCGCATCGCCGAGCAGTTCCGCGTGCAGGGCTACCCTTCGGTGGTGGTGCTCACCGCAGACCGCCGCGAGCTGGCGCGCATCTCCGGTGGCAGCGACCTCGCCAGCTATGCGGAGGTGCTCGACCTCGCGCTGCGCGACACGCAGCCGGTGGAGGCGATCCTTGCGCAGCTCGAGGACCCGGCGCGCCGCCCGGATGCGGCCGCCTGCCGCAGGCTGGCGTGGAACGACTGGTCGATGTGGGACGGCGAGCAGCGCGCGCTCGCCGAGGCGCTGCATCGCGCCGCGCAGCGCTGCCCGGCGCAGGCCAGCGCCGAGCGCGATCGTCTGCTGGTGCAGGCCGCCGATGTGGCGAGCATCGCCGCGGCGCCCGACATCGCGCAGGGCGCAAGGCCCGACGCAACGCTGGTGGCACTGGTGGCCGGGGTGCAGCGCCTGCTGGAGCATCCGGATCGCAGCCTGGCCGCCGGCAATGCACTGGTGTATCTGGGCGAGGAATTCTTCACGGTCGCGCGGCACGCCGCGCCAGCCGGCACCGACACATTGCAGCAGCGCTACTTTGCGCTGCTCGATGCAGTGGAAGCCGATGAACGCCAGTCCGCGACGCTGCGCCTGCTCACTGCGGCGCGGCGCCTGCAGGCCGCGAAGGCGTTGTCGGGCGAGGGCACGGTGCGACCCGAGGTCGCGATGCGCGCGCGTGCCACGCTGAACCGCTTCCTCGCGCGCGACTACGACGCCAATGCGCGTGCCGGCATCGTCAACTCCGCCTCATGGGTGCTGTACGAACTCGGCGACGACCTGCAGCTTCGTGCGCTGCTCGAGCAGCAGATGAAGCAGTCGCGCACACCGTACTACTACATGCCGGACCTGGCCGACATCGAGGAGCGCGCCGGCAACACGCAGGCGGCGCTGCAATGGCTGGAGCGCGGCTACCGCGAATCACGCGGACCGGCGACGCGGTTCCAGTGGGGCGCGCAGTACCTGCATGGGCTGCTGCGCATGGCACCGGACGATGCGGCACGCATCCGCACGGCGACGCTGCAGGTGCTGGCCGAGCTGGACGGGCCGGAACGCATCCACGCCCGGGCGCGCACACGGCTGCAACGGCTGGATGAGGCATTGAAGGAATGGGCCAGCGACACCGGCAACGCCGGCACGCTGGCGGACATCTCCGCCGGGTGGCGGAAGATCTGCGCCGGCCTGCCCGGCACGGACCCGGCGCGAGCGGGCTGCGCCGGACTGCTCGGCTGAGCGGGGTGCCTTGCTGACAAGGATCGCCGCGGCGTGGGCCGCGGCGTGGGCTCAGGCCGCAGCCCTGCGCAGCTTGCGGCTCGCGTCGACACCCTGCGCCAGCACATCCAGCGATTTCACCGTGGTTTCCCAGTCGATGCAGCCGTCGGTGACGCTCTTGCCGTATTCCAGCGGCTTGCCGGGGACCAGGTCCTGCCGGCCGGCCTTCAGGTGGCTCTCGATCATCACGCCGGAGATGCGGGTGCTGCCGGCCGCCACCTGCGCGGCGATGTCGGCGAGCACTTCCGGCTGGTTCTCCGGCTTCTTGCTGCTGTTGCCGTGGCTGGCGTCGATCATCACGCGCGGCGACAGGCCGGCGGCCTCGAGCTGCGCACAGATCGTCGCGACGCTGGCGGCGTCATAGTTCGGCGTCTTGCCGCCGCGCAGGATCACGTGGCAGTCGGCGTTGCCGGTGGTGGCCGCAATGGCGGTCTTGCCATGTTTCGTGACGGCCAGGAAATGATGCGGATGGGCCGCGGCCTGCACCGCGTCGATCGCAATGCGCGCATTGCCGTCGGTGCCGTTCTTGAAGCCCACCGGGCACGACAGCCCGGAGGTCATCTCGCGGTGCACCTGGCTCTCGGTGGTGCGCGCGCCAATGGCGCCCCAGGCCACCAGATCGGCGAAGTACTGCGGGGTGATGATGTCGAGGAACTCGCAGCCGGCCGGCAGGCCCATGCGGTTCAAATCGAGCAGCAGCTGCCGCCCCACGTGCAGCCCCTTGCCGATGTCGAAGCTGCCATCGAGGTTCGGGTCATTGATCAGGCCCTTCCAGCCCACCGTGGTGCGCGGCTTCTCGAAGTACACGCGCATGATGATCTCCAGGCGGCCGGCCAGGCGCCTGCGCTCGGCCAGCAGCCGCGTGGCGTATTCACGCGCGGCCTCCGGGTCGTGGATGGAGCAGGGCCCGACCACCACGGCCAGGCGATCGTCCTCCCCGCGCAGGATCTTCTGCAGCGCGGTCCGCGCCCCGACCACGGTGGTGCTGGCCGCATCATCGCGCGGGCAGTCGGCCAGCAGCTCGGCCGGCGTGATCAGTTCGCGCATCGTGCGGATGCGCAGGTCATCGGTATTGACGGTCACGGTCATCTCCTTGCCAAAAAAAAACCGCCAGTTCTGCTGGCGGTTTTCCGGGTTCTTCGTGTTCGCTGGTTTTCAGCGCACACCCAGTCCTTCCGCCGCGTTTTCAGGGTCGGTAAAGTACTGCCAGTAAAAGTACCGGGTGTTCATGAGGTACACGGTTTACCAGAGCCCGGGCACCTCCGCAACGGATAATTTCGCTTTTCAGGCATGACGCCGCCGCTGGGCGGGTTGCGGGCCCCTGGCGGGTCTGCAAGCATCGGCCGAACCCCATCGGTACCCGTGAAGGGCACCATCAAGCCGGAGTCCTCCCCATGGATCTGCGATCCCCCGTGCGCCAGCTTTCATTCGCCCTGCTGATTGCCGCGTACGCGACCTTCGGGCAGGCCGCCGCACCGGCGGCCCCTTCTGCGCCGGCACAGGCTGCACCGGCGGCCGCGACCGCACTGCAGCCGGTCACGCAGGTGGAGGGCATCAGCGAATATCGCCTCGCCAATGGCCTGACGGTGCTGTTGTTCCCCGACCAGTCGAAACCCACGATCACGGTGAACATGACTTATCTGGTCGGTTCGCGCCATGAGGGCTATGGCGAGACCGGCATGGCGCACCTGCTCGAGCACCTGCTGTTCAAGGGGACCACGAACATCCCCGACATCGCGAAGGAGTTCAACGGCCGCGGCATGCGCTGGAACGGCACCACCTCGACCGACCGCACGAACTATTACGAGCAGTTCCAGGCCAGCGAGGAGAACCTCGACTGGGCGCTGCGCATGGAGGCGGACCGCATGGTCAATGCCAAGGTGGCGCGCGAGGACCTCGACACCGAGATGACCGTGGTGCGCAACGAATATGAGCGGGGCGAGAACTCGCCGGTCAATGTGCTGGTGAAGCGCCTGCAGAGCATCGCCTATGACTGGCACAACTACGGCAACTCCACCATCGGCAACCGCTCGGACATCGAGAATGTGGAGATCGCGAACCTGCGTGCGTTCTACGAGCGGTATTACCAGCCGGACAACGCGGTGCTGCTGGTGGCCGGGCGCTTTGATCCACAGCAGGCGCTGCAGCGCATCCAGCGGCATTTCGGTGCCATTCCGAAGCCCGAGCGCGAGCTGCCGAAGCTGTGGACCGTCGAGCCCACGCAGGATGGCGAGCGCACCGTCACCGTGCGGCGGGTGGGGGACACGCAGATCGTGGTGCTGGCCTACAAGACGCCCTCGCCACTGCATCCGGACGACACCGCGCTGGATTTCGCGAACTTCGCGCTGACCGACACGCCTTCGGGACGATTGCACAAGGCGCTGGTGGAAACGGGCAAGGCGGCCAGCGTGCTGGGCGGCAGCCTGACGGGCGTCGATGGCAGCCTGCACCTGATCGGCGCGGTGATGAAGAAGGGCGATCCGGTCGAGCCGGTGCAGCAGGAGCTGATCCGCGCCGTGGAGAACCTTGCCGCGCAGCCACTGACGCCGGAAGAGATGGAGCGCGCGCGCACCACCTTCGCCAATTCCGCGCAGCGCACGATGAACGACCACGAGAACATCGGTCTGGCGCTGTCCGAATACATCGCGCTCGGGGACTGGCGGATGTTCTTCCTGAACCGCGACCGGCACCAGCAGATGACGGCCGAGCACGTCACCCAGGCCGCAGCGCGTTATTTCCGTCGCGACAACCGCGTGGTGGGCCTGTTCCTGCACGACGATGCCCCGCAGCGCGCCGAGATCCCGCGCGTCGCCAGCGCCGCCGAGGCACTGAAGGACTTCAAGCCGAAGGACGTCGCGGACGAAGCGGAGGTGTTCGATCCCAGCCCGGAGAACATCGAGCGCCGCGTGCGCCGCGTTGAAGTCGACGGCATGAAGGTGGCCCTGCTGTCGAAGAAGAACCGCGGCGGCACCGTGTTCTTCCGCATGGCGCTGCCGGCTGGCGACGTGCGCACGATGACCGGGCAGAGCTACGCCGGCATGGTGGCCGGCAGCATGCTGATGCGCGGCACCACGCGCTACAGCCGCGAGCAGCTGCGGGACGAATTCACGAAGCTGAATGTCGCCGGCGGCGTGGGCTCGATGGGTGCGAGCTTCCAGACCACCCGCGAGAACCTGGCCGCGGCGATCCGGCTGGCCGCGCATACGCTGCGGGAGCCGGCCTTCCCCGAGGCCGAGCTGGCGCAGCTGAAGAACCAGGCCATCACCAGCATCGAGGCTTCGCTGTCGGAGCCTTCCGCCCGCGCATCGGAGGCGCTGGGCCAGCATTTCAACATCTACCCGAAGGACGACCCGCGCTATTCGGCGACGCTGCAGGAGCAGATCGAAGGCGTGCGCGCGGTGACGATCGAGGACGTGCGCGAGTTCCACCGCACCTTCTATGCGGCCAACCGCGCGCAGTTCGCCGTGGTCGGCGACTTCGACGAAGCGGAGGTGCTGAAGGCCATCGACGAGAGCTTCGGTGACTGGCGCAATGACACGCCCTGGGAGCGCATCACCCGCGAGCACCGTGACATTGCGCCGGCCAACCTGTCGATCGAGACGCCCGACAAGGAGAACGCCTTCTTCGTCGCCCGCGTGAACCTGGATCTGAACCAGGCGGATCCGGACTATGCGGCGCTGTTCCTGGCCGACTACATGCTCGGCGGTGGCGCCGGATTCGACTCGCGCCTCGTGGCGCGCATCCGGGTGCAGGAGGGCCTGAGCTATTCGGTGGGCTCGCAGGTGGCCGGGGCCCTTTTCGATCGTGCCGGCGGCTGGACCGCGCAGGCCATCGCCGCGCCCCAGAACATCGGCAAGGTGGAGGCCGCGCTGCGCGAGGAACTCGAGCGGGCCATTGCCGAAGGCTTCACCGATGCGGAGATCGAGAAGGCGAAATCCGGCTGGCGCCAGAGCTTCGCCGAGATCCGCACGCAGGACGCCTCACTGGCCAGCCGGCTGCTGTCGCACCTGGACAGCGGGCGCACGCTGCTGACCTGGGACAAGGCGTTCGAGGAGCGGGTGATGGCGGCGACGCCCGAGCAGGTGAGGGCGGCGCTGCGGAAGCATATTGATCCGGCGAAGCTGACGATTGTGAAGGCGGGGGATTTCAGCAAGGTCGCGGGTAATTAGAAGGCCGCTGAGTACGGCGACGGCGACGGCGCGGGCGCGGCGAAGGCCCACCCCGCGCTGCGGTTGAACCGCCGGCGCTTCAGGGTGGCCACTCACCATGGACCGGGCACGGCCATCTGTGCACGACGGTATAGCGCGGCCCCTCTCCGTGCCCCGTGCTGCGCATCAGCGCGACCGCGCCGGCCGTCAGCGGCAGCGGCCGGGCCAGCGCCTGCGGCCACATCCCGGCGGTAGCGGCCGCCGCATTCACCTTTCGCCCGACGGTGACGTGGGCGCGAAACTCCCGCGTGTCGACCGCGATGCCGACGCGCCGCGCGACATCGCGCAGTGCGCCAGCCAGTTCGGCCACCTGCGCCAGCGCGGCATTTTCCCGCGGCAGCAGGCACAGCACGCCTGATGTGCGCCACCAGTCGATGTGGTCCAGCCACAGCCCGCTGGCCGGGGAGTCCAGCCGGGGCACGGCGCGCGACAACGCCTCGACCGTCGGCGGTTCGACCTCGCCGAGAAAGCACAGCGTCAGGTGCAGGTCGTCGGCCGGCACGGAGCGCGCCCCCGCGTGGACGAGTTGGGCGGCGGCTGCCGCATGCATCGCAGCCCGTTGCGATGCGGTGGGTTGCAGGGCGAAGAACAGCCGGGCCATGCGGCAAGCATAGCGGCGCCGTGATGGGCGGCGGATCATCCAGCTTCGCGGTCCCGCCCGATGCGTGTGCCGTCACGCGAAATTTCCGGCAGGTCGGGAGGACTTCCCGCATCGCTCCGGGAGGTTCTCCACTGACCCGGTTGCAGCGCCGGCCGACACTGCGCGGCTGTTTCGAAGGCATCGGGGAATTCCGTGAGAAAGACATCGATCATCGGCACCGGGCTCATGGCCGTGGCCGTGTGTGCCGGTGCGCAGGACACGCGCGCGACACACAGGGAAGGAGACACGCTGGCCACCGTGCAGGTCTGGGGCGTGGTTCCGGACAACGTCGAGACGGCGCCGGCCGCGGTGAGCGTGCTGACCGCCGAAGACATCGCCACGCTGCGGCCGTACACGCTGCACGACGCGCTGAAGTTCGTCCCCGGGGTGCGCACCCTGGATGACGACATCCTCGGCCGCCGCTCCGGCATCGGCGTGCGCGGCGCACCGACGCGTCGCTCGCGCCAGGCACTGCTGCTCGAGGACGGCACCCCGATCAATGCGGCCACCTACCTGGATGCCAGCACGCACTACACGCCGCCCACCGAGCGCCTCGCCCGCATCGAGGTGATCAAGGCCAACGGCCAGGTGAAGAACGGGCCGCTGAACAATCACGGCATCATCAACTTCGGCAACATCCGCGGCACGCCGGACCCGCGGACGCGGGTGGAGGCGGCCTTCGGCAACCAGGCGACCTCGCGCCAGCACCTGTCGCACCAGCGCACCGATGGCGAGCTGGCCTCGGCGCTTTCGTACACCCGCATGAAGGCCGATGGTGCGTTCGATGTGGAGGACACGCACTACCAGGACTTCTACGCCAATGCGGACTGGACGATCAACCCGCGGCATGCGCTTTCGGGATCGGCGCTGTATTTCCGCGAGCGTTCGCACTATGACGAGAGCAATCTCACGCCGCAGGAATATGCGGTGGCGCCCCGCACCAAGGCCGGCCGCTTCGGGCAGGAGCACAACACCATCGCGGTGGACTACACCAAGTTCGACCTGATGCATCGCTTCACGGAGGGTGGATTCAGCCTGTCCACGCGCGCGTTCCATACGGATCTGGACCGTCCGCGCTTCACGGTGGACCCAGGGGAATTCGTCGTGGGCGCGCTGCCGCTGCTGGTGCTCGATGATGGCGATGGCACGTTCGTGCCCGGCCCCGCGGGCAACGGCCAGATGATCAGCCGCGATCGGCACTATCGCACCTACGGCCTGGAGAGCCGGGCGCAGCTCGAGCTGGGCAGCCGCGACACCGGGCACACGCTGGAGTGGGGCGTGCGCGCCGAGCGCCAGGTGTTCGACGATCGCCGCACCGAGGGTGAGGTCGGGCAGATCCTCACCCCGGGAAACCGCGGCGCGCTGACGCGCGACGAGGCCTATCGTTCCTGGGCCGTGTCGGCGTTCGTGCAGGACCAGATCGCGCTGGGGGACTGGACGGTGGTGCCTGGCGTGCGCGCCGAGCGATACACGCAGCATCGCCAGCGCGTGTTCCCGACGGTGGATCCGAAGGAGAGCGAGCGCCGCTCGGTGCTGCTGCCCGGCGTCAGCGTGCGCTATGACGGCATCGAGGCGACGCAGCTGTTCGGCAGCGTCGAGCGCGGCTACACGCCGGCGATCGCGCGCGGCAGCAGCTTTCCGCTGAAGCCGGAGATCGGCATCAACTCGCAGCTCGGCCTGCGCACGGCGCCGGTCACGGGCGTGAGCCTCGAGGCCGCGGTGTTCTACAACCGCCTGCGCGACACGCTGGTGCAGCTGCCCTACATCGACCCGGACACCTTCGCCAGCGTGTATGTGAACGAGGCGAACTCGCGCGCCTTCGGCGCCGACCTGGGTGCGCGCCTCGATTCCTCCGCGTTCACCGGCCGGGCGCTGAACCTGTTCGCGGCGGTGGCGTGGAACTACACCAATGCGAAGTTCTCCGGCGGCGACATGCGTGGCAACCGGGTGCCGGAGATTCCGCTGCACTTCGGCAGCCTGACGCTGGGCATGGAACACCGGGCCGGCTGGCATGCCAGCGCCACGCTGTCGCACGAGGGCCGCTTCTATACCGATCCGGCCAACACACGCGGTCCGCTGCTGGTGGGCGAGGACTGCATCGAGGATGCCGAGTGCGACCCGCTGGGCGCGACGGATGCCATCGACCTGCGCGAGCCCATCGTGCTGGGCGCGGTGCCGAGCCGCACGCTGCTGTCGGCGCGCGTCAGCTACCGGCTGGCGGACACCGGCGCGACGCTGTGGGTGCAGGGTCGCAACCTCACCGGCAAGGACTATGTGGCCGACTTCCAGAACGGCATGCGTCCAGGCGCGCCGCGCACGGTGATGGCGGGACTGACGGTGGTGTTCGACTGACGCGAGGCGGATTGCGCCGGCCGGTCCGGCGCAAGCGGCGAAGCGGCCGCCGCGTTGTGTACCATGCCCCCCACGAAACGCAGGGGAAGGCATCGATGACGCACACCGCGCGCCGCTTTGCGCCGACGCCAGGCAGCTGGCCGTCGATCGCGCTGATCTACTGCTATGGCGTGCTGACCACCGCGTCGCTGAGCAAGATCATTCCCATCCTGGGTGACATCGGCGCGAACCTCGGCGCAGGTCCCGCGCAATTCGCGCTGCTGATCTCGCTGATGACCATCCTGCCCGCAGCGCTTGCGGCCGCGGCCGGTTCCATCGTCGATCGCATGGGCGCGCACCGCGCGCTGCAGGCGGTCGCGCTGGTCGGCGTCGCCGTCAATGCCGCCTACCTCCTCAGCGATTCGCTGCAGGCCTTCATGACGGTACGCGTGCTCGAAGGACTGATCGCCGTGGGGGCGTACTCGGCCGCGCCCGGGCTGATCATGGCCACCGCGCCGGATGCCCGCCGGCGACGCGCGATGGCTGTGTGGTCCACGTATACCCCGGTGGGCATCTCGCTGGGACTGGCGCTGTCGGCGAGTTTTGCGGGCACCACCGCCTGGCGCGGCGGCTACTGGGTGCACCTCGCGCTGTTCGCGCTGCTGGTGGCCACGATGTGGATGCTGCCGCGCGCACCGGCGACCAGCGCCGCCCACAGCCTGCCGCGCCCCGGCCTGTTCTCCGCGTGGACGCAGCCGAGACCGCTGCGCCTGTCGCTGTGCTTCGCGCTGCTGATCGTCGTCGGCTTCGGCATGAGCACCGTGTATCCGGAGTGGTATGCGCGCCAGCAGCTGACCGGCCTGCACGCGGTGCAGCCGGGGGCCGCGGTGGGGCAGGCCTCCAATGTGCTGGCGATCGCCAACCTGATCATGATTCCCGGCGGATTCCTCGCCGGCGCGCTGCTGGCACGCGGCTGGCGCGATTCACATCTGCTGACCGCACTGATCCTGGCGACGGTGGCCTGCAGCCTGCCGCTGTACATGCCGGGCCTCGCCGACGGCGCGCGGCAGGCCACACTGGTGGCGTGGATGCTGCTGCAGGGCGCGATGATCGCCGTGGTCACCTCGGCGCTGCCGCGGGTGGTGTCCGATCCACGCCAGGGCGCGGCCGCGGCCGGACTGCTGTCGCAGCTGGCCGCGCTGGTCACCTTCGTGACGCCGCTGATCTGGCAGCCGCTGCTGCAGGATGCGATCGCCGATCCTTCGGCGTGGACCGGCTTCGTCGCGGTCGTCCTGGTCGCCGCTGGCGCGGCCTGGGCGGTCTTTCCGCGGCGCTGACGCGCCGCGCACCGCAAGCTGCAGTTTCCGCAGCGGTGGTGTGACGGTCAGTCCGTGCGCGCCGCGGCCGCGGGCGGCGGCGAAGCGGCTGGCAGCGGCGGCACCGCGGGCAGCACCGGCGGCAGCGGGCATTCGAGCACCGCGCAGATCGCGCGCAGCAGCTCTGCCTCGGCGGGCGCCAGCATCGCGTCGTGCGCGATCGTGCGCACCAGTGACTCCACCAGCAGTTGCTTGGCGGCAGGCTGCAGGTCGCACAGCCGGTCGAGCGCCCGGTCGAAGACCGGCACCCAGTCATCGATGGTGCCGTAACCGGGGCGGTGCCGCGGGAGCAGCGGCGCCAGGCCCGCTTCATAGGACTTGCGTGCCTGCGTCGCATCGCGCGCACCGCAGCGCGCCAGCACGGCAAACACCACGCCCAGTTCATCGGCGCAGTCGGCGAGGCTGAGCCGGCCATGCGGCGGCTCGGGCGAGTCCAGGTTCTGCAGTGCGCGCACCACCAGCTTCTCCAGCGCGTACTCGAACACCGACAGCCCGCCATCCAGCCGCATCAGGTCACGCAACACCTGCACGAAGCGCACGCGGTCAGCGGCGGGCACCGCGCGCAGTGCCGGCATCAGCTGCAGCACGGCCGGAAGCCGCTGCATCGGGGCGAGGTTCGCACTGACCTGCGACACGGCCTGCGCGTGCCCGGCGATGCCCGCGCCGAGCTGTCCGGCGATGAAGGCCAGCCGGCGGTCACGCACCGAATGATCGGCGAACACCACGATCGAAAGCAGGATGCCCTGGGCGGCCTCCGGGTCCTCGGCGCTGGCGCGCAGCGCGGGGGGGAGCGCGCGGCGCAGCGCCACTGCCTGGTCCAGATGCCGCGGCGCCGGATCCCCCGTCGTGGCGGCAATCACCGCTGCCGCGGCGGGCACCGCGACGGACGCGGGCAGCACCGCACCCCCGATGCCGGCGTGCAACCGGACCTGTTCGTGCGCGCCGGCGGGTTGTGCGGCGGCGGGCGAGGTGTCGCGCACGGGTTCGGATTGCCACGCCTTGAGCGCCTGGCGCTTCAGGGATTCCAGCCGGCCCGGATTGATCGACGGGTCGAGGTTCCGCAGGCGCTCGAGCAGCGGTGGATGCGTGGCGAAGAGGCTGCGCGCGCCATGGTCGAACAGCATGTGGGCGACCTGGTCCATCGCGCCGCTGGCGAAGCGGCGGTGATCGCCCATTGCCGCGATGCGCACCAGTGCCTGCTTGAGCCCGTCGGGATTGCGCGTGAACTGCACGGCGGAGGCATCGGCCAGGCTCTCGCGGCGGCGCGAGATCCATGCCTGCAACAGGCGCGCGAACAGCCAGCCCGCGTAGCCGACCACGGCCAGCAGCGCGCCGATGACCGCGGCCCAGACGGCGGCGCGGTCCGCGTGACGCGCGGCGCGCAGCATCGTGCGGCCTGCGGCGCCCACGGCCATCAACCCGAAGATCATCCCCATCAGGCGGATCGAGATGCGCATGTCGCCGTTCAGGATGTGGCTGAACTCGTGCGCGATCACGCCCTGCAGCTGCTCACGGTTCAGCCGCACCAGCGCGCCGCGCGTCACCGCGACGGCGGCATTGGAAGGCGTGTGGCCGGCCGCGAAGGCATTGATGCCGTCCTCCTGCTCCAGCACATAGACCTCGGGCATCGGCAGGCCGGCGGCGATGGACATCTCCTCCACCACATTCGACAGCATGCGCCGGCGGGGATCCTGCGCGGTGCGCTCGACGCGCACGCCGCCCAGGCCGCGGGCCACATACCCGCCGCCGGCGCGAAGCTGCAGCATGCGCGTGAGGCTGGCGCCGCCGATGAACAGCACCAGTGCCAGCACGGTGAACACGACGGAGGCCGGATGGCGCATCGCCCAGATGCCGAGCGATGCCTCGAAGGGATCACCGTGGCGTCCCATCGCATAGCCGATGCGCAGCACCCACAGGATCATCACCGTGAGCACCAGCACCACGGCGGCCACGCAGGCC
The DNA here is from genome assembly GCA_964632365.1 of uncultured Steroidobacteraceae bacterium. Taxonomy (GTDB): domain Bacteria; phylum Pseudomonadota; class Gammaproteobacteria; order Steroidobacterales; family Steroidobacteraceae; genus ZC4RG30. The sequence continues at coordinate 16,209 of CAZWDR010000009.1, forward strand.
GCGAACGCCCAGCCGAGCAGGCGCGAGTCGCGGCGCGCCTGCGCCTGTGCGCCGAAGAAGTCCACCGCGCGTCAGCCGGACGCGGTCAGGCGAAACTCACCTTGGGCGGCTCGCGCTTCTCCGGCGGCGGCGCATCGAGCATCTTCGCGGGCTGGAAGCTGAACCAGCCGGCCACGACGGAGTTCGGAAACATCTCGCGCGTGTTGTTGTAGCCCATCACCGCATCGTTGAACGCCTGGCGCGCGAACGCGACGCGGTTCTCGGTGGAAGTGAGTTCCTCCGACAGCTGCATCATCGTGGTGTTGGCCTTCAGGTCCGGATAGGCCTCGGCCACCGCGAACAGCCGGCCCAGCGCGCCGGAAAGCCCGGCCTCGGCGCCCGACAGCTGCGTCAGCGCCGCGGCATTGCCGGGGTCCGCGGCCGCCGCCTTCAGTCCCGCCACGGCGCTGTTGCGCGCGGCGATCACCGACTGCAGCGTCTCGCGCTCGTGGGTGAGGTACGCGCGGGCGGTCTCCACCAGGTTCGGGATCAGGTCGTGGCGGCGCGTCAGCTGCACATCGATCTGCGCGAAGGCATTGCGGAAGTTGTTGCGGCCGGCGATGAGCCGGTTGTAGATGCCGACGCCCCAGAACACGAGGATCGCCAGCAGCACCAGGATCACGATCAGCACCATGAGCGAACCCCCCTCCCCAGGTTGAGACAAGCGCGCTATGTACCACGAATCGCCCGGCCGCTACGATGAACGGCATCATGGACACGACAACGATTCGGTTGCCACCGGCGCCGGGCGCATTGCCCGTCCGCTGATGGATCGCACCTTGCAAGATGTCCCGGCCGGCTGGCCCGGCTTCATCACGATGCTGGGCGAGAAGCATTTCTCGCCGTTCAAGACCTATGTCAATCGCGCGCGCCGCACGGTGGTGGTGCTGAATCCGAAGGTGGGCACGAAGACCTTCCGCCAGGCGCTCACCGACAGCCTGCGCGAGGTGCAGGGCATCGATGATCCCTCGCAGGGCCGCTACCGGCTGTTCCGCAACGCGCGGCGCTTCCCGTTCGCGCCCATGCGCGACTACGCCCACGCGCTGCGTTTCCCGGCCGAATACCAGTTCTTCTGTTTCGTGCGCAATCCTTACGCCCGCCTGCGCTCGGCATGGCAGAACAAGTTTGCGTACGGTCATGACGGGGGCTATTCACGCAGCATCCGGCGTCGCGAGCTGCCGCGGTTGCGGCGTTTCGCGCAGCGTGCCGGCCTGGCCGGCGCGCGTGAAGGCGAGGCGATTCCGTTCTCCACCTTTCTCGCCTATGTCGAGAGCCAGCCCTGCGGCAGGCGCGACCACCACTGGGACGACCAGCACGCCGTGCTGCTGATGCACCGCCTGCGCTACGAGCGCAGCTTCCACATGGAAGGCGAATTCGTCGAGGGGCTGCAGCAGATCTTCGGACGCCTGGGGCTGGATGGACCGGCCGTGCAGCGCGCGTTGTCCACGCGCCGCAACGTCAGCCCGCACGCGCAGCCACCGGTCTATGACGCCGCCCTCGCGGCGCGGGCGCACCGCCTCTATGCCCGCGACTTCGCGCTGTTCGGCTATCCGGTCGAATCCTGGCAGGGTCTGTAGGTCGCTGTCCGGGCAACCAACGCGTTGTCGGTACAAATAACCGCGAGATTATTTGACGGATAGCTGCCGCGCCGGTTGCTACCGCACAGCGGATTGGCGATTCTTGTCGGACATTTCGAGAGGAGCGACTACGTATCGATCCTCCGGTGGCTCCAGGGGGGACAACATGGCACTCACGTTTCGCAAGCTCGAGGTGTTTGTGGCCGTTGCCGAGGACGGCAACTTCCGCAAGGCGGCCGAACGACTGGGCATCAGCCAGCCGTCGGTCAGCTCGCAGATCAAGTCGATGGAACGCTACCTCGGCTACCAGCTGTTCAACCGGCACCGCGGCGCGACCTGCGAACTGTCCGGCGAAGGGCGTGAATTCCTCGGACGCGCGCGCGAACTGGTGGTCGCGCAGAGCGCGCTGACCTCCGAGCGCCGCCGTGCCGCGCCGGTGCCAGTGACCATCCGCGCGATGATCGGGCCGCTGCTGATGGAGCGGCGGATCAGGCCCGCGCTGGGGCGTTTTCAGGAGATGTACCCCCACATTGACCTGCAGTTCGTGCCGTTCACCCCCAGCACTGACGGCGCCAGCACCGTGCGGCGGGGCGATGCCGACGTGATGCTGTACACCGGCGCGCTGCCCGACGTGGACGATGGCATCACCACCGAGGTGGTCTCGCGCATCAGCTGGTCGCTCTATGGCGTGCCGACGCTGGTCCGGCCAGTGCTGCAGGGTGTGCGCGCGCTCAACGAGCTGCCGTTCCTGCTGTGCCCGGATCATTTCCGCATCACCCAGTGGACGGTGGAGCAGTTCCACCGCAAGGGCGTGGTGCCGTACAACATCGCGGCCCGGCCGCCCTTCATGGACACGCTGCTGCAGATGGTGCTGGCCGGCAAGGGCATCGGCATGTTCTTCGACATCGAGATGGCCGCCCACATGCGCGCCGGCCGGGTGCTGCCCTGCGGCCCGGTGTTCGACCCGGTGGCGCGCGTGATGGTGCTGGGCCCCCGGGCGCGCTCCACGGAGGCCGCGCCGGTGCTGGCTTTCCTGCGCAACGCGGTCCGCCGCGACGACGAGAATATTGCATTGCAGCACGCGCGCCTGGGCCGCCCGGGGCTGTTGGCAAATGACGACATGACCGGGCGCATCGCCGGCATGTAGGCGCTCTCCGTCCCGACTTATGGAATGAATGTGACGCCTGACAACAAAATTGTCATGACGCCGGGGGACCCGCTTGTGTATAGTTCTGACCCGAGAGCGATGGCGTTTTCGCCATTCGCGTCTCGATAGTCGTGGAACAAGACCCCCCGTTTCCACGTTATATTTTAGCCCCGACTTCGGTCGGGGCTTTTTTTTGCCACGCCGAAGCTGGACGCGGCGTCTCGTAATTGCAACGTCGCCCGGGGGCCTCATGCGCATCGCCGTTCCACGCGAGATCAAGAACCGCGAATACCGCGTGGCGCTCACACCAGCCGGCGTGCGCGAGCTCACCGCCGCAGGCCATGCGGTGACGGTCGAGGCCGGCGCCGGCGAGGGCGCGGGCTATCCCGACGCGCAATACCGGGCGGCCGGGGCCACCCTCGAGCACGACGTGCAGGCGCTGTTCGGCGTCGCGGAACTGATCGTGAAGGTCAAGGAACCGCAGCCGCAGGAGTGCCAGCGCCTGCGGCCGGGCCAGACCCTGTTCACCTTCCTGCACCTCGCGGCCGACCGCGCGCAGGCGGAGCAGCTGATGGCATCCGGCTGCACGGCCATCGCGTACGAGACCATCACGGCCCCCGACGGCAGCCTGCCGCTGCTGGCGCCGATGAGCGAGATCGCGGGCCGCATGTCCGTGTCCGTGGCGGCCTGGTGCCTGATGAAGGCGCAGTCCGGCGCGGGGCTGCTGCTGGGCGGCGTGCCCGGCGTGGCGCCGGCGCGGGTCGTGGTGCTCGGCGGCGGCGTGGCGGGCAGCCATGCCGCGCGCATGGCGCTGGGCGAGGGCGCCGACGTGACGGTGGTCGATCGCTCGCTGCCGCGCCTGCGGCAACTCGCCACCGAATTCGGCACGGGGTTGAAGACCGAGTACTCCACGCAGGATGCCGTCGAGCGCCTGGTGCGGGGGGCCGATGTGGTGATCGGCTCGGTGCTGGTGCCCGGCGCCACCGCGCCGCGCCTGGTGACCCGCGACATGGTGGCCGGCATGCAGCCCGGGTCGGTGCTGGTGGACATCGCCATCGACCAGGGCGGCTGCTTCGAGACCAGCCATGCCACCAGCCACGACGCGCCCACCTTCGTCGAGCAGGGCGTGGTGCATTACTGCGTGAGCAACATGCCCGGTGCCGTGCCGCGCACCTCCACTGCCGCGCTGACGCATGCGACGCTGCCGTACATCCGCGCGCTGGCCGATGCCGGCGTGGCGCGTGCGCTGTCTTCCGATCCGCATTTCCGCCGCGGCCTGAACGTCGCCGACGGCGAGATCCGCAGCGAGCCGGTGGCCAGGGCGCTGGGACTGCCGCTGCGGCCCTGAGCACTGCAGGGTCGATGCGGGCGCATCGCGGCGGGGCTTCGGGCTAACATCGCTCCGGATGGAGTTGCCGGATCCGCATGCACTGGTGGCGCTGCTGACGGCAGCGGCCGCCTTCTACCTCTACACCCGCCCGTGGATCCGCGTGGAGATGGTCTCGGTGCTGCTGCTGCTGGCACTGCTGTTCATCTTCCACTTCTTTCCCTTCATCTCGCCCGATGCGCAGCTCACCGAGGTGGAGGTGCTCGGCTCGTTCGGGCATCCGGCGCTGGTGGCGATCTGCTGCCTGATGATCCTCGCGCGCGGGCTCACGGTGACCGGTGCGCTCGAGCCGCTGGTGCGCCTGCTGACGCGGCTGTGGGGCGTGAATGCGACGCTGGGCCTGCTGGTCGCCATCGTCATCGCCGGCGCCGCCAGCGCGTTCATCAACGACACGCCGCTGATCGTGATGCTGCTGCCGGTGCTGATGGAGCTGGCGCGTCGCACCGGCACCTCGCCGTCGCGCAGCCTGATGCCGGTGAGCTTCGCGGTGCTGGCGGGCGGCACGCTGTCGGCGATCGGCACCTCGACCAACGTGCTGGTGCTGTCCATCGCCGGGGACCTGGGCATGCCGACGATGGGGATCTTCGACTTCACCGCCATTGCCGCGGCGGGCTTCGGCGTCGCGCTGGTGTACCTGTGGCTGATCGCGCCGCGCCTGCTGCCGGATTTCCCGCTGGCCGACATGACCGCCCCGCGTCGCTATGAGGCGAGCGTGGTGCTCACCGCCGCGCATCGCAAGCTGGTCGGGCGCACGCTGGCGCGCGCGTCGCGGGCGCTGGGCAAGCCGCTGCCGGTGACGGCGCTGGCCCGCCATGGCATGGACCTGGGCGTGGACGAAAACCTGGTGCTCGAGGCCGGCGATGCGCTGCGCCTGCACGACACACCCGATGGCCTGCGCGAATTCGCGGCGATCTTCGGGGTGGGCGAACTGGTGCAGCCGGAGGTGAAGAACCCGGACATGCGCCTGGCCGAGGTGGTGATCGGCAACGACTCGCCGCTGGTGGGCCGCATGCTGGCCAACGTCGGCTTCGAGGCGGCCCATGAGGTGAAGGTGGTCGGGCGCGACAACGGCGCCTCGGACCTGCTGCACCGGCGCCGCGCGGCGCATGAGGTGGCGCTCTCCACCGGCGATGTGCTGCTGGTGCATGGCGCGGCCGAGCGCATCGAGGCGCTGCGCCGCGTGGCCGGCCTGCTGGTCATCGATGCCAGCCGCGAGATGCCGCGCACACCGAAGGCGCCGCTCGCGGTGCTGATCATGGCGGGCGTGGTGACGATGTCCGGCACAGGCATGCTGCCCATCCACGTGTCCGCGTTCGCCGGCGTGGTGCTGATGATCGCCACCGGCTGCCTGCGCCTGCAGGGCATGGGCAGCGCGCTGAGCATGGAGGTCATCCTGCTGGTGGCCTCCAGCATCGCGCTGGGCCAGAGCCTGGTCACCACCGGTGCGGCCGAGTGGCTGGCCGGCGGCGTCGAGATCGTGGTGGGCGGCCTGCCCACTGGCGCGCAGCTGGCGGCGTTCATGGCGCTGGCCGCGGTGCTGACCAACTTCGTGTCGAATGCCGCCGCGGCCAGCATCGGCACGCCGGTGGCGGTGGAGACCGCCCGCCTGCTCGGCATGCCCATGGAGCCCTTCGTGCTTGCCATCCTGTTCGGTGCGAACCTGAGCTTCGCCACGCCGATGGCCTACCAGACGAACCTGCTGATCATGAAGGCGGCGGGTTACCGCTTCGCCGACTTCGTGCGGGTCGGCGTGCCGCTGGTCGTGCTGATGCTGGTCGTGCTGTCGCTGCTGCTGGTGCGGCGCTACGGGCTGTAGTTTCGGCCGCGCTTCGGCGAGAATCGCGCGATCCGCGAGCGCTCAGAAAGGGGGAGGACGATGCCACGCACCGTGCAGGAACAGCAGAACCTCGAGCTGGTGCTGGCGATGTACCGCGACGTGCTGATCCCGTTCGATTCCGCGGCGGTCGACCGCTACATCTCGCCGGACTATGTGCAGCACAGCTCGCTGGCGCCGCCGGGGCGCGAGGCGCTCAAGCAGTTCCTCGATTTCATCCGCGGCCAGTCACCCGACGCCGAGACGCATATCAAGCGCAGCTTCGTCGATGGCGACCATGTGATCTGCCATACCCATGTGATCCGCCACAAGGGTGACCCGGGCCTTGCCGTCATCGACATCTTCCGCCTGGACGGGCAGCTGATCGTCGAGCACTGGGACGTGCTGATGGAAGTGCCCGCGAATCCCGTCAATCCGCTGCCGATGTTCTGAAGGCCGGCACAGCCATGTCGCGCGCAAGGTTCGAAGGCAAGGTCGCCGTGGTGATCGGCGGCAACAGCGGCATCGGCGAGGCCGCCGCGATCGGCTATGGCGCCGAGGGCGCCAGTGTGGTCATCACCGGCCGTGACCCGCAGACGCTCGATGCGGTGGCGGGGCGTGTCGGTCCCGGGACGCTGGCCGTGCGCGCGGACATTGCCGATGTCGACAGCAGCGAGGAGGTGGCGCGCCAGGTGCGTGCGCGCCATGGCCGCCTCGACGTGCTGTTCGTGAATGCCGGCGTCGGCGGGTTCGCGCCGGTCGGGGCGGTGACGCCGCAGCTGTGGGACCAGGTGCATGATGTGAACCTGAAGGGCTGCTTCTTCGCCGCGCAGAAGCTGCTGCCGCTGATGGAACGCGGCGGTGCCATCGTGTTCACCGGATCGATCGGCAGCCAGCTGGCCGCGCCGGCCAACGTGGTGTATGCCGCGTCGAAGGCCGGCCTGCGCGCGGTGGCGCGCATCTTCGCCGTGGAACTGGTGGCGCAGGGCATCCGGGTGAACATGGTGAGCCCCGGGCCGACCGAGACGCCGATCATCTACCGCAACCCCGGCATGGACGAGAAGGGCGCGGACGCGCTGCGCCAGATGATGATCGCCAACACGCCGATGAAGCGCATGGGCACGCCCGCGGAGATCGCGCGTGCGGTGTTGTTCCTCAGCTCCGACGAGGCCAGCTTCATCACCGGCGTCGACCTGTTCGTCGATGGCGGGGTCATTGAACTGTAGTCCCGCGCTGGTCGCATTGATCGACGGGCGACTGGCGCAGCTGTGCGAGGCGGCGCCGCGCACGGCGGCGCTGCTCGATGCGGAGCCGGCACTGCTGGCGCAGGCCCGGCGCGTGCTGGCGGGCAGCGATTTCGCGCTGGCGGCCATGCTGCGTGATGACGCGCTGGCCACGCTGGCCGACACCGGCGCGCTGGGCGCGCCGCGCAGCCTCGCTGACTATGTGGCGCTGCTGGCGGCACTGGAAACCCGGCACGCCGGCGATGAGGCGGCCTTCAGTCGCGCGCTGCGCCAGCTGCGGCGGCGCGAGATGCTGCGGCTGGTCTGGCGCGACATCGGGGGCCATGCGCCGCTGCACGCCACCCTGCGCGAGACCTCGTGGTTCGCGCAGGCTGCCATCGCCAGCGCCGCGCGCATGGCCGCGGCTTTGCTCGCGCCGCGGCACGGGCTGCCGCCGCCGGAGGCCGGTGAGCTCATCGTGCTTGGCATGGGAAAGCTGGGCGGTGCGGAGCTGAATTTCTCCTCCGATGTCGACCTGGTGTTCCTGTATCCGGCCAGCGGCGGCGAGACCAGCGGTCCATCGGTGCTGGCCGTGGAGGAGTACTACACGCGCCAGGGGCGCCTGCTGATCCGGCTGCTCGATGCCGGCACCGAGGAAGGTTTCGTGTTCCGCGTCGACATGCGGCTGCGCCCCTTCGGCGACAGCGGGCCGCTGGCCGTCAGTTTCAGCTTCTTCGAGGACTACCTCGCCGCGCATGGGCGCGACTGGGAACGCTATGCCTATGTGAAGGCGCGCGCGCTGACCGGCGCGGCCGCGTTCGCGCCGCAGTGGGACGAGACGCTGCGGCCGTTCGTGTACCGCCGCTACCTGGACTTCGGCGTGTTCGAGGCGCTGCGCGAGATGAAGGCGCTGATCGCCCGCGACGTGCAGCGGCGCGACCGTGCCCGCAGCCTGAAGCTCGGCGCAGGCGGCATCCGCGAGGTGGAATTCATCGTGCAGGCCTTCCAGCTGGTGCGCGGCGGCCAGGATGGCCGGCTGCGCGAGCCCTCGTTGCTGACCGTGCTGCCGCGTCTGGCCGGCGATCGCATGCTGCCGCCGGGCGCGGTCGAGGAACTGCAGCAGGCCTATGACCTGCTGCGTCTGCTCGAGAACCGCGTGCAGATGTTCGCCGACCAGCAGACCCACGAGCTGCCCGAGGATCCCTTCCAGCTGGAGCGCATCGCTGTGGCGGCCGGGTTCGACGACGTGCCGCAGATGCAGGCGCGTCTCGATGCCGCCCGCGCCGTGGTGCTGCGGCATTTCGCGGAACTGTTCAGCGAGGGCAGCGCCCGCAAGCCGGCGGCGCTCGATCTTGCGGCGCTGTGGGAGCCGGGCCTCGACCGCGCCCCGCTGCGCGAACAGCTGGCTGGCTGTGCCGCGCAGCAGGATGGCGCGGCGCTGCTGCAGCAGCTGTCCGAGCTGGTGCAGGGCAGCCGCCTGCGGCGCCTGGACGAAGCGGGCCGCCGCCGGCTGAAGGCGCTGCTCGAGTTGCTGCTGGCGGACAACCGCGCCGCCACCGAGCCGGATGTCTTCCGGCGCGTGTGCAATGTCATCGAGGCCATCGGCCAGCGCTCGGCGTACTTCTCGCTGCTGGTCGAAAGCCCGCTGGCGCGCGGGCAGCTGCTGGATGCCTGCCGCAAGGGCGATTTCCTCGCCAGCCACCTGGCCCGCAGTCCGTCGCTGCTCGATGAACTGCTGGACCAGCGCTGGAAGCAGTCCCTGCCCGATCGCGCCCAGCTGGCTGCGGAACTGGCGCAGCGCATGGCCGATGTCCCGCCCGGCGATGTGGAGCGCGAGGTGGAGCAACTCGCGCGCTTCAAGCAGGCGGCGGTGTTCCGCATCGCGCTGGCGGACCTGTCCGGGCAGCTGCCATTGATGCAGGTCAGCGACCGCCTCACCGAAGTCGCCGCGCTGCTGCTCGAGAAGGCGATGGCGCTGGCGATGGCGCAGGTCGGCGCACAGTATGGCCGGCCGCATTGCACCGACGCGCAGGGGCGGCGCGAGGTGCGCATCGCCGCGCTGGGGTACGGCAAGCTCGGTGGCTACGAGCTCGGCTATGCCTCGGACCTCGATCTGGTGTTCCTGCACGACAGCACCGGCGAGCAGCAGGAAACCGATGCCGCAACGCCGCTGGACAACCAGGTGTTCTTCCTGCGCTACGCGCAGCGGCTGATCCACCTGCTCACCATGCACTCGGCGGCCGGACGGCTCTACGAAGTCGATGTGCGCCTGCGCCCGTCGGGCAAGGGCGGCATGCTGGTCACCAGCATCGAGGCATTCCGCCGCTACCAGTTCGAGGAGGCGTGGACCTGGGAACACCAGGCGCTGCTGCATGCGCGCGCGGTGGCGGGGGATGCGGGGCTGATGCAGCGCATCGAGCGGGTGCGCACCGAGGTGCTGCAGGATGCGGTGCGTCGCGAGGACCTGCGGCAGAAGGTGGCCGACATGCGCGAGCGCATGCGCCGCGAGCTGTCCGCGGCGCAGGCCGGACAGTTCGACCTGAAGCAGGACCGGGGCGGCATTGCCGACATCGAGTTCCTCGCGCAGTACTGGTCGCTGCTGCATGCCGCGCGTCACCCGCCCGTGGTGCATTTCCCGGACACCATCCGCCAGCTCGAATCCCTCGCCTCGGCGGACCTGGTGCCGCAGGCCCGGGTCGATGTGCTGGTGCAGGCCTACCAGCGGTACCGGCAGCTCGCGCACCGGCGCTCGCTGGAGAACCAGGGGGTGGTGGTCGCCGGGGAGGCGTTCGCCGCCGAGCGCGAGGCGGTGGCCGCCATCTGGCGCGCCACGATGGAGGAGCCCGTATAATCCGCGCCATGTCAGCCGCCAGCCTCCTGCCTGCCAACGCCTCCCGCACCTATGAAGTGGAGCCGGCCGATCTGCCGCTCTCCTGCCCGATGCCGCAGATGAGCCTGTGGAATTCGCATCCGCGGGTCTATCTGCCCATCGAGCAGACCGGCAGCGCCAAGTGCCCCTACTGCGGCGCCGAGTTCATGCTGCGGCGTTGAGCCTCGCGCAGGCTCCGCCCGTGATGCGGCTGCTGCGCACCGCCGTGCGTGGTCCGACGGGCCACGGCGCATTCCTGGTCAATGCCGCCGCTGATGCGGCGGTCACGCTCGAATGGTTCGACCCGCGTCACTGGATGGCGCGTTCGGCGGTGTTTGCGCGGCCGGCGGGACGCGGCGCGGCCATCGCCTTCGAGGAGTCCGGACGCCGTTTCCTGCTGCGCCATTACCTGCGCGGCGGCCTCGCCGCGGTGCTGTGGGCGGACCGCTACCTGTGGCGCAGCGAGCCGGCCAGCCGCCCGCTGCGCGAGCTGTCGGTGACATTGCGCCTGCATGCCGACGGCATGCCGGTGCCCCGCCCGGTCGCCGTGCATTACCGGCGCTCGCGTTTCACCTACCGCGCCGACCTGATCACCGAATACCTCGACGGCACCGTGACGCTGGCCGCGACGCTGGCCGCGGACGACGTGCCGCTGGCGATGTGGGCGCGCATCGGCCGCACCATCCGCGCCTTCCATGACTGGGGCCTGGACCACGGTGACCTGAACGCGCACAACATCCTGCTGCGTGGTGAGGAAGTGTTCCTGATCGATTTCGACAAGGCCCGCCTGCGCGCGCGGCCGGGCATCTGGCGCGACGCGAACCTTGCGCGGCTGCGCCGCTCGCTCGATGCGCTGGAGGACCGGCGCGCCACGCCGCGCTTCGATGACACCCAGTGGCAGGTGCTGCTCACCGCATGGTTCCAGGCGCGGCCGTGATCCGATGGCCCATGCGCCGTATTCCCTGCTGATCCGGCTGGCCGCGCCCTTCGCGGCGCTGCGCCTGGCGTGGCGCAACCGCGCCGGCCCGCCGCACGATGACCTCGGGTCGCGACTCGGCCTGCGGCTGCAGCGGCGGGCCGATGCACCGCTGTGGGTGCATGGCGCCTCCGTGGGCGAGCTGCGCGCGATCGCGGCGCTGCTGCATGCGCTGCCGCAGGCGCCGCCGGTGCTGGTGACCTCCGGCACGCCCACCGGCTGCGCGCGCGCTTGGCAGATGTTCGGGGCTGCTGGCCACACCGTGCAGCTGGCGCCCTGGGACCTGCCCGGGGCGACGCGGCGCTTCGTGCGGGCGGCGCAGCCGCGCGCGCTGGTCATCATCGAGACGGAACTGTGGCCGAACCTGATCGCCGCGGTGGCCGCGGCCGGCGTGCCGATGGCGCTGCTCAGCGCGCGGTTGTCAGAGCGCTCGCTGCGCCGGTACCTGCGCCTCGCGCCGGCGACGATGCGCGGCACGATCCGCGCCTTCGACGTGATCGGCGCGCAGAGCGGGGACGATCGCGAACGCTTCATCCGCCTCGGCGCCGATCCCGCCAGAGTGCAGGTCACCGGCAACCTGAAGTTCGATGTGCCGCTCGACCCCGATGTGCCCGCGCGTGGCGCCGCGCTGCGCGCGCGCTGCGCGCCGCGGCGTCCGCTGTGGGTGGCCGGCAGCACGCACGCGGGCGAAGAGGCGGTGCTGCTCGCGGCACAGCGGCGCGTGGTCGAAGCAGCGCGCCAGGCGGCGCGCGTTGCACCGCTGCTCGCGATCGCGCCGCGCCATCCGGATCGCTTCGACACGGTGGCGCGCTGGCTGCAGGGGCAGGGCGTGGGGTTCCGTCGCACGACGGAGGACGACATGCCCGGCACCGCCACCGCCGATGCCGCCGCCGACGTCGTGCTCATCGACCAGATGGGCGTGCTGCCGGAGTGGTACGCCGCCGCGGATGTGACCTTCGTCGGCGGCAGCCTGGTTCCCGTCGGCGGCCACAACCTGCTGGAGCCGGCCGCGCTGGCGCGACCGGTGCTGTGTGGACCTCACACGTTCAGCGCGCCGGACGTCGCGCGCGCATTGCTCGGGGCCGGCGGTGCCGCCGTGGTGTGCGATGCGGAGGATCTGGCCAGCCGGTTGCAGGACTGGTTCTCGCGCGATGCGACCCGTGCCGCGGCCGGCGCGAACGCCGCCGCGGCCGTGGCTGCCAACCAGGGCGCGGCGCGGCGCGCCGCCGGACTGCTTACGGCGCTGGGGTGGTCGTCGGCACCGTCAGCCACTGGTTGATCTCTTCCAGCACGCTGCGGTCCAGATCGCCGGCCGCGAGGCGCAGCTGGATCAGGTTGTTCAGGTACGCGTACTTCGCGGCCGAGTAGTTGGTCTCGGCCTGGATCAGGAAGCGCCGCGCATCCAGCACGTCCACCGCGGTGCGCGTGCCCACCTCATAGCCGGCCTCGGTGGCCTCGAGCGACGTGCGGCTGGATTCCACCGCCTGCTGCAGCGCCTGCACGCGCGCGATCTCGCTGGTCACGCCCTGGTAGGCATCGCGCGCCTGCCGCTCGGTGTCACGCGACACTCGTTCCAGACGCTCGCGCGCGGCGATCCACTGGAACTGCGTCTGCCGCGTGCGCGAGTAGTTGCCGTAGCCGGCGCCGTTGAGGTTCATCGTGAAGCCCAGCGATACTGACTTGCCGTCGCTGACATTGTCGGTCTCGCGGCTTTCCGAATGGTTCTTGCCGAGCGTCAGCGCGATGCGCGGCATGAAGCCGCCGTAGGAGCTGGAGACATTGGCGCGCGCGATGTCGGCGGCCAGGCGGGTGGAGATCAGCGACAGGTTCTGTTCCATCGCGGCGTTGACCCACTGCTCCTCGGAGTCGGGCGGGGCCACCAGCGGCATGTCGGCGCTGGGCTCGTTCAGCGACGGCGGACGATCGCCGATCACCGCGCGCAGCGCCTCCTCGGCGCTGGACAGCTGGCGGCGCGCGCCGATGACCTGCGCGTTGGCATTGTCGCGCTCGGCGCGCGCGTTCTGCACGTCGGTGATCGCGATCAGTCCGACCTCGAAGCGCTGCTCGGCCTGCTCCAGCTGCTGCTGGATGGCATTGCGCGCGGCATCGACCGCCTCGAGGTTGTCGCGCGCATTGAGCACGGCGAAATACAGCTGCGCGACGCGCTGCGCGAGATCCTGCAGCTGCGCCTGGTAGTCGGCCTCGGCCTGCGCCACCTGCGAATTGGCCGAGCGCAGCGCCACCCAGTTCTCCCAGGTGAAGATCGGCTGCGAGATGCTGATGCTCCACGTGTCACGGGTGTTGTAGCTGCCGGTGGAGCCGGGCAGGGGCACGCCGTTGATGGTCTGCTCGCCCCAGTTGCGCTGGCGGCCGGCATTGGCCGTCACGCCAGGCAGCAGGTTCGCAATGGCCAGCGGCCGGCTCTGGCGCTGCGCCAGGCGGTTCGCGTCGGCCTCGCGGATCAGCGGGTCATTCGCCAGTGCCCGATCGTAGATCGTGACCAGGTCTTCGGCGGCTGCCTGTCCGGCGGCCAGCAGCGCGACGACGGCGCCAACGCCCGTGGCGAGAGTTCGAACTTTCATAGGCATCCCGGTTGGTACGTGAGAGGGTCGTGGCAATCGTGGTTCAGAACGCGAACCGGCTGGGGGGAGCCGGCATGTCGAGCGGATCGATCAGCGTCTCGAACAGGCCCTGCTGCGTGCGCTGGCCGTCCCCGGACAGTCCCACCAGCTGCGCCTCCATGACAGGGGCCTCGCCGGTGATCACGAACAGTCTTCCACCGGGCCTCAGCAGGCGCTCGAAGCGCCCGTCGTAGCGGGGCATGGCGCCAGTGATCACGATCACGTCGTACGAAGGGGCCTGCGGCTGCCAGTCGAAGGCGTCGGCCTCCTCGACGGTGGCATTGCCGATGCCCGCCGTGCGCAGGCTGGTGCGCGCGCGCTGCGCCAGCGCCGGGCGGATCTCAAGGCTATGCACGCCCGCCGACAGCCGCGCCAGGCAGGCGGTCAGGTAGCCCGATCCGGTGCCGATCTCCAGCACCGTGTCTGTGGGCGTCGGCGCCACCGCCTGCACGATCCCGCCCAGCAACGTCGGGGTCAGCATGTGCTGGCCATCGCCCAGTGGAATGGCCATGTCGCCATAGGCGGCGTTGCGCCAGCCGTCGGGCACGAAGTCCTCGCGCGGCAGCTGTCCGAAGACGGCCAGTACCTCCGGAGGCAGCACCGTCCAGGCGCGGATCTGCTGATAGGCCATCTGGGTGCGGGCGTCGAGGGTCGGATTCATGCGCGGGAAAGGACTCGGAAACGGGGCTGCAGAATATCAGGTGGCTGATCTTTCCCCCAAGCATCTTATGTCCAACTCGCCTGTTGCAAATCGGCGACTACGCTATTCTCGATCCCCTGACGCCCGAAGGAAAACATGCATAACAACGGGCTTCCGAGCCTCCTCCTCGCGCTGATCGCAGCGGTCCTGCTGGTCCTTTGTGTCTGGCAATGGCGTCGTCTCCGCCGGCTCGAGCAGTCCACACCCCGGGAGCCGCCCGCGCCTGCAGGGTCGGCCTCGCAGGGCAACCTGTTCGCGCAGGTGGGCGACTCGGTGCATGAGGCGGTGCTGCTCTACCGCGACGTGATCCTGTACGCCAATCCGATGTTCGCGCGGCTCAGCGGCGTCGACCGGGTCGACCTGGTCGGGCGGCAACTGGCAGAGCTGGTGGATCCGCAGCAGGGCGAGCTGGTCGTGGGCCAGCTGGCGCGCGCGATGGACGGCGCCACGCCCACCCGCTTCGAGGTGGACCTCGTCGGCCAGCAGGGTCAGCATGGCCGGCTGGAACTCACGGCCACGCCAGTGGACTTCGAGCACGGGCGGGCGCTGCTGATCACCGGGGTGGAGGTCATCCCGACGATGAGCACCTCGGCCTTGTCCCCCGGCACCGGCATCTTCGAATCCCTGGGCGCCCGCTCGCGCTCGCGCATCGTGCTCGACTGCATCGGCGAGGCGCTCTTGAGCACCGACCAGGCCGGCCGCATCGACTATGTGAACCCGGCCGCCGCCACGCTGCTAGGCGCCGAGCCGCGCGCGCTGATGGGCCGCGCGCTCGACCAGGTGATCGCGCTGGTGGATGAGACCGATCGCAAGCTGCTGCGCGATCCGGTGGACCTGGCCCTGCGCGGCACCAGCACCTTTGGACTCGGGCGCCGCGCGTTCCTGCTGGCGCGGCAGGCGGGGGCCGAGCGCTCGATCGAGCTCACCGTGACGCCGCTGATCAGCCGCGACAATGCCGCCGACGAGATCATCGGCGCGGCGGTGGTGCTGCACGATGTCACCGAGCTGCGCGGCATCACGCGGCAGATGTCCTACCAGGCGACGCACGACGCGCTCACCGGGCTGATCAACCGGCGCGAGTTCGAACGCCGCCTGGCCGAGGCGCTGGAGTCGGCCCATGCTGGCGATGCCCACCATGTGCTGTGCTACATCGATCTCGACCACTTCAAGGCGGTGAATGACACCAGCGGCCACCAGGCCGGCGATGCGCTGCTGCGCGAGGCCGCCAAGCTGATGCGCGAGGCGGTGCGCGATTCCGACAGCGTGGCGCGCATCGGTGGCGACGAGTTCGCGTTGCTGCTCGCGGGCTGTCCGCTGGAAAAGGGCCGGCAGATCGCCGATGACCTCGCACGCGCCGTCGCCGCCAACCGGTTCGTGTGGAAGGACCGCATCCACACCATCGGCGCCAGCATCGGGCTGGTGGAGCTGGCGCGCGACAGCGGCGCGGTCGAGGAAGTGATCGCCGCGGCCGACTCGGCCTGCTATGTGGCGAAGAAGCGCGGCAGCGGCCAGGTCGAGGTCTATTCGGCGCGCGAGGAAGTCGCGGCCCGGCACAGCGGCGAGATCCAGTGGCTGCGCACCTTGCAGACGGCGCTGCGCGAGAACAGCTTCCGCCTGTTCTGGCAGCCCATCATGCCCACCTGGGTCAATGACGAATCCGGCCCCTCGATGGAAGTGCTGGTGCGGCTGTCGAACGAGAAGGGCCAGGAACTCTCGCCGACCGAACTGGTGCGCGCTGCCGAGCGCTTCCGCCTGATGGGACTGGTCGATCGCTGGGTGGTGCAGACCACCTTCACCGCGCTGGGGCGCGGCACGATTCCGCTCACGGGCCGCCACTCAGTGGCCGTGAACATCTCCGGCCAGACGCTGGCCGACGCGCAGTTCCTCGACTTCGTCGTCGACTGCTTCGACCGCAGCGGCGTCGATCCGGCGCAGATCTGCTTCGAGATCGCCGAGAGCGCCGTGGTCGAGAACCTCGAGGCAGCGCGCCGCTTCGTTGCGGTGCTGCACGGCATGGGCAGCCAGTTCGCGCTGGATGATTTCGGCAGCAACCTGGGCTCGTTCTCGTCGCTGAAGAACCTGCCGATGGACTACCTGAAGATCGACGGCTCGTTCATGCAGAACCTGGCGCGCGACAGCGTGAACCAGGCGATGGTCACCGCGACGATCAAGCTCGCGCGCTCGCTGAATTTCAAGGTGATCGCCGAACAGGTCGAGGATGCCGCGGGACTCGACGCGGCGCGCAGCATGGGCGTGGACTATGTGCAGGGGTTTGCGGTCGGTCGCCCGAAGCCGCTGAACCTCGCCGCCTGAAGCCGCAGCACGGCGCCGGTTTGAAGCCGCGTCATCTAGTCAGGCTTTCGTGCGCGTCAGCGTGATGCGCCACCCGTCGAGGCCACCGGGAAGCGCTCGAAGATCTCCGCGACCGTCTTCGTGATCGACGGGCCCGGGTTCTCCATCACCTCGTCGTCCAGGCGGCCTTCGGCCACGCCTTCCCAGACGAGCTGCTGCCGCTTTGCATCCACCACGTCGATGCTCGCTGTCCCCACCCGGTAGGTGGTGCTGTCCACCTCGCGGCTGTAGAGCGGCCACGCCGTATAGGCGCCGAAGCGGTCGCGGTAGTAGCGCGTGCCGAGGAACACGCCGGGCGAGCTGCGCGTGTCGGTGCGCTCGCGCATCGAGGTGAAGAAGTTCACGAGCAGGTCCGGATCCTGCTCGGTGAGCCTGAAGCCGCGCGCCTCCATCTCCTGCCGCACGGCATTCTTGAAATGCGCGGTGACCAGCGTGGAGTAGCCGGCACGGTCGGTGCCCGGCTCCGCCACGAAGTTGTAGGTGCGATAGCCGCTGAAGTCCGCGGCGGGATCCTGGTCGGCGCGGATTGAAGGGCCGCTGCTGCACCCGATCACGCAGGCCAGCAGGGCCACCAGGGGGGCAACACGCATGGCGCTTCCTCCTCGAAGACTGCAGTCATCTTCCCCGGGGGCCGCCGGCGGGTGTGTCGGCCCACGCCGGTCACCCGTGTCGGAGGGTCACGCCTGCCGCGGCGTGCGCGCGATGCCCAGCCACTGCGCGGCCGCGGGGCTCACGCGCGGCAGCAGCAGGTCGACCAGCCACAGCAGCACCAGGCTTGCGGCCAGCAGCGGCAGCAGCAGCGCCAGCACGG
Source organism: uncultured Steroidobacteraceae bacterium (assembly GCA_964632365.1). GTDB lineage: Bacteria > Pseudomonadota > Gammaproteobacteria > Steroidobacterales > Steroidobacteraceae > ZC4RG30. Next base: position 33,724 of record CAZWDR010000009.1, read on the forward strand.
CGACCGTGGCGATCGCGGCGCGTGGGCGCACCGGCGTCGCCGCCGGCGGCGGCGCGCCCAGCACCCCCGCGGGTCGGCGCCGGCGCCACAGCAGGAATCCGGTGACGCTCATCATCACCAGCATCGCCGCCGTGAGCACGCCGACGACCTGGTTGACCACGCCGAACAGCGCCCCCTCATGCCAGGCCAGTCCATAACCGATGACGCGGTCGATGACATGGCGGTCGGCGAAGTCCTCGCGTGACAGCAGCGCGCCGGTGGCCGCGTCGTAGTGCAGCGTGACCCCCAGCGGGCGGTTCTGCGCGTCCGACAGCGCGATCCAGTGCGGTGAGGCCATGCCGAACCGCATCGCGCCCGGGGCCAGCACCAGCGCCGGCGGGGCCAGGCGCTGCGCGCTGGCGCTGGCCACCACGGCATCGAGCCGCGCCGGGACCGCGTCGTGCACGTGGTGATCCGCATGCATCGTGGCGTGGTCGTGCGCATCGTGCACATGGCCGGCCGCCGTCGCGGGCGCGCCGGTGCTCCACTGCGGCGGGCCGGCCACCCAGCCCATCTGCTGCCGCACACCCTGCAGCGCCGCGCCCCACGTGTCCGTCCAGGGCAGGCCCGTGAGCAGCAACACCAGCGCCAGACTGCTCACCCAGAAGCCGCCCACGGCGTGCAGGTCCCGCAGCAACATGCGCCGGCGTGGCCACAGCACGCCCGCGAAGCGGCGACCGCGCGGCCACCACAGGTACAGCCCGGAGAGGATCATCACGATGGCCCAGCAGGCGGCGAGCTCCACGACGAGGCTGCCGCCGCGGCCGATGAGCAGCTGGCCGTGCACGCGCCGGGCGATCTCCACCACCCGCGTGCCGGCATCGAGGCTGCCGAGCAGCACCCCCTGCGGCGACACGAAGACGTCCCGCATGCCGCCATCGGGCATCGCCAGATGGACGAGCGCGGCGTCGCCTTCTGCCGGCGGCAGCCGATAGCTGTGGAACTGCGAGCCGGGATAAGCCGCCAATGCCGCCGTGACCTGCTGCTGCGGGGTCGCCGTGGCCGTGGCCGTGGCAGGGCCGCTGAAGGCGCGTTCCTCCCAGCGGTCGATCTGCGGCTTGAACAGGAAAACCATGCCGCTGAGCGCCAGGATCAGCACCATTGGCACCACCAGCAGGCCTGCATAGAAGTGCCACCGCCACAACGTGCGATACACGCGGCTGTCGCGTTCCATCGAATCCGTCTCCCCGCGAGCGCGCACGCGGAATGACGACGCAACTCGATCGGGCATTGTACCCGGGGGCCGGGCACTACGGGACCACAAGGGCATCTTGTGTAGGCGGATGCCTGCACCGCCATGCTATTAAGGCGTCTTTCCAGCTCACGGCGCGGTTTTTACTCTTCGCTCATGGGGCCCGCAGCAGCGGGATGACAATCAGGGAGTTCGGCAATGCGAATCAATATCCTGCTCGCGGGACTGGCCGGCTGCGCGCTGGTCCTGGGCGGCTGCGGCGGTGGTGGTGGCGATGACGACGGCACGCCGCCGCCGAATCCGCCGCCACCGGCAACCACCTACACGATCGGCGGCACGCTCACGGGTCTCGCCAACGGCGCGAGCGTGGTGCTGCAGAACAACGGCGCCGGCAACCTCACGCGCAACGCCAACGGCGCATTCACCTTTGCCGCGCCGGTCAGCGCCGGTGCCACCTACTCGGTGGCGGTGTCGTCCCAGCCCGCCGGGCAGAACTGCGCGGTCACCAACGGCTCCGGCACGGCCAGGGCCAATGTCAGCAATGTCACGGTGACCTGCACCAACCTTCCGCCCGCCACCTTCACCGTCGGCGGCACGGTCACCGGGCTCGCCCCGGGCGCCAGCGTGGTGCTGCAGAACAATGGCGGCGCCGACCTCGCCGTCAATGCCGACGGCGCCTTCACGTTCGCCACGCCCGTCTCCAGCGGCGGTGCCTATGCGGTGACCGTGCTGACGCAGCCGGCTGCGCAGAACTGCGCGGTGACCAGCGGCAGCGGCACCGTCACGGCCAATGTCTCGAACGTGACCGTCACCTGCACCTCCACCGACACCACGGCGCCCACGGTGAGTGCGCGCACGCCGCAGGCCACCGCCATCGGCGCGGCGGTGACCGGCGAGGTGCTGACGGTGACGTTCTCCGAACCGATGGATCCGGCCACGCTGACCGCCACGTCGATCACGCTGCAGGGACCGGCCGGTCCCGTCGCGGGCGCGGTCAGCGTGCAGGCGGGCAACACGCAGGCCGTGTTCACCCCGGGCGCGCGGCTGGCCTTCGACGCCGACTACACCGCGACGGTGACCACCGCCGTGAAGGATGCCGCCGGCAACGCGCTGGCCGCCCAGGAAAGCTGGAAGTTCAACACCGGCAAGGCGCTGGCACTGGGCTACAAGTTCACCTGCGCGCGCCACACCGATGGCCGCGTGAAGTGCTGGGGTGACAACGCCTATGGCCAGCTCGGCCAGGGCAACACCACGGCGCTGGCCAATGGCGCGGCGGGGGCCGCGGTGGATCTGGGCGCGGGCCGCACGGCCGTGGCGCTGGCCGCGGCGGATTACCACGTGTGCGCCATCCTCGATGACCGCTCGGCCAAGTGCTGGGGTCGCAACGAGGATGGCCGGCTGGGGCAGGGCCGCATCACCGGAGCGGACTCGCGCCTCGGCGACGCCGCTGGCGAGATGGCTGCGCTGCAGCCCATCGACTTCGGCACCGGCCGCAGCGTGCTCGAGATCTATCCGGGCCAGGACTTCACCTGCGCGCGCCTCGATGACGGCAGCGTGAAGTGCTTCGGCTCGAACGGCCGCGGCCAGCTCGGCCGGGGCAACACGCAGCGGCTGGGCATCGCCCCGGGCGACATCGCGGCCGCCGCGCCGGTCGCGCTGGGCACCGGCCTGACGCCGGTGCAGCTGTCGCTGGGTCATTACCATGCCTGCGCGATCCTCGAGGATGCCAACGGCGCCCGTGTGGCCAAGTGCTGGGGCGAGAACGAGTGGGGCCAGGTCGGCAACGGCAGCGTGTTCGACGTCGGCGACACCGCCAACGAGATGGGCGATGCGCTGCCCGCGGTGAATTTTGGTCCGGGGCGCTCGCCGGCGTACCTGATGGCCACGGGCGGCCACAGCTGCGCGTTGCTCGACGACCAGTCCACCAAGTGCTGGGGCCTGAACACCTGGGGCCAGGTCGGTCTCACTGCCGGCAACGACACGCCGCTGTCGGCCGTCGAACTGGAACGCCGCAGCTGCACGGGCGGATTGCCAATGACCGGTGCCCTCAACTGCATCGGCGACCAGTCCGGCGAGATGGGATCAAACCTGCCGGCGGCCATCGCCGCGGGCCAGACCGCGCGGCTGTCCATCGGCTACCGCCACAACTGCGTGCTGCGCACCGGCGGGGCGGGCCTGCTGTGCTGGGGCTCCAATGAGCAGGGCCAGCTCGGCATCGGCAGCGGCGGAGTGCTCGCCGCCACGGACTCCATCATTGGCGACGAGCTGAACGAGATGGGCACGCAGGTGCAGACGCCGGTGAAGGGCCGCGCCATCGAAGAGCTCTCTGCCGGCGGCTTCCACACCTGCGTGATGTACACCGACCTGGCCGTCAACTGCTGGGGCCACAACGACCGCGGACAGCTCGGCCGCGGTGACAATGAGGTGTATGTCGGCGACTCGGCGCTCGAGATGGGCGAGGCGCTGATCGACGTCAACCTCGGAAGCTGAGGAATGGCGGAGGACCCGGGGCAGGCGGCGGCACCCGCCGCGGCACGCGGCTGGGTCCTCCGCAGGTTCCTGCTGCCCGCGCCGCTGGTCACCGTCGCCGCCTGGCTGAAATGGCGCGCGACGGTGTCGCCGCGTGCCGAGGTCGAGCTGTCCGAAAACCTCGTGCTTGGCCGCGGCACCACCGTCAGCTCGTTCGCGAAGGTGAAGAGCTCGCAGGGGCGTCTGGTCACCGGCCGGGAATGCGGCTTCGCCAGCGGCTGTTTCGTGGCGCCGGGACCGGGTGGCATCGAGATCGGCGATGACGTGATCTGTGGCCCGAACGTGGTGATCGTCGCGATGAATTACCGCTATGGCACACTGGACCGGCCGTTCTCGCAGCAGGGCGTCTCGTCGGTGGGCGTGCGGATCGGCAGCAATGTGTGGATCGGGGCAAACAGCACCATCCTCGATGGCACGGTCATCGGCGACAACAGCATCGTCGTGGCCAACAGTCTGGTGAACCGGCGCTTTCCGCCCAACGTGATCATCCAGGGCAATCCTGCCAAGGTGATCATGCGGCGGCAGGCGCCCACGGAGGCGATGGATGGACCAGGGCGAGATACTGGCAGTGGTGCTGGAGACGATCGGATCTGAGGCGGACGATCTGGGCTATGAGCACCTGCGCCAGCCGACTGCCGACACGCCGCTCTATGGCGGGGAGTCGGGCATCGACTCGCTGTCGCTGGTGCGGCTGATCGTCGCCGTCGAGGCCGCCACGCTGCAGCGCTTCGGCCGGCCGGTGACGCTGGCTGACGAGCGCGCCATGTCCCTGCGCAACAGCCCCTTCCGCACCGCCGGCACGCTGGCCGCGCTGCTGGCCACGCGGCTTGGCGCCGCGCATGCCTGAGGTCGTCCTCGTCACCGGCAGCCGCAAGGGAATCGGCCGGCACCTGGTGGAGCATTTCGTGGCGCGCGGCTGCAAGGTGGCCGGCTGCAGCCGGCAAGAGTTCGACGGCACCGCGCCGCAGGGTTACCGGCATTACCGCACTGATGTCACCGATGAGTCCGGCGTGGCCGCGATGATCGGCGACATCGAGCGCACGCTGGGCGCGCTGACCATCGTGGTCAACAACGCCGGCATCGCGTCGATGAACCATCTGCTGCTCACGCCGCTGGCCACGATGCAGAACCTGTTCGCGACGAACGTGTTCGGCACCTTCCTGGTGCTGCGCGAGGCCGCCAAGGCGATGTCCGCGCGCCGCTACGGACGCATCGTCAATTTCGCCACCGTGGCCACGCCGCTGGACCTCGAGGGCGAGGCCGGCTACGCCGCCTCCAAGGCCGCCGTCGAGAGCCTGACGCGCGTGGCGGCACGCGAACTGGCGCCGCTGGGCATCACGGTGAATGCCGTCGGCCCGACGCCGGTGATGACCGACCTGATCCGCAACGTGCCGAAGGCGAAGATGGATGCGCTGATCGCGCGCCAGCCGCTGCGGCGGCTGGGCGAATATCACGACGTGACCAATGTCATCGACTTCTTCGTCTCGCGCGACAGTGGTTTCGTCACCGGCCAGACCGTGTTCCTGGGTGGCGTGAGCTGAAGGAATCCGCCCATGGCGCATGCGCTGGATGACCTGCTCGCGCGTCTGGCTGCGGCCGGCGCGCAACGCTGCGTGTTCGAGCATGGCCATTGGCGCAGCGCCGCGGAACTGACGGAGGCCGTCGCGGCATGGCGGGCGCGACTCGGGCAGATGTGCGGCGCGGGCGTCGTGCTCGGCCTGCAGGGGCCGCTGTCCTTCGATGCGATCGCCTGCCTGCTGGCAGCGTGGCGGCAGCGCGCCATCGTTGCATTGCTGCCTGCCGGTGCCGCGCCGGACGAGGCCGCGCGCGCGGCGCACTGCGGCGTTGTCGTGCGGTTCGATGCCGACGGCACCGCGCATGTCTCGCGCCGTCACCTGCGTTCTTCCGATCCGCTGCTGGAGCAGGTGCGCGACAGCGGTGACGCGGGCGTCGTGATCTTCACCTCCGGATCCTCGGGCCGGCCGCGCGCGGCGGTGCATGCCGTCTCGCGCCTGCTCGCAAAATACGAGGGAGCCGGCCGTGCGTTGCGCACGCTGCCGGTGCTGCAGATGGATCATCTGGCCGGACTGGACGCGATGCTCTACACCCTGCACGCGGGCGGTGCGGTGGTGATTCCGCCCGGTCGCACGCCCGCGGCGGTGTGCGGGGCGATCATGTCTTCGCGGGCGGAGGTGCTCGCGGCCTCACCGAGCTTCCTGCGTCTGCTGTGCCTGTCGGCCGAGGCGCATGCGGCGGATCTCTCGAGCGTGGCCGTCGTCACTTATGGATCCGAGCCGATGGATCCGGCCACGCTGGCGCGCGTGAATGCGCTGTTTCCGCAGGCGCGCATCAGCCAGAAGTACGGCACCACCGAGCTGGGCGCGCCGCGCACTGCCTCTGAGGCCAGCGACAGCCTGTGGATCCGTCTCGGCGGCGCCGGCGTCGAGACCGAGGTGCGTGATGGCGTGCTGTGGGTGCGCAGCGCGCACCAGTTCCTCGGTTATCTGGGGGCGCCGGTTCCGTTTGATGCCGACGGCTGGTATTGCACCGGCGACCGGGTCGAGACCCGTGACGGCTGGCTGCGCATCCTCGGGCGTGACAGCGAACTGATCAGCGTCGGCGGGGAGAAGGTGGCGCCCGCGCAGGTCGAGGCGGTCATCCTGCAGCTGCCCGAGGTGGTGGCGGCCGTCGTGCAAGGCGAGGCCAATGCCCTGCTGGGCCAGATGGTGGTGGCGCGGGTGCAGATGGCGCCCGGGGCGGCCGCCGATGGCGCCGAGCGGCGCATCCGGCAGCATTGCCGGCAGCACCTGCCCGCGTACCAGGTGCCGATGCGGGTCGAGGTCGTGGCCGCCCTGGTCGGCGACCGCCAGAAGGTCCTCAGAATGCAAGGGGTCGGCGGCTGATATTTCACGCCGTCCGGCGCGCCTGACCCCGCTGCGAAGCGTTGCGTAAACCTCTGTCACGGCTGCATTTTCCCGGGCAGCCATCGCATGCAATCGGCCTTGACTCCGGCGCCGCCGACGCAATATCTTGTGGTTGCCAGCGGTGTTCATCCCAATCCATAGTGTCTGGGGCGGACCAAAGAGGAAATCCGGTGACCACCGCAAGGGGGACTCCGGAACTGCCTAGCAGCGGTGATCGTGAGCTTTGCGGGTGCGACATAATCCAAGGGAAACGGACCTGCGTCTCCCTTGCTGATTCCTCGCCCCCTGCAGCCGGCAGTGCCGGCCGCAAAGGTTCCCGGGAGTCCGCAAGCCCTCGCCGCAGCCATCCGCCGCCCGGCCCGCACCGGGCGCACGGATGCGAATCCCCGTCCGCGGGAACAGGACACGCATGCAAACCGATACCACCCCTGCCCAGGCTGTCGCGCCACGCGCCACGGCGCCCGCCCAGAATGATTTCCGCCTGACTCCGCCGCAGGCCGGCCGCACGGCCATGGCCGTGACCAAGCGCAGTGGCGAGCGCGAACCGGTCGACGTGAACAAGATCGTGCGCGCGGTCAGCCGCTGCTGCGAGGGCCTGCACGAGGTCGACGCGATGCGCGTCGCGCTGAAGACCATCGCCGGCCTCTATGACGGCGCGACCACGCGCGAGCTCGACGAGCTGTCGATCCGCACCGCCGCTTCGTTCATCGTCGAGGAGCCGGAATATTCGCTGCTGGCTGCGCGCCTGCTGGGCGGCTTCATCGACAAGGAAGTGCAGGGCCAGGGCATCTACTCCTTCTCGCAGTCCATCCGCATGGGCTTCGATGTGGGCCTGATCAACGAGCGCGTGCTGAACTTCGTCGAGGCCAATGCGCGCAAGCTCAACGACGCGATTGATCCGCTGCGCACCAACCGGCTGGAATACTTCGGCCTGCGCACGCTGTATGACCGCTACCTG
>CAZWDR010000010.1:0-39372 GCA_964632365.1 uncultured Steroidobacteraceae bacterium
ATCTCCTGCGAGCTCTCGCCCAGGCGCTTGATGCGCTTGGAGGTCTCCTGGATGGCCTCGCGGATGCCGTTCATGCCGTCGATCGTGCGCCGCACGGCCTTGCCGCCCTTGTGCGCCACGTCCACCGAATGACGCGCCACGTCCGAGGCGCGCTCGGCGTTGCCCGAGACCTCCTCGATCGAGGTGGCCATCGCGCCGATCGATTCGGTGGCGGCAGCGATCTGCCTGGACTGCGAGCCGGAAGTCTTGGCCAGGTGCTGCGCCAGCGCCTGCGTCTGGCGCGCGGCGCTGTCCATCTGCACCGAGGACTGGTTGATCGCGACCACCAGGCCGCGCAGTGATTCAACGGCGATGTTCACCGAGTCGGCGATGGCGCCGGTGATGTCCTCGGTGACGGTGGCGGTGGCGGTCAGGTCGCCCTGGCCGAGGCCGGCGATCTCGTCGAGCAGCCGCAGGATCGCCGCCTGGTTGCGTTCGCTCTCGGCGCGTTGTGCCTGCACGGCCTCACGGGCCACCTGCGCATCCTGCATCACCGCGCGGATCGACTTGAACAGCATCGCCAGCGGCGCGAGGGCCACCAGGCACAGCACCGCGGCGATCAGCCCGGCCGCGGTGCCCGAAAACACCCCGACGGCCGCGCCGGCAAGCGCGAGCGCGGCGGCCGTGACGACGAGCGTCAGGCCGCGCGCGGACGAAGACGTGGACGCGTCATGCTGCGGCATCGAGGAACCCCGGGTTTTCGAGCAACTGGCGCAGGCTCAGCACCGGCCAGGCTTCACCGCCGCGCCGGAACGCGCCCGCCACGAACCGCTCGCAGCGGACGATGGTCGGCGGCGCATCGCCGCTGAATTCACCATCGACGAAGCGCCGGAATCCCAGCACCTCATCGACCATCAGGCCGGCCGGCACATCGCGGTGGCTGGCCACCAGCAGGCGGGTATTGCGGGTCAGCGGCGTCACGCCACTGCCCAGGAACTGGCGCAGGTCGATCACCGGCAGCAGCGCGCCACGCAGGTTCGCGAGGCCCTTCACCCACGGCTTCGCGCCCGGCACGCGCGTCAGCTGCGCCGGATAGGGCAGCACCTCGCGGGTCTCCTCGCGCGCGACCAGGTAGCCCTCCCCGGCCATGCGCCAGGCCACGCCCACCCACTCGCGCGTGTGGTCGGGGCCGTCGGTCTTGATGCCGCTGGCCGCCTGGCCACGGCGATCGAGCGCCACGAGCAGGTCGTACGGACGCTCTCGCAGGCTGCGGATCGGGAGTGAGGGATGCACCGGCTACAGGCCTTCAGGCAGCCAGCGTGGCCTGGGCTTTCTGTACCAGGAGTTCCGGCGTGACGGGTTTGACCATGTAATCGACCGCGCCCTGGCGCAGTCCCCAGACGCGATCGGTCTCGAGGCCCTTCGAGGTCACCATCACGATCGGGATCGAGCGGGTGCCCGGATCCTGCGCGATGGCGCGCGTGGCCTGGTAGCCGTTCATGCCGGGCATGACGATGTCCATGAAGATGAGGTCGGGCTTGAGGTCCTTCGCGAGCCGCACACCCTCGCGGCCGTCGCCGGCGATGGCCGTCTTGAAGCCGCCCTTCTCGAGCGCCTTCTTCATCACGTGCACCTCGGTGGGCGAGTCGTCCACGATGAGGATCAGGGCCACGCTGGTTACCTCCCGATGTGCGCGTCGATCGCGCCCAGCAGTTCTTCCTTGGTGAAAGGCTTGGTCAGGTAATGCTCGGAGCCGACGATGCGGCCGCGCGCGCGGTCGAACAGGCCATCCTTCGAGGACAGCATGATCACCGGGATGTCCTTGAAGATCTTGTTGTGCTTGATCAGCGCACAGGTCTGGTAGCCATCCAGCCGCGGCATCATGATGTCGACGAAGACGATGTCGGGCTGGTGGTCGGCGATCTTCGCCAGCGCATCGAAGCCGTCGATGGCGGTGAAGACCTCGCAGCCCTCTTTGGCCAGCAGCGTCTCGGCAGTGCGGCGGATGGTCTTGCTGTCGTCGATGACCAGCACTTTCAGACCCTTGAGGATCGAACTCTCGTCGCTCACCGGCGTGGGACTCCCGAGTGCATTCATAGCGGCTTGCAAATCCCTGAATCTTTTAACATAACGAAATCACGGCGACCATCCGTGGACGGGGGCCGGGCCGGCACGTCTGGCATTTAACCTGCTGCGATACCATCCACACGTTGAACTGGTACTCGTTTCGCGAACTGGACTTAACACATGCCGCACCGCTTCCGACTGGCCGTCGTGATGGACCCCATCGAGGGGATCAAATACGCCAAGGACACCACGCTTGCGATGCTGCTCGCGGCCAGCGCCCGCGGCCACGAGCTGTGGTACCTGACGCAGGCAGATCTGTCCCTGCGTGACGGCGTCGCGCGCGGCCAGGCACGACCGCTGACGGTGGCGGCTGATCCGGCGGCCTTCCATCAGCTCGGGCCCGCGCAGGACCTGCCGCTGGGTGACTTCGACGCCATCCTGATGCGCAAGGATCCGCCGTTCGACATGGAGTTCGTGCACACCACCTACATCCTCGAGCGGGCCGAACTGGCCGGCGCGCTGGTGGTGAACCGTCCGCAGGGGCTGCGCGACATGAACGAGAAGGTGTACACCGCGTGGTTCCCCGAGTTCTGCGCGCCGACGCTGGTGACGCGCGACATGGCCGCGATGGGGCGCTTCGCCGCGGAATTCGGCCGCGTGGTGATCAAGCCGCTCGACGGCATGGGCGGGCGCTCGGTGTTCGTGGTCGATCGCAGCGACAAGAACTTCGGCGTGGTGTGCGAGACGCTCACCGCGAACGGCACGCGCTTCGCGATGGCGCAGAAATACCTGCCCGAGATCGTCGCGGGCGGCGACACGCGCGTGCTGGTGATCGACGGCCAGCCGGCGCCCTATGCGCTGTCGCGCATGCCCTCCGCGCATGACAACCGCGGCAACCTGGCCGCCGGCGCCACCGGCGTCGCCCGCCCGCTGACCGGCCGCGAGCACGAACTGGTGGCCGGCATCGGCCCGGTGCTGGCCGCGCGCGGCATGGTGTTCGTCGGCCTCGATGTGATCGGCGGCTTCGTCACCGAGATCAACGTGACCAGCCCCACCGGCGTGCGCGAGATCGACAAGGCCTTTGGCACCGACATCGCTGGCCTGTTCATCGATGCGGTGGAACGCCGGCTCGGGGCGCGCGCGAGCGGCGGCAAGGTCCAGGCCACGCCTTGAGCACCGACTCCGCCGAAGCGCTGCGCCCCGCGCTGCGCCGGCGCCGCATCGACGGCTTCGACGGCCGCACCACGCGCGACCGGCTCTCGACCATGCTGGTGCTCGCCGCGCTGCTGCACGGGCTGGTGCTGCTCGGCGTGACCTTCACCGCGCCGGGCGGCAGCGGCGAGGCGCGCCGCGGGCTTGAAGTGCTGCTGGTCTCCGACGAGTTGCCCGAGGCCGGCGAGAACGCGGATGCGGCGTACCTGGCCCAGCGCAGCCAGCAGGGCTCCGGCAACACGCAGCAGAACGAGGCCGCGGAGCTGCCCGGCGCCGCCGCCCAGCCGGCGATCAATCCGGACCAGCCGCCCGCCACGCGCTTCGATGACCCGCTGCTGATGACCAGCGCGCCCAGCCTGTCGACCATCCAGATCGAGGCGGTGCCGGAGCCGGAACTGGTGCTGACGCAGCAGGAGCTGGAGCAGATCCTCGCCGGCGATGACACGCTGCGGCTGCGCGGAGAGACCGAGGAGCAGCTCTACCTGTCGCCCGACACGCGGGCGTCGCGGCTCGCCCCCTACCTCGACGCGTGGCGGCGCCGCGTCGAGCAGGTGGGCACGGTGAATTTCCCGTCGCTGGCGCGGCAGCCGGGGCTGTCTGGCAGCCTGGTGCTCGAGGTGGTCATCAATGAGGACGGACGCCTGCGCAGCGCCCGCATCGAACGCAGCAGCGGCCACCCGGCGCTCGACGAGGCCGCGCGCGGAATCCTGCAACTTGCCAGCCCGTTCGACCCGTTTCCCGCCGATCTGGCGCGCGATTACCGCAGCCTGCGGTTTGCGTACGAATGGCGCTTCGAGGGCGGCGAGGCCGCCGGCTCCTCGCTGCGGGTGCCATGACGCGCTCGCTGGCGGCTCTCGCCTTGAGACTGCGGACAGGCCACCCCATACTGGGGTCCATGTCCAAAGAAGGCTCCCTGACCAACCAGCTGCTGGTTGCGATGCCCGGCCTGGACGATCCGCATTTCGCCCAGACCGTCACACTGATCTGCGAGCACAGCAGCCGGGGCGCGCTGGGCATCGTGCTGAACAAGCCGATGCCGATGCGCCTTTCCGAGGTGCTCGCGCAGATGAAGCTGCCGCCGGAAACCCCGACGGTCGGCGAGCAGATCGTGCTGCGCGGCGGGCCGGTCCACCAGGACCGCGGCTTCGTGCTGCACCGGCCGGGCGGCAACTGGGAATCCACCCACCGCATCTCCGACCAGATCCAGGTCACCACCAGCCGCGACGTGCTGGCGGCGATGGCCCGGGGCGCAGGTCCGGAGAACGCCTTCATCGCGCTGGGTTATGCCCAGTGGGAAGAAGGCCAGCTCGAGCGCGAGCTGCGCGAGAACGCCTGGCTGACGCTCCCCGCCAGCGATGCGGTGCTGTTCGACCTGCCCTACGAGGACCGCTGGAGCGCGGCCTGGCGCTCGCTCGGCGTCGATGTCACCACGGTGATGCCGCACGCCGGCCACGCGTGAGGGTCCGCGTCGCGCTGGCCTTCGACTTCGGCTTCCGGCGCATCGGTCTCGCCAGCGGCGACACCCTGACGCGCAGCGCCGCGCCGCTGGCCACCGTGCCGCACCACGCCGATGGGCCGGACTGGCCCGCCATCGACCGCACGCTGCGCGCGCTGGGTCCCGAAGTGCTGGTGGTCGGCGCCCCGTATAATGACGACGGTTCCCCCGGCAGCCTTGCGGCCAGTGCAGACGCCTTCGCGAAGGCGCTGTCGCAGCGTTACGGGCTCACCGTCGACCGCATCGACGAGCGCTACTCCTCCACGGCCGCAGCCAGCCTGCTGCGCGAGCAGCGCGCATCGGGGCAGCGGCGCCGGCAGGTGGGCAAGGGCGATATCGACAGTGCCGCCGCGGCCGTGATGCTCGCGAGCTGGCTGGAGCAGCAGACTTGAGCAAGGTTTTGTCCCGATGAGCGCACAGCGCCACGCCTCTGGCCGCCTGCGCCACCTCCTCACCCTCGAAGACCTCTCGCGCACCGAACTCGAAACGCTGCTCGAACGCGCGCAGTTCCATGCCCGCCAGCCCGGCGATTCCGCGCCACGCTCCGACGCGCTGGCGGGCGTCACGGTGGCGAACATGTTCACCGAGCCTTCCACGCGCACGCGCGTGTCGTTCGAGCTCGCCGCCAAGCGGCTGGGCGCCGACGTGGTGAACCTCGAGGTGCAACTGTCCTCGCGCGTGAAGGGCGAGAGCATGCTCGACACCGTGTTCACGCTCGAGGCGCTGCACGTCGATGTGTTCGTGCTGCGCGATTCGGAGGTCGGCGTGCCGGCCATGGTGGCGGCGCACGTGGCGCCGCATGTCAGCGTGCTGTCGGCGGGCGAGGCGCATGTCTCGCATCCCACGCAGGGCCTGCTCGATGCGCTGACGGTGCTGCAGAAGAAGGGCCGCTGCGACGGCCTGTCGATCGCGATCGTCGGCGACATCCGCCACTCGCGCGTCGCGCGCTCGGCCAATCAGGCGTTCCGCATCCTCGGTGCCACCGACATCCGCATCGTCGCGCCGCCCGCGCTGATGCCCGATGCCGATGAATTCCCCGGTTGCAGCCGCAGTTCCGACCTGGTCGAAGGCATCAGCGGCTGCGATGTGGTGATGATGCTGCGCATCCAGAAGGAGCGCTTCGCGGATGCCGACATCCCGGCCGGCGCGGATTATTTCCGCGAGTTCGGCCTCACGCAGCAGCGCCTGGCGCAGGCACGCCCCGATGCCATCGTGATGCACCCGCAGCCGATGAACCGCGGCGTGGAGATCGAGTCATCCGTGGCCGATGGCCCGCAGTCGGTGATCCGGCAGCAGGTGGCCAATGGCGTGGCCGTGCGCATGGCCGCGCTCGAAGTGCTGGCGGCGCCGCTGGCGGCGCGGGGTCGCTGATGGGCGCTGGCACCGATCCGCGCGCCCACCGCGGCACCATCTTCGTCGAGAACGCCACGGTGCTCTCGCAGGAAGCATTCCCCGGCCAGCAGTTCGTGATGCGGCTGACCGCGCCCGAAACCGCCGCCCGCGCCACACCCGGCAGCTTCGCGCACGTCGCGGTCGATCCCTCGGTGCCGATGCGCCGCCCGCTGTCGATCATGCGCGTGGACCGCGAACAGGGCTGGATCGAGATCCTCTACAAGATCCACGGCGAGGGCCTGCGGCACCTTGCCTCGCGCCGCGCGGGCGATGCGGTGAACCTGCTCGGACCGATCGGTCGCGGCTTCACGCTGCACGCCGCGCGACCGCGCGCGCTGCTGATTGGCGGCGGCGTCGGCATTCCGCCAATGGTGTTCCTCGCCGATGCGCTGCGCGCGCGCGCCGGCGAAGGCTTCAAGGCATTGGCCATCCTCGGCTCGGAGCTGCCCTTTCCGTTCCGCGCGCGCCCGTCCACCATCATGGTGCCGGGCATCCCCGACGGCGTCATCGCGTGCATGCCGCTGCTGGATGACTGGGGCGTGCCGAGCCGGCTGACCACGCTGTCCGGATTCCCGGGCTGCCACGACGGCTATGTCACCGACCTTGCGCGGCTGTGGCTGGCGCAGCTGGATGCCGAAGGTCTGTCGCAGGTGGAAGTCTTCGCCTGCGGACCCACGCCGATGCTGCGTGCCGTGGCGGCCCTCGCGAAGGAGTTCGCGCTGCCCTGCCAGGTGTCACTCGAGGAGTTCATGGCCTGTGCAGTCGGCGGCTGCGCCGGCTGTGCGGTGGAAGTGCAGACTGCCGCTGGACCGGCGATGAAGCGCGTGTGTGTCGATGGCCCCGTGTTCGATGCCGCTACGGTTTTCGTAAATTGAGCCGGATCGTTCCGGATCCGGCGTGCGCGGCGGGGTCCAGGCACGTATCCTTGGGACAGAACCATCGTACCGAGGGCAACCCCATGAAGATTTTCGCGTCGCGGCGCCTGGCCGCCACCCTGGTGCTTGCAGCATCGGCCGTCATGACCACGGCGATCGCCAGCGAGGCCACCGCGCCCGCCCGCGCCTTCGAGCCGAAGGCCTACACCATCCCGTCGAAGGGCGTGCCCAAGCACGTGAGGGAAGCGGTCGAGTCCGCCAACCGCAGCCCCGAGCTGAAGGACCAGGACGGCTACAACCGCCCCGCCGAGATCCTCGCGCTGTCGGGCGTGAAGAAGAATGGCCGCGTGCTCGAATTCGGCCCCTACGACCTGTATTACTCCGAGATGCTCGTCGAGGCCATCGGCCCGAAGGGCGAGCTGCACATGTATGAAGTGCCCGACATCCACGAGCAGGTGGCCGAGCGCAATGCCGCGTTCGTGGCCAAGCACCCGAACGTGAAGTACAGCAGCGCCGACTACAACACGCTGGATTTCCCGCGGCAGGTCGACCTGGTGTTCAACAACCTGTACTTCCACGAGATGCTGCTGCGGGGCACCGAGCTCGAGCCCTTCCACAGCAAGCTGTTCAAGGCGATGAAGCCCGGCGCGATCTACCTGCTGATCGACCACAGCGCGGTGCTCGGCACCGAGACCAACCACACCGGCACGCTGCATCGCGTCGACCCGCAGGTGATCCGCGCCAACGTGATGGCTGCCGGGTTCGAGCTGGTCGAAGACAGCCGCCTGCTCGAGAACCATTCGGATGACCGCAACACCCCGGCCTTCGAGCCCGGCAAGCGCATCCAGACCGACCGCACCATCTACAAGTTCCGCAAGCCCATCGTCTATTGATCGGGCGCGCGGGGGTCTCCCCCCGCTTCGACGCCGGGGAGGCGCGGGCCTCGCGCCTCCCCCCTCCTTTCAGGAAAAATCAGCCCCCTGCCGGCGTGATCCGCGGCCCGCGCCACGCGTATGCTTGGCGCAGCCGCCGCTTTGCCGGACGCGCACCAATCACAACAGGGGAATGACCATGCACAGGAATCCATTGCGGCAGCTCGCCGCCTCCACGCTGCTGCTCGCGGCCGCCGCGATGATGCCGGCGTTCGCGGGCCAGGCACCGGCCGCGCCCGCCGCACCGCCCAAGCCCTATTCGATTCCCGCCGGCGTGCCGGATTACATCCGCAGCGCCGTGCAATCGACCGACCGCCCGGCGGCGATGACCTCGCGCGATGCCGACCGCAAGCCCGCCGAACTGCTGGCGCTGTCCGGCGTGAAGCCGGGCGACAAGGTGGTGGAGTTCGCCGGCTTCGGGCAGTACTTCACCACGCTGCTGAGCCACATCGTCGGCCCGCAGGGCTCGGTGCACATGATCGACCTGCCCTACACCGAGGCCCGCTCCGGTGCGGCCGCCCGGGAGTTCGTCTCGAAGCACCCCAACACGCGCTATGAAGTGGTGGACTACAACGACGCCAACCTGCCGCGCGACATCGACGTGGTGTTCAACGTGCTCTATTACCACGACCTGCCGCTGAACAAGGTCGACACCGCGAAGCTCAACACGAAGATCTTCCAGGCGCTGAAGCCGGGCGGCATCTTCTTCATCGTCGACCACAATGCCGCACCGGGGTCCGGCACGCGCGACACCGAGCGGTTGCACCGCATCGACCCGGAAGTCATCAAGAAGGAAGTGCAGGCGGCCGGCTTCGAGCTGGTCGAGGACAGCAAGCTGCTCGCCAATCCCGAGGATGACCACAGCTGGATGGTGTTCGCGCAGGGCCGCCGCGGCACCACCGACCAGGCGGTGCTGAAGTTCAGGAAGCCCGCGCGCTGATCCCTTCGGGTCTTTGACCCGACCGCCCCGGGAGCCGTCCTGGCCCCGGGGCATGGCTGCCCCATGCAGGCAGCAGAAGAAAATCAAGTGTCCGGTCCGGTCTGGAATAGACACCGGGCCTGCGATCCGCATGACCCGACCTGTTACTTGAAGTCACTTGACGGGCCCTGGACGGTAAGGGATATAGGATCCGCTGATAACCATCCATCGATGAGAGGGATATCCAGAGGATGAGCACGCTTCCTGCCGGGGCCACCGCCGACCCCCTGCTGCATCGGCCCCAGACCGCCCCCCGCGAACGTTCCAGCCTCCGCACGACGGTCGATCACCAGCGCTCCGAATTCCTCCGGCGCTGCCGTGCCCGGCTCGACCCCGTCACGGTCGGGCTGCCCGACTCCGCCCGCGCCCGGGGTGGCGGCCTGCGGCGCCAGGACGTGGCCGCGATGTCCGGCGTCAGCGCCTCCTGGTACACCTGGCTTGAGCAGGGGCGCGACATCCGCGTCTCGGACGAGGTGCTGGACCGGGTCAGCCATGCGCTGCGGCTCACTGACGAGGAGCGCGTCTATCTGTTCGCACTGGTGCAGCGCCGGCCGCCGGCGCTGGCTCCCACCATGCTCACCGAGTGCCCGCCCGACGTCGAACGCATGGTCGCGGCAATGCCGATGCCAACCGTGGTGATGAACCTGCGCTGCGACGTGCTGGCGTGGAACGCGGTGAACAGCGTGCTCTACCGCGACTACGCCACCGTGCCGGCCGCCGAACGCAACCTGCTCGAGATCCTGATGATCCGGCCCGTGCACACCATGTCGCCGGCGCAGCAGGAGGCCATGGGCCGCCGCCTGATCGGCCGCCTGCGCTATGACTTCAGCCGCTGCGCGGATGATCCGAAGTTCGAGGCGCTGCTGCACCGGCTGCTGTCGCTGTCGCCGGTGTTCCGCAAGCTCTGGCGCATGCCCGACGTGGCGCTGCGCAACTACGGCCCGCACACGTTCAACCACGCGCGCTTCGGCGAGATGACGTTCGAGCACACCTCCTATATCCCCGACGGCTACCCGACGATCCGCGTCGTGGTGTGCACGCCGCACAGCCTCGCGGCGATGCGCGCCGTGGCGACGGTGAACGAGGAACTGCAGATCGCGCAGTCCCACGTCGCGGGTGGCGGGCCCATCAGCGGACCGAGGCTGACCGCAGTCTGACCCGCGCCGCCCAACCGCGCTGCACGCAGCGCGGTCGCGGCGCAGGTCGTCGCGCAGTCCTACAGCAGCGTCTTGACGCCTGCGGAAGGAATGCGACGTAATAGCCTGCAGATTATCGGGGGAGCAGATCTTTTCATGAGCGCGCGTTCAGCCACCGATGTCACGTCGGCGACCAGTCCCGCCGGCACCGCGGGCAACGGGCTTCCCGCCACCCGCTCGCGCTCCCGCCTGCGAACGCCGCTGGACCACCAGCGCTCGGAGTTCCTGCGGCGCTGCCGCCTGCGCCTCACGCCCGAAGAGGTGGGACTGCCGCCCGGCCGGCGCTCGCGCACCGGCGGCCTGCGCCGTGAGGACGTGGCCGCGCTGTCGGGCGTAAGCGCCTCCTGGTACACCTGGCTCGAGCAGGGCCGTGACATCCGCGTGTCCGACAGCGTGCTCGAGCGGGTCAGCCAGGCGCTGCGGCTCACCGAGGACGAGCGCACCTATCTGTATTCGCTGACGCAGCATCGCCTGCCGCGCCTGCCGCATGACACCGGCTCCGACGCGCCGCCGGACGTGCTGCGCATGATCCATTCGCTGCCGCATCCGGCCGTGGTGATGAACCTGCGCTGCGACATCCTGGCCTGGAATGCCGCGAACAGCGCGCTGTACTTCGATTACGGCACGCTGCCGGCGAACGAACGCAACCTGCTGGAAATGCTGCTGATGCGCCCCAACGGCCACCTGACGCCTGCGCAGCTGGAGAACGCCGTGCGACGGCTGATCGGCCGGCTGCGCTTCGACTACAGCAAGTGTGCCGACGACCCGCGCTTCGAGTCACTGTTCAAGCGCCTGGTGACGGCCTCGCCGCTGTTCGCACGGCTGTGGCGCGTTCCCGATGTGTCGCTGAATGCCTTTGGCCTGCACACCTTCCACCATGCGCGCTTCGGGCAGATCACCTTCGAGCACACTTCCTATGTGCCCGATGGCCACCCGTACATCCGCGTCGTGGTGTGCACACCGGAGAATGCCGCCGCGCGGCGCGCCGTGGCGGCCGTCGTCGCCGAGCAGTCCGCGCAGTCCCCTGTCCTGTCCTGAAAAAACGTTCTCTGCCGTCAGGCTTTCGGCGGCTCCATCACCGGCGTGCCATAGGTGTGGAACGACTCGATGGTCTTCAGCCCCCACGCCTGACCGCGCGCGCGTTCCGCTGGCGTCCATGTCACGGGCTCCCAGTCGGGCGCAAGCAGCAGCCGCGCTCCCGCATTGTGCAATTCGATGCGGTTGCCGCCCGGCTCCCAGACATAGAGAAAGAAACCCTGCTGGATGGCGTGCTTGTGCGGCCCGGTCTCGATGTGGATGCGGGCGTCGAGGAAAACATCCGCCGCGCGCAGGATGTCCTCGCGCGTATCGGTGGCGAAGGCGATGTGGTGCAGGCGACCGCGCGCGCCCAGCTTGTCGCGGGTATAGACCAGATCGTAGGTCTTGTCGGTCACCGTGAACCAGATGCCGTCATAGCCGCCATCCTCGCGCGCGATGCGCTCGGTGCAGAACGCGCCGAGGACATCGCGGAGGAAAGCGTCCATCGGATCGATTTCCTTCGTCAGGTAGTTGATGTGATCGAGCCGGCGGACATTGGCGCCGCGGCCCGGGAAGGCGGCGGCCTGGTTCTTCAGGACCGGGCGGTCGGTGTCGTCCGGCTCATAGCGTCCGGTCTGCCAGTACACACCCATGGGATGGCCGTCCGGGTCGTCGAACAGATAGACGTCGCCGAGTCCGAACTGTTCATTGCTCCAGCCGTGGCCAAGGCCCGTCGCCTCGATGCGCGCGACCAGGCGCTGCAACGCCTGCGGGCTCGCCGCGCGCAGGAAAGTCCGGCCGATGCCGGCGGCCTCACGCTCGATGATGCGGATGCTGTAGCGCTGGTAGTCGTCCCATGAATGCAGGTAGATGGAAGTGGCGTCACGATGCACTTCGCGCATGGCCATGAGGTGCACGAAGAAGTCGCGCGTGGCGTCGAGCGTCGGCGTGAACATCTCGACGGGGCCGATGTGGGCGATGTCGCGCCGGCGTTCGGTGAAGGCTGGGGGCATCTGGCGGGACCTCGTTTGATGCGAATGCCCAGCCTACCTCCGCGGAACCAGAAAAACCTGGCGGATGGATCACCACCCGCCAGGTTACAGACGCGAGCCGCCTGGGGGACTGCGGCACTGCCTTGTCCTGGAATGCCGGTGACTGCATCACCGCCCGGGATCGCGGCAGCCCTGCCGCGATCCCTGCGCCCGCTTACAGCCTGAGGCTCACGCCGACGAAGTAACGGCGACCGAGCTGGTCATACCGCGCATCGCCCGAGGCCAGCGCCGGCGCGGGCAGGCTCGGCGGCGTGGTGGCGGTGTACTCGCCATTGGCCGCGAACGCGCCACCGGACAGCGGTGGATCGGTGTTGAACAGGTTGTCGACACCGGCGCGCACCGTCACCGTATCCGACACCTCATAGGAACCGGACAGCGAGAACAGGTTGTAGCTTTCGAAGATGCCGCGCGGCTGGTTCGGCGCGGTCGGGTTGGTGACCGCGGACGGATCCTTCAGCGTCGGATAGTGGTTCCAGCGCATGTTCACCGCCAGCGGTCCATTCGCCCAGGTCAGCGAGGTGAATGCCTGGTAGTCATAGCCGGTGCAGGTCACCTGGTTGAACTCGCAGCCACTGGTCCCCGTCCAGTCACGCACCGGCGCCGTCGGCGTGACCCGCGTCTTGCGGTTCGTGGGGAAGGTCAGCTGCGTGTTGAATGACAGCGCGCCGGGCACCGACTCGAAGCCGAGGTCCGCAAAGCGCGCGCGCCAGTTCAGCGCCAGGTCCACACCTTCGAACGACAGCCAGCCCTCGTTCGTGTAGGTGAGCTCGCCGCGTGACAGGCGTCCGTCGAAGGGATCACGCCCCACCAGCGCACAGGCACTGCTGGCCGCGCTGTTGCTGACCACGCACTGCCGCCACACCTCGTTCAGGCTCTCCAGCGCGATGATGTCGTCGATGCGGATCGAGTACCAGTCGGCGGTGAGGCTGAGGCCCGACGCCCAGGCATTCGCGAACGGGGAGCTGAGGATCACACCGGCCGTCCAGGTCTGCGCGGTCTCCGGATCCACGCTGGCGTTGCCACGCTGGAAGGCCGTGGTCAGCACGGTGCCGGCGGGCTGCTGGTTCAGCGGAGTGCCATAGAACACTTCTGCGCCCACCGAGGTCATCAATGAACGGCACAGCGCCTCGACCTGCGCGGCATTGGCGTTGTAGGTGGGGTTCGCGCTGTAGTCGCGGTACAGCGCATTGCTCTGGTTGCGCGAGCAGGGGTCACCGGGCACCACGGTCACCTGCGAGCGGCCCAGGAACTGCTCGGCCAGGTGCGGGGCGCGCGTGGCGCGGTTGTAGCCACCGCGCAGGCGCGCCCACGGCGTGATCGTCCAGTTGCCCAGCACCTTCCAGGTCTCCACGCCGCCGGAGGTGCTGTAGTCGGAGTAGCGACCGCCGAGCTCCAGCTCGAAGCGCTGCACCAGCGGCAGGTCGGCCAGCAGCGGGACCAGCAGCTCGCCGTACACTTCCTTCGTGCTCAGCTGCGCGTGCGTGTCGCCCTGCGCGAACACGCCGATCACCTGGCTGGCGAAGGTGTTGGAGCTGTTCAGGTGGTCGTTGATGTAGTCGTACTCCCACTTGCGCCAGTCAGCGCCGATCGCGAACTGCAGCGGACCGGCCGGCAGCTGCAGCAGATCGCCGGTGAGGTTCACATCAGCGGTGGTCTGCTGGATCTGGCTGGTGGCCTGCGTGTCGATCGCGATCGAGTCGATGCAGTCCTGCGACACCTCGAAGCTGCGGAAGATCGGCAGGCCCGTGGTGCACTGGCCCACGCCCGAGGACGTCGGCGACAGGCCCAGCCGCAGGAAGCCGGCGCCATAGTTCGGCGACTCGACGATGGCCTTGTACTGCGCCATGTCGGCGAAGCCCTCGCCCAGCGTCACCGCCTCCGTGGCGCCCCAGGACACGCCCGCGTCCCAGCGATAGCGGTTCGCCAGCGTGCCCTGCAGGCCGGTGCTCAGGCCCAGCGTCGTGACGCGGTTGGCGGTGGCGCGCTTGGGCAGGTAATCCATCACGCGCTGGATGCGGATGTCCGCGTTCTGGTCCGGACGGCTGCGCAGCAGCAGTTCCATCTCCGGCGGCAGCGGGAAGGCCTGGCTTTCGGTGCAGCCACCGGTGGCCGGGCAGTTCAGCCCGAAGCTGCCGCCCGCCACGTATTCCGGGCGCGTGGTGGCTCCATCGGCCGCGAGCGAATCCGCCCACAGCGTGCCTTCGAAGCCCACCGGGATCGTCGCCACCCAGTTGTTCACCGCCGGCGACCACTGCGTGGCCGTGCGCGTGGTGCTGTGCGCGACATTGGCGCGCACGTACGCGCTGGTGTTCTCGGCGAAGCCGTACTCGCCCTTCGCGAACATCGAGTAGCGCTCCATCGGCACCGTGGTCAGCGCCTGCAGGTCGTTCTCGCGCACGATGCCGTCCGCGGTGATCTTTCGATACACCTCGCCCGGGTAGTCCGGATGCGTGAACGGTCCCGCGTAACGCGATGAGCCGGCATTGCCGTTGGTGGCGCCGAAGCCCGCGCCGCCGGTGAACAGCGTGCCGGTGCCGTCGGCGGTGCGGTTCACGAAGTACTTGCCGGTGGGCAGGATGCCCGGGCACGGCGTGCCGGGCGTCGCGCCGGGACCGTTGGGCAATGTGCAGTCCGGGATGCCGCCGAAGATCGCGTCGATCGCCGCCTGGGTGGGACGCTGCGCGGCCGGCACGATCGAGAAGTCCACATAGGTCTCAGGCAGCACCGCCTCGGTGCCGGTGGTGAAGTCGTTGCCGAGATTGCGGCGACGGAAGCCGCGGTTGATCTCGTACGCAGCGCTGCGGTCGGAATACTCCAGGCCCACCATCACATTGCCGCGACCTTCCGCGAACACGGTGCCCATCAGCGTGGAGATCTGCAGCTCCTCGCCATCGCCCTCCTCGGTGAGGCCGTAGCGCGCGGTGACGTCGAGCCCCTGGAACTCGTCCTTCAGGATGAAGTTGACGACGCCGGCCACCGCGTCCGCGCCATACACCGCCGAGGCGCCGCCGGAGATGATCTCCACACGCTCGACCGCGGACGACGGGATCGAATTGGTATCGACGTTCAACGTGGCGTTCAGCGGCGTCGTGCGGCGTCCATCGATCAGCGTCAGCGTCCGGAACGACCCCAGGCCGCGCAGACTGACGATGGAAGCGCCCGGCGTGGTGGTGGCCGAGGCCTGCAAGGTCGTGGAGCTGAACATCGTCGCGGCCGGCGCGAACTGCGGCAGCTGGTTCAGCACGGTCTCGACGCCGATGGTGCTGGTGTCCGAGAACAGCGCCTCATCCACTGTCACCACCGGGCTGCTGGCGGTGAAATCGCGGCGCTGGATGCGCGAACCGGTCACCACCACCTCGCCCAGCTCTTCCATCGCCGGCTCCGCGCCGGCGTCTCCGGCCGCATGGGTCGGCATCACGGTCGCGGAAGCCAGCAGCGCCGCCACCGCGGCACGCACGGTCCACGCCGCGGGCTGGACGCGCGCGGCATCCTGTTGATCCATCGTCAGCATTCGGGTCCCCCTGTGTCAGTCGATCGTCGCGCACGGGCATGCGCGGAACGGGGGGAGGCTAGCGGAGTTGTGCGCGACGATCAGTCAGCGCACGAAGGCGTGTCGGCAAATGAGTGGCTGCAGCGCTGGTGCGGACGACACTAGTAGCGTCACCACCTGTTTGCGTCGCACCGATGGCGGAATACGCCGCGCACGCCGCATCACCGGAAGGCGACGCGTTGCGTCACCGATGCGTCAGACGATGGAGACGCCGAGCTCGCGCGCGCGATGCGCCAGTCCCGGATAGGCATTGCGGATCAGCTGCGTCGGGTCGCCCCACTGCGCCTCGAACTCCGCGGCCGGCCGTTCGGCGATCATCTCCCCGGCGCTCTTGCCCTGGGCCAGCAGGCGCGTGAGCCGCTCGCGCAGCGTGTCGAGCATCTGCTGCTCGGCCTTCACATGCGCGATGCCCTGCACCGCGCCGACCCCGGGGACCACCCGGGTCCGCTCATCACCGAGTGCGGCCAGCGTGCCCGCGGCGGCGGCCAGTCCGCCGATCCAGCCATTGCTGGCCGGATCCACCAGCGGGAAGCGGTCCACGGCCACCACGTCGCCGGCCACCAGCACGTTGGCATTGGCAAAGCGCACATACAGGTCGCCATCGGTATGCGCCTGGCCCAGATGCCCATAAGTGATGCGCTCGCCGCCAAACTGCAGTTCGCCCTCGGTATAGAAAGTCTCGGTGGGCAGCGCATGCTTCGGCAGCGGCTGATACACGCGCTGCTCCCACTTGCTCTCCACGTCGGTGGTCAGCCACAGGCGTGTGTACTCATGCGCGATGATGCGCGTGCCGGCCTTCCCCAGCGTCTCGTTGGAGCCCGTCTGGTCGTGGTGCCAGTGGGTGTTGAACAGCGTGTGCACAGATGGCTTGCCGGTAAGGCGCTGCACTTCGGCCAGCAGTGCCGCGGAGTGCGCCGGCGAACCGCCGTCCACGAGCAGCACGCCGTCGGCGGAGTCGAACACGGTGACGTTGCCGCCGTAGCCCGCGATCAGCCACAGACGCGGCGCCAGTTCGGTGACGCGCGGCGCCACCGCCGCGGCAGCGCGGACGCGCGTGCCGATCGCGGACACCGCGAGGGCCGCCGCAGGGGCGGCGAACAGGAAGCGGCGGCGCTGCATGCTATCGCGCCGGCTGCACGCTGGCCGTGGCGCTGGCGCCGGACATCAGCCGGCGCAGCAACGCCTCGGTCTCCGGCCGCGGCACCGCCGCGCCGGCACGACCGGAAGTGGCCGTCTCCCCCAGCGTCAGGTCGACCGCGGTGCGGCCGCGCGCATCCTTCGCCGCAAGATCGGCATTGCGCGCCGCCAGCAGCTCGATCACCGAGTTCCAGCCCCAGCTGGCCGCCCCGTGCACAACCGTGGCACCGGTGTTGTCCTTCGCGCGGATGTCGGCACCGGCATCCAGCAGCAGCTGCACCGACTCGCGCACCTGATCCTCGGTGCGGTAACGGCCGCGCGTGTCCAGGCCCGACGAGGCGATGCCCGACGCCGCGAGCAGCGGCGTGATGCCGCGGGCCGTGGGCAGGTCGACGCGCGCACCATGCGCCAGCAGCAGCCTGATCGCCGGCACGTCGGCGCCGCGCGCGGCGCGCAGCAGCGGCGTGGCACCGACGGTGAGCATGTTGTCGGCACCGCGGTCGTCGCGCAGCGAGCGGTACGGCGGGAACAGCTTCAGCTGCATGTCCGGGTTGGCGCCGGCCTCGAGCAGCCGGCGGATCAGCTCGATGCCGGTGGTCTGGTCATCCGAGGGACGGTCCGCGCGCCCGCCAGTGGGCAGCGTGTTCATGTCCACCGCGGCATACAGCGGCGCACGACCCCAGGTGTCCCACTTGTTCACATCGGCGCCACGCTCGAGCAGCAGCGCGGCGGTGTCGAAACTCAGGTTGATGGTGGCGAGCAGCAGCGGCGTCACGCGGTCCGGGTCCGTGCGGTTCACATCGGCACCCGCATCCAGCAGCGCGCGGGCACACTCCACGCAGCCGCTGCGCGCGGCATACAGCAGCGGCGTGAAGCCGCCGGAGGGCCGCGCCTGCATGCGCGGCTCGGCGGTGATCTGCCGGTCCCACTCGTTCACGCGCGAACGGGCGTCCACCTCGGCCCCGTGCGCGATCAGCAGCCGCACCATCTCCGGCTGTGCCTCGGCGGCGGCCCACATCAGCGCGGTCTGCTGGCGCCATTGCTCACGCTGGTTCACGTCCGCACCGCGCGCGATCAGCAATGTTGCCGCCTCGACGTTGGCGCTGCGCGCCACCACCATCAACGGCGTCTGGCCATCGGCATTGGTGATGTTCACATCGGCGCCCGCCTCGAGCAGCTGGCGGATGATCTGCACATTGCCGGTGACTGCCGCCTCGGACAGCGGCGTGGCGCCGTAGTCGTTGCGCGCATTCACGTCCGCGCCGGCCTTCAGCAACTTGTTCACCGCGTCGGCATCGTTGCGATAGGCCGCCCAGTGCAGTGGCGTGGTGCCATCGACATCCAGCGCCCCGGCATCAGCGCCTGCAACCTGGTCGGCAGGAACCTGCCCTGCAAAGGGCAGCGCCATCGCGATGATCGCGACAATGCGCGCAGCTGTGGACATCCGCATGGTCAGGCCTCCGTGATCGCGCCGGTGCTGTCGCCCACCTGCTCGACGGGCACGCCCGCGCGCTGCAGCAGCGTCAGGTGCACGTTCGCCAGCGGCGTGCGCGACGGGAAGTCGATGTGCTGGCCACCGCGCAATGCGCCGCCGCCGCGACCGATGATCGCCGTGGGCAGCGGATACTGGTTGTGCGCGTTGCTGTTGCTCATGTTGCTGCCGAACAGCAGCATCGAATTCTCGAGCATGTTGCCGTCGCCGTCCGGGATGCTGCGCATCTTCGCCAGGAAATCGGCGAACACATCGACATGGTATTTCTGGATCTTCGCCAGACGCTCCTTCTTCGCCGGGTCGTTCGCGTGGTGCGAGATGGCATGGAAGGCATCGGGCACGCCGATGTGGTTGTAGGTCATCTCGCTGACCTCCGGCGCCAGCATGAAGCTCTGCACGCGGGTCAGGTTGCCCTGGTAGGCCAGCAGGATCAGGTCGAACATCAGCCGCAGGTGCTCGTCGAAGTTCTCCGAAGTGGCGCCGGGCACCTCGGGCAGCGCGAGCCGTGCCAGGTCTCCCTGCGCATTGTTCTGCAGCCGCCGCTCGATCTCGCGCACGCTGGCGAGGTAGTCATCGAGCGTGTTGCGGTCGCGCGCGCCGAGCTTGCGGTTCAGCGCCGCCATCTCCTGCTGGATCATGTCGAGGATGCTGCCGGTCTGCTCGGTGAGGAACTGCCGCTCGGCAGCCGTGTCACCCGAACCGAACAGGCGCAGGAACAGCTGGCGCGGATTGCTCTCCACCGGCAGCGGCGTGGTCGCATTGGCGAACGACAGCGTGCCGGTGTACGTGCAGCCGTAGCCGCGCTCGCAGGCGCTGCCGGTGCCCTGCCCCTGCGCGGTGGCGGTCTCGAGCGACGGCCAGGGCGTGTCCTGCCCGATGTGTCGCGCGGCGATCTGGTCGATGGTGGGCGCCATGTAGGGCTCGAGCGTCTCGCGCGGATGCACGCAGGAAAGCCACGTGGCCGGCACCAGCGCATGCACCGCGCGGCTCTCGCCAGGCTTGTTGCCGAGGTTGCTGACCACGGTCAGCTGGTCCTGGAACGGCGCCAGCGACTGCGTGATCTCGTTCAGGCGGAAGTCGCGGCCTGTGCCCTGCGGCGTCCACTTCTCCATCACCGCGCCATGCGGGAAATAGAAGAACCCCAGGCGCGGGCGCTTCGCCGCGGCGGTCTGCGCCAGCGCCACGCCGGCCGGCACCATCGCGTCGAGCAGCGGCAGCGACAGGCTCACGCCCAGTCCCCGCAGCAGCGTGCGGCGCGAGAGATGCTTCTTCGTGATGTACATGCTCAATGTCCTCCGGCCCCTGCATGGGCGACATGCGCGGCGCCTTCCGGCTCGACCGCTGGCGGCCGGCGCTTGCGGAATGCATCGCTGGTGACGATGCCCTGCACCAGTGATTCGAGTCGATAGTCCTCGCGCGCCGCGTCGCGCACGATCTGGCGCACGGCCGGCATGTCCTGCGCGCGCAGCGGGCGGCCCAGCGCATAGGTCATCAGCCGCTCGGTGAAGGCCTGCACGAACATCTCCGGGCGCGACAGGATCGCGGCCGCGAGCTGCGACGGGCCATCGACCTCGACGCCGCTGGCCAGCTGTCCGCGCGCATCGATGCGCTCTCCGGCATCCAGGTCGAGGTCGCGCCAGGCGCCGACCACATCGAAGTTCTCCAGCGCGAAGCCCAGCGGGTCGATTACGCCGTGGCAGGAATTGCAGGACTTCTGCTGCCGGTGCATCTCGAGCCGCTCGCGCACCGTGGGCAGCGTCTTGCCCGGCTCGTGCTCGGGGAACTGCTCCACCCCAGGCGGCGGCGCGGTCGGCGGCGTGCCGAACAGCGTGTCCATCACCCAGGCGCCGCGCAGCACCGGCGAGGTGCGGTTGCCATAGGAGGTCGCCATCAGCAGCGCGCCCTTGCCGAGCAGGCCCTGGCGATCGCGATCCTCCAGTTTGACCGGCCGGAAGCGGTCGCCGATCACGCTGCGCACGCCATAGTGACGGGCCAGCCGCTCGTTCAGGAAGGTGGTGTCCGAGGAGATCAGATCGAGCACGCTGCGATCGGCCCGCAGCGTGTCGGTCAGGAACAGGCGGATCTCCTCGCGCAGTGCGGCGCGCAGGTTGTGGTCGAAGTCCGGATACAGCGTCGGATCGATCTGGAAGTTGTCCATGCGTGCGACGTTCAGCCACTGGAAGGCGAAGTGATCCACCAGCGCGTCCGCGCGCGGGTCGCGCAGCATGCGCTTCACTTCGGCCGCCAGCACGCGCGCATCCTTCAGCTCACCCTTGCCCGCGCGGCGCAGCAGTTCTTCATCCGGGCCCTGGCTCCACAGGAAGAACGACAGCCGCGTGGCGAGCTCGTGATCATCCAGCGCCTGCACATCCTGCGTGTCCACCACGGCCGGCGCCGAACGCAGCAGGAACTTCGTGCTCGACAGGATCGCGGTGAGCCCGCCCTCGATGCCGGCCTCGAAATCACGCGTGGCGCGCGCCCGCTCGTAGAAGCCCATCGGTGCGGCCAGCTCCTGCTCGGTCACGGGACGGCGGAACGCCGCCGAGGCCAGGCGCTCGAGGATGCGGCGTGCGCAGGCCGGCTCCTCCGCCGGTGTAGCCGGCCGGCACACGAACACGCGCTGGCGCGAGGGCGTGTCGCCGACGCCAGTGACATCGAACGGACCGGCGACGGTGAAGCCCGGGATGCGCGGCACGCGCTCCATCTCCGGCAGCATCGCGATCGGCTGCAGCGGCGAATCCGACTGCGCGAACGAGCGCGCGATGAACGTGACGCCGATGCGCCGCACGCCGGCCTTCACCGGCACGCGGATCTGGTTGAAGCGGTTCTGGATCTCGTCCGCGGCGATCGCCTGGCGCTGGTCCACCGCCTTCAGGTCCTCCTCGCCGCCGTAGGTGCTCTGGAACACACGGCGGCCATCGATGGTGAGGATCACCACATGCGGGTCGTCCACCTTGGTCACGTAGCCGGCACCCATCGCGAAGAACTCGCGGATGCTGAACACATAGTCGCCATCGGCGGGGAAGTGATGGTCCACCCAGAAGCCGCCGCGCGTGCCCAGCGGCAGGCCGTCCACGTGCTTCGACTGGTCCAGCGACGAGGGCGCGCGATATTCGCGGCTGTTCGACTTGGCATCGACGCGCCCGATGGCCTGGCGCGCCACGGCGCGGGCCGCGCCGATGTACTGGTCGAGGAACGACGGCGACATGCGCAGCGTCGCGGCCTGGTTGTCGAAGCCGTCGCTGTAGACATCGCGCGGCAGCAGCTCGGTCACGTCGACATCCAGATCGAGGAGGCGGCGGATCTCGCGGCCATATTCGTTGCGGTTCAGCCGGTGCAGGCCCACGAAGCCTGGATCCGGCGGCGCCGCCTTCGCGGCAGCGTCGAGGCGCGTCTCGAGCCAGCGCACCGTGGAGTCGATCTCGGCCTGGGCCGGCTGCGGCTCGCCCGGCGGCGGCATCAGCCGCCCGCGCAGCTTGCGGATGCTTTCTTCCCACACCTCCGCATCGCCATGCAGGTCGTCCAGCGACAAGGTGTCGAACGCCACCCCGCCGGCCCAGTCGGTGCTGTTGTGGCAGGCACCGCATTTCTCATCCAGCAGGGCGGTATATCCCGGGGCCTGGCCGGCGACGGCGGTGCCAGCCAGCAGCGCCGCGCCGCACGCGGCGGTGGCGGCCAGCCGTATCTGTCTCCACGCTCCCGTCAAATCCGGATCCCCCGCCCCGAAAAAAGGGCTTTTCGTATGGTCGTCTACCTTGGAGGGGAGTGTCGGTCAAAGGTTCGTGCGGGTAAACGTGTCGGCGGGTGGGTAGGTGCCGGCAGTCATAGGCAGGTTCGGTATCCGGCCGGGCGGGCGGGCGGAAAGTCGTGGGTGTGACCCAGACCATCCCCCGGCGCCGGCGCGCGGCGCGTCTGGCGCCATGCTGGCGGCCGCGGCATGCCGACCGGGGGGCCGCGATATGCTCTCCGGATTACGACTCAATCCCGGGGGATCACATGGACTCGATTCTGAAGCCGCGCCGCTGGCCGGCCTGCGCCGCGGCGCTGCTGGTCGCGTGCACCAGTCTGGCCATGGCCGCCGCACCGGCCAACCGGCCCGGAAATGGCCCGGGGGCCGCACCCGCCAGCAGCGCGGCGCCTGGCACCGCTGCGGCACCGGCCGCCACCGCCGCACCCGCACGCGCAACCAACGCATCCCCCGCCACCGCCTCCGCCCATGCCGGCAAGCTCGAGCGCATCCGCGTCGCCAGCCCCTCGCTGGCCGGCAACCTGCAAGGCAACGACGCGACGCGCGACGTGCACGTCTATCTGCCACCGGGCTATGCCACCAGCAGCAAACGCTACCCCGTGGTCTATTTCCTCCACGGCTATGCCGTCACCGCAGACATCTACGTGAACGACGTGCTGCGGATCCCCGCAAACACCGACGCCGCAATGGCCGCCGGCGCGCGCGAGGTCATCGTGGTGATGCCCGACGCCTTCACGCGCTTCGGCGGCAGCTTCTACTCCAGCTCGCCCACCATCGGCGACTGGGAAGGCTTCATCGCGAAGGACCTGGTCGCGGCCATCGACAGCCGCTACCGCACGCTGGCGAAGCGCGAGAGCCGCGGGCTGTCGGGCCATTCGATGGGCGGCTATGGCACGCTGCGCATCGGCATGAAGCATCCGGATGTGTTCGGCGCGCTGTATGCGATGAGCTCCGCGGCCGACACCCGATCGGCGCCGGATGCAGCCGCCAGCAAGACGCAGCATGAGCGCATGGCCGGACCCGAGATCAAGCCCGAGCCGCGCAGCATGGCCAATGGCGCCCTGGCGCAGGCGTCGGCCTGGGCGCCGAATCCGCAGAATCCGCCCTACTTCCTCGACCTGCCCTTCGATGCGCAGGGGCAGCCGGTGCCGCTGGTGTCCGAGCGGTTCATCGCCAACTCACCGGTGGTGATGGCCGACCAGTACGTGCCGGGACTGAAAAGCTACCGCGGCATCCATCTGGACGTGGGTGACCAGGACGGCCTGAAGGAAGGCAACGCGCGCTTCAGCGAGGCCCTGAAGCGCCTCGGTGTGAACCACCAGTACGAGATCTATGCCGGCACGCACGGCAACAAGATCGGTGAACGCTTCACCGGCAACGTGCTGCCGTTCTTCGAGAAGCATCTCGACGCGCAATGAGGTTCCCGGTGCGCTGGCGCCGCCACGACGCGGCGCCGGCGCCCTGCCCGCAGCGCGGGGGACGCGACCTCAGGCCTGGACCGGCCGCAACCTGAAGTCGTAATTCACGGTGTAGAACGGCACCTCCACCTGCGTGCCATCCGGCGCCGTGCCCGCCGCGTGGCGCGAGAATTCCGTGACCAGCGATTCCTTCACGCCGAACACCGCGTCCGAATCGATGTACTCGCTGCCGGCCGCGAACAGGTGCGTGGTGATGGCATGGTGCCCGGGCGCCGACACGATCATGTGGATGTGCCCGGGGCGCATCGGGTGCCGGCCCATCTTCTGCAGCATGCGGCCAACGGGTCCGTCACTCGGCACCGGGTAGTGATTCGGCTTGATGGAGCGGAAGCGATACCGCCCCCCGGCATCGGTGCGGATGCGGCCGCGCGCGCGCATGCCGGCATCCTCCATCTGCATGTCATAGGTGCCCTCGCCATCGCCGGACCAGATGTCCAGCGTGGCACCGGCGATCGGCGTGCCGTCGCTGCTGAGCACGCGGCCGGCATAGAACGCCGGCTCACCCTTCACGCCTTCGGCCAGGTTCGCGCCGGCCGGCACCTCCGGCGCGCCCTCCCAGTAATACGGCCCCAGCACCGTGGAATCGGTGGTGCCGCCCGCTGCCGGATGGTTCAGCGTGATGACGAGGATCGACACGCCCAGCGTGTCGGAGAGCAGGATGTATTCCTGGCGCTTGTCGGTGCAGGTCTTGCCCGTCTCGGTGAGGAACTGGATCGCGGCGATCCACTCCGCCTCGGTGAGGCGCACCTCGCGCACGAAATCGTGCAGGTGGGTGATCAGCGAACCCATCACCGCGCGGAAGCGCGCATCCTGGCACTGGTCCATGCGCGCCAGCACCGCGGCGGTGATGTCGCGCTCGTCAAACTCGCGCGTGCTGCCTTGTGGCTTCACGGCGCCGGCAGGTAACCGATGCGGTTGCCGTTGAATGTGCCGATCCAGATCTCCCGGTCAACGTCGATGGCCGCGGTCGCGCCCTGCATGCCGGTGAGGCGCTGCCCGCCGGCCACCTTGCGCACGGCCAGCGTCGCCGGATCGATCTCGACCACCGACCAGCCGGCCGCACCCGGCGGACCGCCCGCCGCGTGGTTGCCACCGGCTGCGAGCACCTTGCCGCTGGCGCTCCAGTGCAGGTTGTCCGGCGTGATGTCGAGCTTGACCACATCCTTGCGCAGCGGACCTGCGCCGCGCTGGAAGCGCACGACCTCGTGTGTGCCATAGGCCGCGACGAACAGCGTGCGTCCGTCCGCGGAGGCCACGATGCCGTTCGCGCCCGACAGCTCCGTGCCCGCGATCGGCTCGACCTTGCCACCCGGGTGCCATTCGTACAGCTGCCCGTTCACCTGCCCGCTCATCACCTGGCCGAAGGCCTGCTGCTGGGGCAGGCTGCGATCCATGAACTGCGTGGTGACGAACCCCCAGTCGGGCAGGATGGCCACGCTGTTGGCGGAAACATTCTCCGGCAGCACCACGCAACCGGCCCAGCTGATGGTGGGCTGCGCGCCGCGGGCATCCACATCGAACACCTCGATGGCCTCGCGCGCGCCATGCGCGGTGATGTACAGCCGGTAGTGACCGGCGGACTGCTCGCGCAGCGCCAGGCCGTGCGCGGAGAAAGCGGCCGGGTCCACCGGACCGGGGCAGTCGCGGAACAGCGCCGTGTCCTGCTTGGCGGGACGGGCCGCGCCGGGGAACCAGTCGATCCAGGTCTTCGCCTGCGCGTCCACCAGATAAAGATGACCGCGGGCCGGCCCCCCGCCGTTGAGCGGGCCGTCCATGCCGGAGGCGATCAGCCAGCGGGTGCTGCCCACCCGGATCAGGTCCTCGGCGTTCACCGGTCCGCAGACATAGTGCAACGTGCCGTCGGGCTGGCAGCTGCCCGGCGAGGGGCCCGCGGAAGCCGGCGCGCTGGTGCTGGCACTGGTACCGGGACCGGGACCGGGACCGCCCGCCTGTGCCGACCAGGCCCCGCCGGATGCCAGCGCGGCGACCAGCAATGTCCCCGCCGCGACCGTAAGCCGACCTTGCCGATGGCTCATGACCCCTCCGCGATCTTGCGAATAATTCTCATTAACAATATGATCCAGCGGCGCATGCGATCCCGGCGGGGATACGACGATGGCAGTGACGACAGACCCCCGAAGCACTGACGACCCTGCATATCGATCCCCGCCGGGACCCGCACTTGAAACCCCCGGGCCCTGACGGCCGCATCACTGCCGGCCCCGGACCACCGGCCAGACGCACAGACGCCTCAGCGCCGGTCCTCATAGCAATAGCCCACGCCATACACGGAGTGCACGAACTCCTCCCCCGGCGCCACGTCCGCGATCTTGCGCCGCAGCTTCTTCACATGGCTGTCGACCGTGCGATCGGCCACCACGCGCTCGTCGCGATACATGTGGTCCATCAGCTGGTCGCGCGTGAAGATGCGTCCCGGCTGGCTCGCCAGCACCGACAGCAGCTTGAATTCCACCGCCGTGAGGTCGAGCACCTCGCCATCGAGTGTGGCGCGCCACGCGGATTCATCCAGCGCCAGGCCCGGCCCGCGGCCGATGGGCGCCTCGAGCGGCCGCTGCGGCCGGCGCGTGCGCCGCAGCACCGTCACCACACGCGCCACCACCTCGCGCGGACTGAACGGCTTGCAGATGTAGTCATCGGCACCGAGGCCCAGCCCAAGCAGCCGGTCGATCTCGTCGACGCGCGCAGTGACCATGATGATGGCGGCGTCAGAGAAGCCGCGCAGACGGCGGCACACTTCCATGCCGTCGAGGCCGGGCAGCATCACATCGAGCAGCACCAGGTCGACCGGGTGCTCGCGCACCCATGGCTCCACCTCGTCACCACGCGCGAGGCGATGCGTGTCGTAGCCCTGCTGGCGCAGGTAATCGCGCAGCACCTCGGCAATCTTGTCCTCGTCCTCGACGATGAGGATGCGCGCCGGCGCGGCGGGATCCGCGGCTGTCATGCACGCAGGCTTGCCGTCAGCGGCAGAAGGATGCACCAGCGCACGCCACCCAGCGGCGAATGCATGGCGTGCATGCGTCCCCCATGGCCGGTGACGATGGCCTGCACGATGGCAAGGCCGAGCCCGCTGCCGCCACTCTGGCTGGAGCGTGAGGCATCGACCCGGTACAGCCGCTCGGTCAGGCGCGGCAGGTCGTCATCGGCCACGCCGGGCGAGGAGTCTTCCCAGTCGATGCGCGCCTGGCCGGACTCGGCACCCACGCGCACCCGCAACCGTGCCGGCGCATCGCTGTAACGCAGCGTGTTCTGCAGCAGGTTCGAGAACACCTGCGAGAGGCGGTCCTCGTCGGCCTCGACCATCACGTGACGATCGAGTTCGAGCTTCACGTCGAGGCCGGCGTCCTGGATGGACTTGCGCGCGGCATACAGCGTGTCTTCCACGGCCTCGGCGAGGTTCACCGGTGCCTTGCGATAGTTCAGCGCGCCAAGATCAGACAGCGACAGCGTGCGCAGGTCTTCGACCAGCCGCGTCAGGCGATGAACCTCCTGCGCCACGGACGCGATGCTGGTCTGCGTCAGTGGACGCACGCCGTCCTGCACCGCTTCGATCTCCGCGCGCAGCGTGGTCAGTGGCGTGCGCAGTTCGTGCGCGATGTCGGCGATCCATTGCTGCCGGCCGCGCTGCGCGGCGCCCAGCGCCTCGGCGAGCCGGTTGAAGTCACCGGCCAGCCGCGCGACCTCGTCGTGTCCGTGCACCGGGATGCGCGTGCTGTAATCACCGCGCGCCAGCGCCGTCGCGCCCTGCCCCAGCGCGCGCAGCCGCCGCGCCAGCCAGCCGGCAATCAGCGCCGCATTCAGCAGCACCGCGGCGAGCATGCCGATGCCGATCACGCCGAAGCGTCGCGACTGCTGCAGGGCGGTGATCGATTCGAGGGACTGCACCAGACGCAGGCGCGGCACGTAACCCAGGTAGCCCACGACCCGGTTGGTCACACGGATCGGCAGCTTCACCGCGAGCTGCGTCTCCTGCGAGGGACCGGGCGGCTGCACCAGCACCGTCGTGCCATCGGCATCGAACAGCATCACGCGCCAGTCGATGGTGAGGGGCGGAAGCGGACCCGGCTCGCCCTCGAAGAACGCGGGCACGCGATCTTCGGGTCCGGGGTTGTGGGCGGGCCGACCCTCGCCCGGCGCGCCAGGCATGCCTTCTTTCAGGTCGCGCATGTCGCGACGCCCGACCCGCCAGCCCAGCACCTCGCGCAGCACTTCGTTCCAGCGCTCGCGGTCCTGGGTGACCCAGTTCCAGTTGCCCTGCTGCCGGTAGCCATCGGCCAGCTGCGATATCACGGGGACCAGCCGGGCCTGCTCCGACTGGTTCACATAGTCGACCAGCCCCTTGTCGAAGCTCCAGCTGTAGACCAGGTACACCGCCGCCACCAGCACCAGATGTGCGCCTGCGATGGCGAGGAACAATTTGACGCGCAGCGTGTCCAATCCCCGCCGCAGGGGCCCGGGCGTGGCTTCGGCCCCCGCCGCGGCGCGGCTGCTGTGCATGGCGTCCATGGAAAGGAAGCGTAGCGGGGGATCAAGCAAACTTTGTGTAAGGCAGCCTTCAAAATTCTTCCTTGTTCGCCGGCCATCCTGCCCCCCGCACGGTAGCTGCCGGCCAACCGGGCCGCCCGCCGTTCCAACCCAACATGACGGACCCAGACATGAACGATCGTTCAACCTCTTCCCGCCGCCGCGCGCGTCCCAGCCGCGCCAAGATCGCCATCGTGGTGGCCGCCGTGGCGCTCGCCGGTTATGGCGCATACAAGTATTTCGTCGGCGGTGAGGACGGGCCGGAGTACATCTACGCCACGGTCAACGTCGGCAACATCGAAGACCTGGTGACCGCCACCGGCACACTCGAGCCGCGCGACACGGTCGATGTGGGTGCGCAGGTGTCCGGGCAGATCGAGCGCATCCTGGTCGAAGTGGGTGACCAGGTGACCGCCGGCCAGGTGCTGGCCGAGATCGATGCCACCACCGCCACCGCGCGCGTGGAGGCCAACCGTGCCTCGCTGCGCGCGCAGGAGTCGAACCTTGTGGACCGCTACAACACGCTCGAGAAGGCCGAGCGCGACTATGAGCGGCAGAAGAACCTGCAGGCCGCCGGCGCGTCGACCAGCGAGCAGCTGCTCAACGCCGAGACCACGCTGAAGTCGGCCCGCCAGGCCATCGAATCGCTGAAGCTGCAGATCGAACAGCAGAAGGCCTCGATGCGCGTCGAGGAAGCGAATCTGCAATACACGACCATCAAGGCGCCGATCGACGGCACTGTGGTGTCGATCGCGGCCAAGCAGGGCCAGACCATCAATGCGACGCAGTCTGCGCCGACCATCCTCACCATCGCCGACCTGAGCACGATGACAGTGCGCGCCGAAGTCTCCGAAGCAGACATCAGCAAGATCAGCGACGGCATGCGCGCCTATTTCACGACGTTGAACGGCAACCGCCAGTGGGAAGGCACGCTGAAGCGCACCGAGCCCACGCCGAAAGTGCAGAACGCGGTGGTGCTGTACTACGCGCTGTTCGACGTGCAGAACGAGAAGTTCGGGAACAGCAACACCCTGCAGCTGAAGCCCGGCATGACCGCGCAGGTGTTCTTCGTGAATGCCGAGGCGCGCAACGTGCTGGTGATGCCGATGGCAGCGCTGCAGCAGGGCCAGCAGATCATGCGCGAGCGCAACGCCGCCGAGGGCGGACGCGGAGACGGCGCCCCGCGCGGCAATGCCGACGGTGCCGCGCCTGCCGGAGCCACGGCGGGCAGCGCCCCGCCGGCCGGGGCTGCGATGGCGCAGAACGGGACCGCAGCGGGGGCCGATGCCCCTGCCGCGGCGCCCGGTGCAGGTGCAGGCGCAGGCAACCCGGGCGAAGGTCCCGCCGGCGCGGGCCAGGGTGGTGGCGAGCGCGGTGCCGGCGGCCCGCGGCAGGGCGGCGGATTCGGCGGATTCGCCGGCGGCCAGCGCCCGACTCCGGAACAGATGGAACAGTTCCGCCAGATGCGCGCGCAGGGTGGCGGCGGTTTCCCCGGTGGCATGGGCATGCCCGGCGGCATGGGCGGCCAGGGCCGCCAGCAGACCCGTCGCGGCACGGTCATGGTGCATCTTGGCGATGGCGTGCTCGAGCCGCGCCAGGTCGTGATCGGCGTGACTGACCGCGTGCATGGCCAGGTGCTGGAAGGCCTGAACGAAGGTGAGGAAGTGGTTGTTGGCCGTCGCGATACCAGCACCGCTGCCGGCGCTGCAGCGGTGCCCGCCCAGAACAACCAGAACAACAACTTCCGTGGCCAGGGTGGCTTCCCGGGCGGCGGCAACTTCCGTCCGTTCTGATGCAGTCCTCCAATCCTCGTGACCCCGCAGTTCCCATCATCGAACTGCGGGGCGTCACCAAGACGTATTTCAACGGCGACCTGTCGACCCAGGTGCTGCATGGGGTGGATCTGAAGATCTACCCGGGCGAGTTCGTCGCCATCATGGGCGCTTCGGGTTCGGGCAAGTCGACGATGATGAACATCCTCGGCTGCCTCGACCGCCCGACCACCGGCCAGTACCTGTTCAAGGGACGTGACGTCTCGGACTTCGACCGCGACGAGCTGTCGGACCTGCGACGCGAGTCCTTCGGCTTCGTGTTCCAGAGCTACAACCTGATCTCGGCCAACACCGCGGCCGAGAACGTGGAAGTGCCGGCCATGTATGCCGGTGTCGAGCTGCACGACCGCCACGAGCGTTCGCGCGAGCTGCTGACGCGGCTGGGCCTGGGCGAGCGCATCTACTTTCGTCCCAAGCAGCTCTCGGGCGGCCAGCAGCAGCGCGTGTCCATCTCGCGCGCGCTGATGAACGGTGGCGAGATCATCCTCGCCGACGAACCCACCGGCGCGCTCGACAGCAAGAGCGGCGTCGAGGTGATGAAGCTGCTCGACGAACTGTCGGAGCAGGGCCACACGGTCATCCTGATCACCCACGCGCAGGAGGTGGCCGACCACGCCCGCCGCGTGATCGAGATCAAGGACGGCCTGATCGTGGCCGATCCGGGCCCCAGGCCGCCCGAGAACCCGCCGGTGGTGAACAGCTGGACGGCGCACCGCAGCGGCATGAGCGCGCTGGCCGAGGCCTATGAGGCGGCCAAGAACGCGATCCGCGCGCTGCGCTCGAACATGCTGCGCTCGTTCCTGACCCTGCTGGGCATCGTCATCGGTGTCGGTTCGGTGATCACGATGCTGGCCATCGGCGACGGCGCCAAGCAGCAGGTGGTCGACGCCATCAGCTCCTTCGGCGCGAACCTGATGAACGTGCTGCCCGGCGCCGGCGGCAACCAGCGTGGTGGCGACCGCGGCTCAGGCAGCCTCACGCTGGAGGACATCGAAGCCCTGAACGATGTGCCCAACGTGATCGCGGCCATCCCGAACCAGGAAAGCACGCGCACGTTCCGCTATCGCGACCGCGACATCCGCGCGCAGACGGTGGGCACGTCGTACAAGTTCCCGGTGGTGCGCAACTGGAACGTTGCCGAAGGCACGTTCTTCGAGACGCAGGACGAGCTGGAATATGCGCCGGTGGCCGTGCTCGGCCGCACCGTCGCCGACACGCTGTTCCCCGACGGCGAGAGTCCCCTCGGCGAGTACATCCTGATGGACAACCTGAACTTCAAGGTCATCGGGGTGCTGGAGCGCAAGGGAGCCTCGGCGAACGGCCAGGACCAGGACGAGGTGGTGGTCATCCCCTACATGACCAACCAGCTGCGCGTCACCGGCCAGCGCTTCGTCAGCCGGGCGCAGGTCGCGGTCGATGACGTGAAGCAGATCATGCAGACGCAGACGGACATCGAGAACCTGCTGGCCGAGCGCCATGGACAGGTCGATTTCCGCATCTTCAACGCGGGCGCCATGCTCGAGAGCCGGGTCGAGCAGGAAAAGACCATGACGATGCTGCTGGGCTCCATCGCGGCGATCTCGCTGCTGGTGGGCGGCATCGGCGTGATGAACATCATGCTGGTGAACGTCACCGAGCGCACCCGCGAGATCGGCATCCGCATGGCCACCGGTGCGCGCACGCGCAACATCATGCAGCAGTTCCTGATCGAGGCGCTGGTGGTGTCGCTGATCGGCGGCCTGCTGGGCGTCGTGGCCGGACTCGGGGCCGCAGCGCTGGTCGAGATGTTCTTCGAACGGCCGGTTGCCTACACGCTCTTCCCCGTGATCCTCGCTTTCGGATCCGCTTTTGCCATCGGACTGATCTTTGGCTGGCTGCCTGCCCGCAAGGCCGCCATGCTCGATCCGGTGGTTGCCCTGCAATCGGAGTGACCCCTTGATTTCCTCGAACTCCAGGGCCCGCCGCCGGGCCATGTCCTCTCCGCTCACCGTGGGCGCCGTCGTGGCCCTGCTCGCCGGCTGCTCGTACAACATCCGTCATGTCGAGAATCCGGTGGAGATGCCGGAATCGTGGGATGCCACCGCCGGCGGCGACACTGGCGTCAGCGTGCAGACCGACTGGTGGAAGGGCTTCAACTCGCCGGTGCTCGACCAGCTGATCGAGCGGGCGCTGCGCGACAGCCCGACACTGATCATCGCCGAGCAGCGACTGGAGCAGGCCGAACGCAACTTCGGCCGCAGCCGCGATGACCTGTTCCCCGACCTGAGCCTGAGCGCGCGCACCGGCCGCACGGAGAGCGGCGGCAACCAGGTCCCCGAGATCACCAGCGATTCAACTTCGGTGGGTCTCTCGACCAGCTACAACTTCGACCTGTTCGGCGCCAACGCCGCGCGGTACCGCGCGCAGATCGCGCAGTTCATCGGCACGAAGTACGACACGGATCTGGCCCGCATCACGCTGTCCGCGAATGTCACGCGGGCTTACTTCAACCTGCTGTCGATCCGCTCGCGCGTGGACATCGCGCGGCAGAACCTCGACATCGCCGAGCAGGTGCTGGGCATCGTGCAGGCGCGCTACGACAATGGCGTGGTGCGTGAATATGACCTCACGCAGCAGACCACGTCCGTGCTGCAGCAGCGCACGAACCTGATCCCGCTCGAGAACCAGATGCGCCAGGCCGAGACGACGCTCGGCCTGCTGCTGGGTGTGACGCCGCAGGAGTTCCGGCTCGACGGCGAGCCCATCGACCTCCTCGCGGTGCCCGAGATCGCCCCCTGGGCGCCTTCGGACCTGCTGCTGCGCCGGCCGGACATGGCCGCCGCGGAGCTGGACATGATCTCCGCGCGGGCGAACCTCGCAGTGGCACGCGGCAGCCTGATCCCGCTCACCCTGTCGCTCAGCGCCAGCGGCAACACGGGGTCACAGGAGCTGTTCTCGCTGACCGATGCGCGCACCTTCTCGGTGCAGGGTGCGTTGTCGATTGCCGAGAGCATCTTCAACTTCCGACAGCGCCGCACCAACGTGCTCAACGCCGAGTCGAACGAGTACATCGCACTGCTGACCTATGCGCAGACCATCCGCCAGGCCCTGAAGGAGGTGGATGATGCGCTGGCGACCGCGGTCGCCAACCAGCGGGCCGAGGAGAGCCAGCAGGCCACCCTGGCCCAGGCGGAGCGCGCCCTGGAACTGGCGGACCTGGAATATCGCGAAGGATCGGCGAACCTGCAGGAGCTGCTCGAATCGCAGCGCGCGCTGTACCAGGCGCGTGATTCGCTGTCGCAGGCACGCCTGCAGCGCCTGACCACGGCAGTGAACCTGTTCGTCGCACTGGGCGGCGGCTGGGTCGCCCCGGAGTCGCTGAACCCCTGATACGGGCCCGGAACAACCGTTCCGGCAACCGTTCCGGGCTTGGCGGGCTCCCCCGCCGGCCCGAACATCCCCCGATCAACTGTCCTGAACGATCGGGGGATCATCCATGTCCGTGCACCGCCGACTGCCCGTCGCGGGCGTTACTGCCCTGTCTGCCGTCGCCGCCGCCGTCTGCAGCTCGCTGGCGCATGCCGCCGCGACGCCCGCGGAGGAGGAGCTGGCCGAGATCATCGTCGCCGGCAGCCTCGATGAAACCACGCCGCTGGAGCTCTCGCGCTACGGCAATGACCTGGAGATCGTCACCGCCGAGCAGGTGCGCAACCACGGCTTCGTCGACCTGACCCAGGCGGTGGAGATGCTGGTGCCGGGGGCGTTCGTGGCCACCCAGGCCGGTCCGTTCAGCTACTCCACCGTCGCGCTGCAGGGCTCGCGCACATCCGATGTGCTGTGGACCGTGGACGGCGTCCGCATCAACAACCGGCTCTACAACTCCACCAGCCCGGCCGACACCCTGCCCTCGAGCATGATCGAGCGCATTGAGGTGCTGAAGGGCGGCCAGGGCGTGCTCTATGGCACCCAGGCCTCCGCCGGTGTCATCAACGTGGTGACCCGCGGCTTCTCCGGCCAGCCCGGCGGGGGTGTGAGCCTCGGCACCGACACCCGCAATGGCGTGCATGTGGACGGCCACCTGCGGGGGGCCATGGGTGTCCACCAGCTCACCGGCTGGGCATCGCTGGACAAGTCGGACGGCTACGAACTCTATGACGCCTATACGGCCACCTCGACCAGCCGCAAGCGCGAGTACGACGTGAAGAACTTCGGCCTGCGTTACGGCGTGGATCTCGGCGAGGACCTGCGCCTGACGCTGCAGGGCGTGCACACCGAGGCGGCGCTGGATTATCCGAGCCCCAGCAGCACCAACGTCAACGAGCGGGATGTGGAAGTGCTGTCGGGTCGCCTGGACTATTCGCCGCGCGAGGGCTTCGACGTCTTCGTGAAGGGCTACTTCCATGACTGGGATACCGACTACTACCCCGCCACCGATCCGGCCGCCAGCGCGTACTGGGGCTTCCGCGACTATGGCGTGGGCGCCGCGACGCGCTTCGACCTGGGGCGCGGCCTCGAATATCACCTGGGATATGACTTCCAGAACTACCGCGGCACCGACGAGGTGCTGCGCATCGACGGCCTGACCGAGAAGACCCACGCGGTGTACGGCCAGATCCGCACCACCGATGACCTGTCGACGCGGGCGCACTTCGCGGCCGGCGTGCGCTACAACGATGCCGGCGGCGCCACCGCCACCGTGTGGAGCGCATCGGGCGTGTTCCGCTTCACCGACCGGCTGTATGTGGAGAGCACGCTCGGCACCTCGTTCCTGCTGCCCGATGCCTACCAGCTGTATGGCATCGAGCCGGACGACACGCGCGGCAACCCCGACCTCGAGCCCGAGGAGAGCTTCAACATCAACGTCGCCGTCGGCGGCACCGTGCCGGCCTTCCGGCGCGAGCTCGGCTGGCAGCTCACCGGCTGGCGCCGCCGCGTCACGAACCTGATCACCAGCGATGACTCGGCCCCGCCGCCCGGCTTCAGCGGCGTGTTCGTGAACATCGATGACACGGTGAAGGTGTCGGGCGGCGAGGCGCTGCTGCGCGGCGCGCTGACCGGCGCCCTGCAGTTCGACCTCAGCTATCTCTACAGCCGCGAGCTCGGCCCCAATGGCCGGCAGCTGCAGAACCGCCCGCGGCAGAGCGCGAAGCTGGGCCTGTCGTTCGCGCCGCAGGGGCAGCCCTGGGGCGCCGACATTGCGCTGAAGTACGTTGGCACGATGTACACGAATGTGGGCGGCCTGCCGCAGCAGACCTACGGCAAGGACGTCATCGCGAACCTCGGTGCGCACTGGCTGCCGGATGGCCAGGGCGGCCACCACCGCGTCGGCCTGCGGGTGGAGAACCTGCTCGACACCGACTACGCCACCCGCATCCGTTCGTTCAACCAGGGCGGATCGCCGGTGATGTACCGCAACCTCGGCGTGCCGCGCACGCTGCATGTGAAGTACAGCTATTCGTTCTGAGCCGCGCAGGGCAAGCTGGCAGCCCATGCTGCGCGTGATCCTGTTCATCCACCGCTACCTCGCCGTGGCGGTGGGC
The DNA here is from genome assembly GCA_964632365.1 of uncultured Steroidobacteraceae bacterium. Taxonomy (GTDB): domain Bacteria; phylum Pseudomonadota; class Gammaproteobacteria; order Steroidobacterales; family Steroidobacteraceae; genus ZC4RG30. The sequence continues at coordinate 35,498 of CAZWDR010000010.1, forward strand.
CTGCTGATGGCGCTGTGGTGCCTGTCGGGCTTCGTGATGATGTACCAGGCGATGCCGGAGCTGACGCAGCAGGAGCGTCTGGCCGGCCTTGCGCCGTTGCGGCTGCAGGGATGCTGTCATCCCCATGCGTTGCCGCCGGCGGATGCACCGCTGGGGTCGTTCACCATCGAGATGCTCGACGGGCGCGCCGTGCTGCGCGCCGGTGGCGCAGCGCCGGTGGATCTGGCGACCGGTGAGCCGGTCAGCACGTTCACGCGCGGGGATCTGCAGCGCATCGCCGCGGCGCATGCACGGCAGCGTGACATCGGCGGATCGTCCACGCCGCGCTGGCTCGGCGAGGTGGAGATCGACCAGTGGACCCTGCAGGCCGCGCGGCGCAATGCGCCCGTGCATCACTTTGCGCTGGACGATGCCGCAGGCACCGAGCTGTATGTCAGCGGCCGCAGCGGCGAGGTGTTCCTCGACACCAACCGGCGCGAACGGGTGCTGGCGTGGCTCGGCGCGATCCCGCACTGGCTGTATCCCACCGCGCTGCGTCAGCATGGAGCGGTGTGGACGCAGGTGGTCATCTGGACCTCCGTGATCGGCGCCTTCCTGGCAGCCACCGGGATCTACGTCGGCATCGCGCGGCTGCGCCGAGATCGCAGCGGCAAGCTGGCTTCGCCGTTCCGCGGGTGGTGGTACTGGCATCACATCGCCGGGCTGGTGTTCGGTGTGCTGGTCCTCACGTGGGTATTCAGCGGCCTGCTGACGATGACGCCGTGGGGATTTCTCGCGGGCGGCGATGCATCCGCGCGGGTGCGCACGCAGATGCTCGGCGCCCCGCCGGCTGCGGACCTGCATGCGTTGCTGGCATCGGCACCTTCGACGATGGCATCCGGTGACTTCCGCCAGATGCGCGCCGCACCCTTCGGCGGACGATTGCACGTGCTGCTGATGCGCGCGGATGGGTCCAGCGTGCGCGTCGATTCGTCAGGCCAGCCCTCGCACATCGAAGAGGCGCAGGCCCGCGCTGCATTCGCGCGCCTCGACACGCCGGTGCGCGCGCTCGACCTGATCACCCGCGAGGACGCGTACTACTACGGCCACAAGCGCGACGTGGCGCTGCCTGCATGGCGTGCCGTGCTGGACGATGACGATCGCACGCATGTGTACCTGGATCCGGCCAGCGGCCAGGTGCGCGTGGTGGATGGCGATGCGAAAACCGCGCGGTGGATCACGCAGGGGCTGCACAGCCTGGACTTCCGCGGGCTGCGCAGCCGGCCGCTGTGGGATGTGGTGACGATGCTGCTGCTCGGCGGTGTGACAGCCGTCTGTGTGACCGGCAGCTGGATGGCGATCCGGCGCGTGCGCCGGGATTTCGGCGGGAGGTAGCGGGGCGAGGCGCGGGATGGTTGTGCGATAGTCGCGCGCATGCGTGTGCGGAACAGGGTCATCGCGGCGGCGGCCGCCTTCGCCGTGGTGGCGGCAGTGCTCTGTTTTTACCTGCGCGACGGCGATGCGGAAATGCCGGACACTGCGCAGGAAATGCACTTGCCAGCAGGCATCGATGTCCGTCCACCGCAGACCGTGAGCGCGGATGCCAGCGCAGCGGCGACGGTGCAGCCGACGACGGGGGCGGACCTCCGCACCACCACGACCGACGACGTCTGCATCGGGTTGTTCAATGAGGCTGCTGCGTTCGCGTGGATGGAGAGTGGGGTGCCGGTGCTGCCCCCAGCCCTGGCCGATGGATCAGACTGGGCTGCGGAATCGAGGAAGCTCAAGGAAACCGCGCACCTTCAGTCCGATCAGGACCACCTGCTTGCCGCGCTGGCGGTGGGGCCCGACCTGGAGGATCAGCAAGCCACGGCAATCATCGTGGAGCTGGCCGATCGCAGCATCGCGCAGGGTTCGCCAATGCTGGCGTGGCACGCGCTGCGCGCCTGCTTTGCAACCGGGTCCTCGTGCCCGTTCGCCCGACTCGAGCAGGGTCTGCTCGATCTGCAGCGCGACAACGCGGAAGCCTGGGCAATGGTTGCCATCCATCGGTACCGGGCCGGCGATAGCACCGGCGCTCTCGAGGCCATGCGCGGCGCGGCGCGCGCATCAACCTCGACCTGGCATTGGCCGGAGACGGTTGCGGCAATCGATCACGCGCTGGCAATGCATACTTCCCTGTCTCTTCCGGAGCGGATCGGAAGCGCTTTCGGCGTCGCCCAGCTGCCGGCGCTGGGCGGCCAGCGCAAGATGTGTGATGCGGAATCCCAGGGGAGCCGGATATGGGCCGAAGCCTGTCTCGCTCTCGCCGAACTGCGTGCGCAGCACAACGAGACAGAACTGGGCCGCGCGTACTCTTCGTCCTTGCGAGCGCGCGCGTTGCAGGCGCTGGGTGAGCCCGATCGCGCGGCGGAGGTCGTCGCCCAGGAAGCGCAACGCCAGGCCTCGCGCGCTGCGCAGAGCCGCCCGCTGCAGGCGTCCCTGGCGCAGCTGCGTGAAGTGCTGATCAGCACCGATCCGGAGCGGCTGCGCGCCTTGCTCGACTCGATGCGGGTGCACGGGGAAATCGCCAGTTGGCAGGTGTTCCTCCGCCAACATGGGCCTGCGCTGATGGGGAGAGCCGGGCTGCTCGGCCGTGCCGGAGCGAAGGATTGCGTTGCGCGGCTGCTCGAGGATCCGTTCGTCAGATAGCGGTGTCGGACGGCGGATGCTGCCGGAACCACGCTGCGATCGCGGGCATGTTCGACTCGAAGCCGCCCGGCACCGAAAAGTTCAGCACCCCGGCCGGAACCGCTCCCCTGCTCTGGAAGTCGTGCGTGATGCCGCCGGGCACGAGGACGAACGAGCCTGCCTCTGCATCCTTCCACTCGTCCCCGATCAGGAAGCTCATCGTCCCGGCGATGACGAAGAAGACGTCGTCCTCATCGTGCGAATGTGCACCCGGCCCGGTCGTCCGCGGCTCGAGCCACCATTCGGAGATCGAGTAGCGATCCGCCGATTCGACACCGTCCGCCTTGAAGACGGCGCGCATGCGGCCCATGACGTGGGATCGGCCTTCTCCGGGGCGCAGCAGGATGGGTTTGCGCGATGCCGTATCGCTGGTCATTCTCGTGGGCTCACGTCGGGGCACCTCACTGCGCGGGCTCGGGCAAGTCGGGCTGTCGACCGTCCGGATACGTCAGGTACGACTCCCATATCCGATGCGTCCTCTCTCGCAGTTCGCGGACTCTGCAGGAGAGAAGTTCAGCCATATGTTTCTTGTCATCACGCGGGAGGACGTTTACCGCGCTGCATCGAAGGCGTCTGACGTTCTGCCACGTTTGCTGTGAAGCGTCGATGGCTCTCAACTGGAGCCGGTTTCCGGCATGGCGCCCCTTGCTCGCGTCAAGATACCGACCCATGTCGGCCTCAGCCTTGATCACCTCTTCGCGCAGGCAATCAATCGTGTCGTCCAACGCGCTTGCGCTGGAACAACCGGGCACGGCCGCGGCTGCATTGGCGAAGGCGAAGGCGAGAACCAGGATCATCCGTTTCAACATGGCCTCTCCGTTTTCGCCGAACAAGCGAACCCATTGCCGGGCGCCCGCGAAGAACACAATTGTGGCGCCGCGCAGCGGGTCGTTGCCAGTGGTCGCGCATCCAAGTGGTTGCCCCGGATCGAAGTGCGGCCGAACCCATCGACCCTGCGCTGGACTTTATTCCCTTGCAGCCGAATAATCCTTCGACTTCCAGTCGCAGCAGTCTCGCTCAGGGAGAATTTCAATGAGACGCGCCGCAACACTCTGCAGGAGTGCGTGCAAGTTTGCGTGCGCTGCGTTGTCGCTCGCCGCTGTCTCGGCCTCGGCCCAGCAACTGCCGGATATCGGATTCACCAGCGCAGGACGTGCCGCGCCGCT
>CAZWDR010000011.1:0-36034 GCA_964632365.1 uncultured Steroidobacteraceae bacterium
GGTGCCCGCCGCAGCGGATTCGGAATCGGGCTGTGGCTGGTGCGATCGCTGGTGGAAGCCCATGGTGGCGGCGTGCAGCTTCACAGCCAGCCCGGAGCCGGATCGACCTTCTCGGTGCGGCTGCCCGGACTGGACACCGCCGCAACACCGCTGGCCGACACCAGCCATGGAGCTGCCAGCCGATGAATGCGCGACCGACCATTGAACGTTTTGTCACCGGCGTGGACGGCTTCGACCGCATCACCCGCGGCGGCCTGCTGGTCGCGGGCGTCTACATCATCCAGGGCGTGCCCGGCGCCGGCAAGACCATTCTCGCCAACGAGATCTGCTACCGCCACGTGGCCAGTGGCGGGCGCGCGCTGTATGCCACGCTGCTCGCCGAATCCCACTCGCGCATGCTGCAGCACCTGCAGGAGATGTCCTTCTTCGACGAGAGCATGGTCCCGGACCGGCTGTTCTATTTCAGCGCTTTCGCGACCCTCGAGGAGGAGGGCCTCAAGGGGCTGCTGGGCCTGCTGCGCAGGGAAATGCGCGCCCGCAAGGTCGGACTGCTCGTGCTCGACGGGCTGGTGGCCGCGCAGGAATCCGCCCCGACGGCGCGGCAGTTCAAGAAGTTCATCCACGAGCTGCAGAGCCACGCTGCGTCGAACGACTGCACGGTGCTGCTGCTCACCAGCGATCTCGGGGAAATGGTCCATGCCGAACACACGATGGTGGATGGGCTGATCGAGCTCGGGGACGAGCAGTACAACGTGCGCAACCAGCGCACCCTGCAGGTCCGCAAGTTCCGCGGTGCCGCCTCGCTGCGCGGCAGGCACACTTTCCGCATCACATCCGAGGGGATCCGGCTGTTCCCGCGCATCGAGGCGCTGTATGACCAGCCCTCCCGGCCGGACCCGGGCCACGGCAAACGGATCACCTCCGGCTCCGCCAGCCTCGACTCGATGCTGAACGGCGGCATCTGCCTGTCCTCGATCACGGCGCTGCTGGGGTCGACGGGTACCGGCAAGACGCTGCTGTCGACCCAGTTCCTGGCGCGCTCCACCGCGGATGAGCCGGGCCTGATGTTCACGTTCTACGAGACGCCCGAGCGGCTGATCGACAAGGCCCGCGCGATCGGACACGACATCACCGGTCTGCTCGATGACGGACGGCTGCAGATCCTCTGGCACTCGCAGGGCGAGCACCTGATCGACGAGCTGGCGCATGAACTGCTGCAGGCGGTCGAGGCGCGCGGCGTGCGCCGCCTGGTCATCGATGGCCTGGGCGCGCTGCTCGAGGCCGTGCCGGATGCCGAGCGGCTCAGCCGTTTCCTTTCCTGCCTGATGAACGAGCTGCGGGCGAGGGGCGTGGCCACGCTGATCACGGTGGAGACGCGCGAGATCATCGGCTCGGCGGTCCGCATGCCCATCGATGGCATGTCGGCCATCGTGGACAACGTGGTCTACCTGCGGTTCGTGGAACGCGACGCGCGACTGAGCCGTCTGCTCTCCATCATCAAGATGCGCAACAGTGACTACGATCCGTTCGTGCGCGAAGTGGCAATCACGGACACCGGCATGGTCGTCGGCGAGCCGCTGTTCGGCTTCGAGGCCACCACCACGGGTGTGGCGCGCAGCGTGACCGGCCATCCGGCGGACCCGCCGTCCCGCAGATAGCCGCCACCGTGCACACCATCCTGGTCGTCGAGGACGAATTCGGAGCCGCCGACGTGCTGATGAGCGCGCTGGAGGACGCCGGATATCGCGTGGTGCTGGCAGCCAACGGCCGCCAGGCCCTGGACCGCGTCGGCGCGGCGCGGCCGGATCTCATCGTCGCCGACTACATGATGCCGATCATGGATGGCGCGGCGATGGGAGTGGCGCTGCGCGCCGACCCGGCCTCCGCGCTGATTCCCATCGTCATGACCAGCGCGGTCAGTGAACAGGCCATCCGGGAGCGCTTCGATGGCTTCCAGCGCTTCCTGCGCAAGCCTTTCCGGGTGGATGACCTGCTGCACCTGGTGGAGGGGCTGCTCGAGGAAGGGCGGCCGTCCTGAAACCTCGCGCTGCCGGCCGGTTGAAACTGCAGCGGGTGCATTGCAGGATGCGGCCATGAAATTCCGTCTCGCTCCCCTCGCCATCGCTGCGGTGGCGATGCTTGCGACCGGCGCTTCGCTGTGGCGTGCTGCGGCGGAATCCGCCCAGCCACCTGCCACGGGCGCGCCCCGCGCCCCCACGCCGCGCGGCCCGCTGGGCGCTGACGAGCGGTCCACCATCGACCTGTTCGAGCGCTCGCGCCTTTCGGTGGTCTACATCGCCACCACACAGCGCGTGGTGGACTTCTGGTCGCGCAATCCGCTGCAGGTGCCGAGCGGCACCGGGTCCGGCTTCGTCTGGGACACCGCCGGTCACATCGTCACGAACAACCATGTGATCCAGGGAGCCTCGAGCGCGCAGGTGCGGCTGGCCGATGGCCGCTCGTTCGATGCGCAGCTGGTGGGCCGCAGTCCCTACCATGACCTGGCCGTGCTGCGCATCCGCACCGGCAATGACCGGCCGCCCGCGCTGCCGATCGGCACCAGCGAGGACTTGCGCGTCGGCCAGCAGGTCTATGCCGTGGGCAATCCGTTCGGCCTCGACTGGACGCTGACCACCGGCGTCGTGTCGGCGCTGAACCGCGAGCTGCCGACCTCGGCCGGCCTTGCGATCCGCGACCTGATCCAGACCGATGCCGCGATCAATCCGGGCAACAGCGGCGGGCCGCTGCTGGATTCCGCCGGTCGCCTGATCGGGGTGAACACCGCGATCTTCAGCCCGTCCGGCGCCTATGCGGGCATCGGGTTCGCGGTGCCGGTCGACACGGTGAACCGTGTCGTGCCGCGGCTGATTGCCACCGGCCGCTACACGCGGCCCACACTGGGCGAGCACGTGCAATCGCAGATCAATGCCGCGCTGGCGCGCGAGCACGGGGTGCAGGGCGTGTTCCTGCTCGCGGTCGATCCGGGTTCACCGGCTGCCGCCGCCGGACTGCGACCGGCCAGCATCGACCGCCGCGGGAATGTGTCCATCGGGGATGTGATCCTCGCCGTGGGAGACCGGCGCACCGAAGACGTGGAGGATCTCTATGACGCGCTCGATCGCACCACTCCCGGCCAGCGCGTGGTCCTGACCGTGCTGCGCGGCCGACAGCAGCTGCGCGTCCCCGTCACCGTCGCGGCGGGGCAGTGACCATGGCCGCCGCCAGCACGCTCTTCAAGGTGATATTCGTGAACCAGGGGAAGGTCTACGAGATCTACGCCCGCAAGGTGGCGCAGGGGCGCCTGTTCGGCTTCATCGAGGTGGAGGAACTGGTGTTCGGCCAGCGCTCCACGGTCGTGCTCGATGCCACCGAGGAGCGCATCAAGGCCGAGTTCGCCGGCGTGAAGTGCACGATGCTGCCGATGCAGTCGGTCCTGCGCATCGACGAGGTGCGCAAGCAGGGAGTCAGCCGGATCAGTGCGCTGGAACCCGGCAGCAACGTCGCGCAGTTTCCGGTGGGGCTGCTGACGCCCGGTGATCGCGGGCCGGCGAAGTGAGCGTGCTTTTCACACGCGCATAAAGACTGGGCCCTGCCGGCATTTCGCCTTGCTGGGCCCAGCGTACAGTGATGTTTCATTGAAGATTCATCGACTGCAGGGATAGATTGCGCGCCCGCTGCCGCGCGCAACACTCCGTGACGCCGGTGGTCGCTGCCGGATCGCTCCTACGGATTCCTGCAACGCGTTGAAACGTCACGCGTCTGTCACCCACCGGTCATCCGGCGATCACCATCGCTGCCTACATTGGGCTCCTCACCAGACAGGGAGCTCCACGCCACATGAAAGACCTCGCGCCCGCCGTCGAACTGGAAGACATCGGCTGCAACGATTCGCGCAATACCTCCTTCGACACCGTCCTGCAGGGATACCTGTCGCGGCGGAGGGTGCTCCGCGGTGCGGCGGCATCAGCCGCGACGCTGTTCGTCGGGGCCGGTCTCGCCGGCTGTGATGACGATGATGACATCGCCGCTGGCGCAACCCCGCCGCCGGCCACGCAGCCGCTGTCGCTGAACTTCGAGGCCGTGGCGCATTCGATCGATGACCTGCTGGCCATTCCGGCGGGGCACCGCGCACAGGTGCTGTATGCGCTGGGCGACCCGTTGTCCGCCTCGGTGCCGGCCTATGCCAACGATGGCACGGAGAGCGGCGCGTCGTTCGCGTTCCGCGCCGGCGACCACCATGACGGCATGGAGTACTTCGGCCTGTCGTCTGCGGGCACGCGCGATGCCACATCGTCGGTCCGCGGGCTGATCGCCATCAACCACGAGAACATCTCCCAGCAATACCTGCATGCCGGCGATCCGACGCCCGCGCCACGGCCGGCCGACGAGGCGCTGAAGGAGATCAACGCCCACGGCCTGGCCGTCTTCGAGGTCGCCAAGGGCGCCGACGGCTGGACGGTGATCACGGACTCGCCATTCAACCGCCGCATCACGCCGAACACCTGGATGCGCATCGCAGGCCCCGCGGCCGGCCATCCGTCGCTGCGCACGCTGAACTCCGCCAGCGGCACGATGAGCCGCGGCACGATCAACAACTGCGCCGCGGGTCCCACGCCGTGGGGCACCTATGTGACCTGCGAGGAGAACTGGGCCGGATACTTCTATCGCCCCGCGGCGACCGACAATGCCGTGCGTGGCGTCACCAGCAAGGCCGTGCAGTCGCTGACCCGCTATGGCGTGAGCAGCGGCGCAGGCAGCTATGCGTGGCGCACGGCCACCGCGGGTGACCCGGGCGACTGGACCTTCCGCCGCTGGGACGCCACGCAGTCGGGCGCCTCGATCGATGGCAGCGACGACTTCCGCAACGAGCCAAACACTTTCGGCTACGTGGTGGAGGTGGATCCCCATGATCCGGCATCGATGCCAGTCAAGCGCACCGCGCTGGGCCGCATGGGCCACGAGAACGCCGCCTATGGCCGTCCCGTTGCGGGCAAGCCGCTGGCCGTCTACCTGGGCGACGACTCGCGCGGCGAATACCTGTACAAGTTCGTCTCCGACGCGCTGTGGTCGGAAGCGGATGCCGATGGCGGCCTCGCGTCCGGCGACAAATACCTGGACGCCGGCAAGCTGTATGCGGCGAAGTTCAACGAGGACGGCACCGGCGAATGGCTGCTGCTGTCGCTGGCGAATCCCGCCGTCGCCGCCGCGCCGTTCGGCTTCACCGAAGAGACCGAGATGTGCGTGCACACGCGCCTTGCTGCCGACGCCGCCGGTGCGACGAAGATGGACCGTCCGGAATGGGTGGCCGTGAATCCGCGCAATGGCGATGTGTACCTGACGCTCACCAACAACAACAATGCCTCGCGCCCGGTGACCGGCGTCGATGCCGCGAACCCGCGCTCCTATGGCAACGGGGGCAACGCCAACGGACACATCATCCGCTTCCGCGAGCACGAGGATTCACCGGCGGCCACGGCCTTTCGCTGGGACATCTACCTGTTCGGCGCGCCGCATGACGCTGACGCGACCGCTGTGAACGTGTCGGGTCTCACCGCAGAGAACGACTTCTCGAGCCCCGATGGCATCTGGTTCGACCGCCGCGGCGTGTGCTGGATCCAGACCGACGATGGCGCCTACACCGGCACCACCAACTGCATGATGCTGGCGGCGGTCCCTGGCGAAGTCGGCGACGGCGGCGCCCGGCAACTGACCAGCACGGTGGCCGGCGTGAGCAGGACCGTCACCACACAGGTTGGCGCGCCGGCGACCCCGGCGACGCTGCGACGCTTCCTGGTCGGTCCGAAGGGATCGGAGATCACCGGCATCGCGATGACGCCGGACCAGCAGACGCTGTTCGTGAACATCCAGCATCCCGGCGAGAGCGGCCACCCTGCGACGCTGCAGAGCAGCTGGCCGGCGCTGGACGGCATCTCGCGCCCCCGATCGGCCACGGTCGCGATCACGCGGCAGGACGGAGGCAGGGTGGGCAGCGCGGGCGGCTGATCCGGGGCGCGCTGGCGGCGGGGCAGGCGAGTCGCGCCAGCCGCGTGCGCAGTCGGAACCGCGGTGCTCTGCCCACAGCGGCTTGCACCGGGGCCGCTGGCGTAATAGCTTGCCGGCCGGCGGAAGCTCCCGCCGGCCGGCCGTTTTCATCGATGGAAAAGAAATACTCCGAAGAGCTGCTGCGCTATCCCGCCCTCGACGCGAACGGCAAGCCCTGCGAGATCCTCGAGCGCATCACCTTCGCGCGCACAATGGGCAGCGACGGGCGCATGAAGGGACGCCCGAAGGAGATCAACCGCCGCTACGACCTGAAGACCGGCGAGCGGCTGCATCGGCTGAGCGACACGGAGTTCGTCGACGACGAGACCGGCGCGAAGGTCACGCTGAAGGCGTGAAGTCTGCGGGTCAGAAGCGCATCCGCGCCTCGATCGCGATCGCCCGCGGCGGGTCGACGAAGCCGTAATAGCTGCGGGCGCCGAACAGCGTGTAGGAGAGCGGCGTGTCGGCCGCATAGCTCACCGTCGTGCGGTTCGTCAGGTTGCGACCGACCACCGCCAGCTGCCAGCGGCCATCCGCGTCGCCCAGCGCCACGCGTGCATTGAGCTTGCTGAAGGAATCCTGCACCAGCGACGGGTCGAGGTTCAGGGACTGCAGGTACTGGTCCGAGAACACGAGGTCAGCCGTCGTGGTCAGCAACAGCGGCCCCAGGTTCCACGCGTATTCGGCCGACACGACGCCGCTGTAGCCGGGTGCGAACTGGTTGTCGCGGCCGGCGTACTGCGCATTGCCGCTGGGGCAGGCGCCGCTCGCGAGCAGATCGTAGTAGCACTGCCCCTGATAGTCCGTCCACTCGAAGTCGAGCAGCGCGGCTGACGCTTCAAGCAGCAAGCCACCGAACGGCCGCCAGCGTCCTTCCAGCTCCACGCCGCGCACATCGGCGCTGCCGTTGTCCACATTGAAGCCGATGCGCCCGTCGAAAGCCGTGGTCTGCAGGCCCTTGTAGTCCGTCTGGAAGGCCGCCACGTTCAGTTCGGCGCGCGCGCCGATGGCGGTCTTCACGCCCACCTCGAACGTGGTCGCCCGCTCATCCTCGAACTCGAATGAGCCCGCCAGCTCTTCGGGCGGGTTCGGATCCGGATCCACATAATCCGGGGAGGGCGCACGGTTCGAACGCGCATCGAAGCCGCCGGACTTGTAGCCGCGCGCCGCGGACAGGTAGGCCATCGAACGAGCCGAATAGCGGTACTGCAGGTTCACCAGCGGCGAGAAGTTGGTCTCCTTGCGCGCGCCCGCGACATCATGCCGCGAGATGCCCAGCACACGGTCATACAGCGCGAGCGCGAGCGGATTGTTGATCGTGCCGCCACCGGCATCCACCAGGTAGGTGGTGCGCCGGCCTTCTTTCTTTTCGTGGTTGAGGCGGCCGCCCAGCGTCAGGCTCCACTTCTCGTTCAGCGACATCGTGCCCTGCAGGAAGGCCGAGTACAGCGTGCTGTCCTGCGTGAAATCGCGCGGGTTGGAGGCGCCGCGGAAGAAACTGTCGACCACGCCGCGCGCGATCGGCAGACAGGCGGCTGAGGCAAGCGCGGCACATGGCGCGCCGGGCCCCTGCAAGGCGGGCACCACCAGCGGTGCCGCGGACTGTGCGATCAGCGTGGGCACGAGGCTGTTGCCGGGCACGCCCAGGTAATCGGATTCATCCAGTTCATAGCGCTGGAAGAACAGGCCGCCGATCCAGCGCACCCGCGCATCCGGCGCGGACGCCAGCCGCAGTTCCTGGCTGTATTGCGTGTAGTCCTCTTCGATGCCGGCATTCACCAGCGGCGCGGCGACGAAGTCGCAGTCACAGAACTCGTCGAGCTTGTATGCGCTGTATGCGGTGAGGGAGGTGAAGCGCGCGCCGTTGCCCAGCACATAGTCGAGCGTCAGCGCGGCCTCGCGCGAGTCGTTGTTGCTGTAGCTCTGCGGCGCGGTGCCATTGAAATAGTCGACGCCCGCGCCGCCGGTCTCGAGCAGCCCCGCCGGCGGGGTGCCGCCGCCGGCCTGGATCACGCCGGCCAGTGCCTGCGAATAAGTGGCGCCGAGAAAGGGGGATCCGGCCCGGGTGATCGGTGTCTCGCCGAAGATCTCGATCTGCCGGCCATCGGCATCGAACTTGCCGCCCTCCACGCGCAACGTCGCCGTGAATGCGTCGGTGAGATCGGCCTGCAGCATGAGCCGCGCGCCCACGTCGTTGCGGCGCGGTTCGCGCTCGCCCAGCGTGCGGTTGGTCAGGTAGCCATCGGCATGGCGATGGAACACGGCCGCGCGGCCGCGCAGCGAATCGGTGAGGGGACCGGACACCATCACGTCGGCGGTGGTCTCGTCGTTCTCGACATCGCGCGACACGCGGCCCGCTGCCTGGAACTGGTCCGTGGGCTGCGCCGCCACCATGTTCACGGCCCCGGCCACCGCATTCTTGCCGAACAGGATCGGCTGCGGCCCGCGCAGCACCTCGACGCGGGCAAGATCGAGGAAGGGCATGCGCGACTGGTGGCCGCGTCCGCGATAGACGCCATCCTGGTACAGGCTGACCGATTGCTCGAAGCCCTGGTTCAGTCCGGAGCCGATGCCGCGGATGTAGATGTTGTTCGCGATGCCGGTCTCGCTCATCTGCAGGTTCGGCACATAGCCCTTCAGGTCATCCAGGCGCAGGATGCCGGCGTCTGTGAGCTTCTCGCCCAGCACGGCCTCGACCGACAGCGGCACATCCCGCAGGGATTCCTCGGTCTTCTGGGCAGTGACGACGATCTCCTCCAGGATGAAATCGTCGTCGCTCCCCTCGACCTGGGACAGCGCACACAGGGGCAGGGCGGCACTCAAGGCCACGGCGAGGCGCACACAGCGTTGTACGGCGATCATCGTTTCCCCCAGGGCCCTGCGGCGGATGTTGAGTCAGGCAATCATTGTGCGCCGAAGCATTCGGGGCCTCAACCGGCGGTGAGCGCCGCCACGCCGGCTGCGGCGACCTGCCCGTCCTGGCTGGACTGCACGCCGGACACGCCGATGCTGCCAACGATCTCGCCCTCGACGACGATGGGCAGCCCCCCTTCGACCGAGGTGATGCCCGGCAGGGACATCATGTGCACGCGACCCGACAGCACCGTGTCTTCGAGCATCTTCGTGGGACGCTTGAACATCAGGGCCGTGCGCGATTTCTCCTGCGCGACGACCACCGATCCCAGCTGCGTGCCATCGGCACGCTCCAGGTAGATCAGGTTGCCGCCGTTGTCGTGGATCGCGATCACGACCGTCCAGCCTTCGGCGACGGCCTTTGCGGAAGCGGCAGCGGCAACCTTCTTCGCATCGGCGAGGGACAGGGTCTTGCGGGTCAGCATCAGGAACCTCTTCTGTTCGAATGTCTCGGGAGATCAGCCGCGGCCCAGGCGCGCCTTGTACTCGCGCCGGCGGGCATGGAGGATGAACTCGGTATAGCCATTGGGCTGCGCGCGACCCTGGAAGATCAGGTCGCAGGCGGCCTGGAAGGCGATGCTGCCGGCGAGGTCGCGCGACATCGGCCGATAGCCGGCGTCGCCGGCATTCTGGCGATCGACCACATCGGCCATGCGCGCCAGCGTGTCACGCACCTGGGCCTCGGTGCACACGCCGTGATAGAGCCAGTTGGCCACGTGCTGGCTGGAGATGCGCAGCGTGGCGCGATCTTCCATCAGGCCCACGTCGTGGATGTCGGGCACCTTCGAGCACCCCACACCCTGGTCGATCCAGCGCACCACGTAACCCAGGATGCCCTGGATGTTGTTCTCCAGCTCGCGCTGGATGCCATCGGCGTCGGGCAGCCGGGCAGCAAGCGGCGGGGTCAGCAGCGCGTCGGTGGCGGGCACCTTCTCGTTGGCCAGACCCGCCTGCACCTCGGCCACATTGACGCGGTGGTAGTGCAGCGCATGCAGCGCGGCGGCGGTGGGCGAGGGCACCCAGGCAGTGTTTGCACCGGCCTGCGGATGCGCGATCTTGGTCTTCAGCATGTCGGCCATGCGGTCGGGCATGGCCCACATGCCCTTGCCGATCTGCGCGCGGCCGGAGAAACCCATGGCGAGACCGATCAGCACATTGCGCCGCTCGTAGTCGCGGATCCAGGCCTGCGTCTTGACCTCGTCCTTGGGCAGCACCGGACCTGCTTCCATGCAGGTGTGGATCTCGTCGCCGGTGCGGTCGAGGAAGCCGGTGTTGATGAACACGATGCGATGGCGCGCGGCCGCGATGCAGGCGGCGAGATTCGCGCTGGTGCGGCGCTCCTCGTCCATGACGCCCATCTTCACGGTGTGGCGTGCGAGGCCCAGCAGGTCTTCGACGCGATCGAACAGGTCGTTGGCGAATGCGACCTCGTCGGGGCCGTGCATTTTCGGCTTGACCACATACACCGAGCCGGCACGGCTGTTGCGGCGCGCACCCTTCACATCATGCAGGGCAATCGCCAGCGTCACGCACGCATCGAGCAGCGTCTCGTAGACCGGCGCGCCGTCGAAGGTCACCGCGTCGTTCTGCATGTGGTGGCCAACGTTGCGCACCAGCATCAGGCTGCGCCCGTGCAAGGTGAGCGTGCCGCCGCCCGTGGTGTAGACGCGATCTTCATTCAGGCGGCGCTCGACGGTCTGGCCGGCCTTGGTGAAGCGCGTCGACAGGTCACCCTTCATCAGGCCCAGCCAGTTGCGGTAGACGCGGGTCTTGTCGGCGGCGTCGGCGGCGGCGACGGAATCCTCGCAGTCCATGATCGTGGTCACGGCCGACTCGATGAGGAGGTCGGCAACGCCGGCCGCATCGCTCTGGCCGATGCGGTGCGTGCGGTCGATCACGATCTCGACATGCAGCCCGTTGTTCTGCAACAGCACGGCGGTGGGGGACGCCGCATCGCCCTGCCAGCCGGCAAGGCGCGTCGCGTCGCGCAGGTGCGCGGCGCCACCGCCGGCCTGCTTCACCTCGAGGTGGCCATCGACGATGGCGTAGCCCAGCGCGGACGCATGGCTCCCGCCATTGAGCGGCGCGATCTCGTCGAGCAGGCGGCGACCATATTCCACCACATGGGCGCCGCGGCCCGGGTCGTAGCCTTTGGGCTTCGGATCCGGCGGCAGCAGCGCATCGGTGCCATACAGCGCGTCATAGAGGCTGACCCAGCGTGCGTTGGCGGCGTTGAGCGCATAACGGGCGTTGTCGACCGGCACGACGAGCTGCGCGCCGGCGATGGTCGCGATCTCTGCATCGACATTGGCGGTGTCGATGACCACGCCCTGCGGCTCCGGCACCAGGTAGCCGATGCCGCGCAGGAATTCGGTATGAGCCCGCACGTCGAAGGCCTGGCCTTTGTGTTCGCGCCACCAGCCATCGATGGCGGCCTGCAGCTGGTCGCGCACCGCGAGCAGCGCGCGGTTGCGCGGCGTGAACTCTGCGACGATGGCTTCGAAGCCGGTCCAGAAGTGCTGCGGGTCGATGCCGGTGCCCGGCAGCGCCTCGCTGTCGACGAAGGATTTCAGACCCGGATCGATGGCCAGGCGGCCCAGCTTGACGGTTTCGCTCACGGCGCATGCACCCCAAAAGTCATAGACTCGTCATTCTAACCAAACCACCCGATACGGGGGCGTCATGGCGAGTGTGCGGGAAGTGACCCTCGATCTGCTGCGCAGATTGCGCATGCAGCATGTCTTCGGCAACCCGGGCTCGACCGAGCTGACCTTTTTCCGTGATTTCCCGGCCGATTTCCACTATGTGCTCGGGCTGCAGGAAAGCGTTGCCGTCGGCATGGCCGATGGGTTCGCGCAGGCCACGCACAATGCTGCACTGGTCAATCTCCACTCCGCAGTGGGCGTGGGGCATGCCATGGGCAACCTGTTCACTGCCTATCGCAACCGCACGCCGCTGGTCGTGACGGCCGGCCAGCAGTCGCGCTCGTTGCTTCCGCTCGAACCATTCCTGTTTTCATCCCGCGCCACCGAACTGCCGCAACCCTACGTGAAGTGGGCGGTGGAACCGGCGCGCGCCGAGGACGTGCCGCGCGCCATCGAGCGCGCATACCACATCGCGATGACGCCGCCGCGCGGGCCTGCGTTCGTGTCGATTCCCATCGACGACTGGGATGTGACATGCGAACCGCTGGCGCCGCGCAGCGTGGCGCCCGTGCAGCACGCGGACCCCGCCGCACTGGCGCAGCTCGGCGCGCAGCTGGGACGCAGCCAGCGACCGGTGTTCGTGGTCGGCGCCGCGATCGACCGGGATCTTGCATGGGATGCCGTGGTCCGCCTGGCCGAGATGCACGGCGCGCTGGTCTGGGCCAGCCCGCTGATCGGCCGCTGCGGCTTTCCGGAAGACCATCCCCTGTTCGCCGGTTTCCTGCCGGCATTCCGCGAGCAGATCCACCAGCGGCTGGCCGGACACGACCTGCTGCTGGTGCTTGGCGCACAGGTGTTCACCTATCACGCCGAAGGCGAGGGCGATCATGTGCCGGCCGGCCTGTCGGTGTTCCAGATCACCGAGGATCCGGACTGGGCGGCTTCGGCGGTTGCCGGTCACGCGATCATCGGCCAGGTGGGTGCTGCCCTGCGCGCGCTGGCCGGCATGGGCCGGTCCGCCGCCGGCCCGGCCCCGCAGCGCGGCCGCGAACCGGTGCCGCGGCTTGCGCTGCAGGATCCGCTCACCGACTCATTGCTGCTGCAGGTGCTGGCCGACCTGCGCGCACCGGACTCCATCATCGTCGAGGAGGCGCCGAGCACGCGCGAACCGATGCATGACCACCTGCCCATCCTGCGCCCCGAAACATTCTATACCTGCAGCAGTGGCGGTCTCGGACATGCACTGCCGGCGGCGGTGGGCATCGCGCTGGCGCGGCGCGGCCAGCGGGTGATCGCGTTGCTCGGCGACGGTTCGGCGATGTACTCCATCCAGGCGCTGTGGTCGGCGGCGCAGCTGCAACTGCCATTGACCGTGATCATCGTGAACAACGGCGGCTATGAAGCGCTGCAGTCCTTCTCGCGCCGCTTCGGCCTGTCAGACCCCGTGGGCACGCATTTGCCCGGCATCGATTTCGTGCAGCTGGCGCATGGCCATGGCTGTGGAGCCGTGCGCGTCACCCGCGCCGCCGACCTCAAAGCAGCCCTCACCGCCGCGCTGGCATCCCCGCGCCCGATGCTGGTGGACGTGCACGTCGCCTGATTGGGTAGAATCGGGCGCTGTTTTTCACTGCCAGGATTCCCCTCCATGCCCGAGAAAGTTTCCGACAAGCGTCTGGTCTGGGACCTGCCGCTGCGCCTGTTCCACTGGCTGCTGGTGCTGTCGATCGCCGCCTCCTGGTACACCGCCGAGAACAGCGAGGAGTTCCTCGAGATGGGCTCCCTGTTCTACAGCTACACGGAGATCCACTTCTGGCTGGGCTACTGGACGCTCGGACTGATCCTGTTCCGGGTGATCTGGGGTTTCGTCGGGCCGCGGCATGCGCGCTTCGCAAGCTTCATCGCCGGGCCATCGAAGACCGTCGCCTATCTGAAATCCTTCGGCAGTCGCGACTATGTGCCGGCACCCGGCCACAACCCGCTGGGCGCCTGGTCGGTGGTGGTGATGTTGGCCATGGTGGCCGCGCAGGCCATCACCGGCCTGTTCATCATCGACAACACCGAGATCTATCCGGCGCCGTTCCACACGTCAGTGGAACCAGCCACCGCCAGCCGCATGGCGAGCTTCCACTTCACCAACTTCGACGTGCTGCTGTGGGTGATCGGCCTGCACGTGCTGGCCGTGTTCTTCTACCTGTTCGTGAAGCGCCAGAACCTGATCGGCGCGATGGTGCATGGTCGCAAGCCCGGCGCGCTGGTCGCCGAGCAGGAGGCGATCACCGGCTCGAATCTGCTGAAGGCGCTGGCGGTGATCCTCATCTCTGCCGCCGCGGTCTGGCTGCTGCTGCAGTTCGCGCCGCCGCCACCGACCTTCGAGGATTACTGAGCCGGCTGCCGCGCGCGATTGGCGCCGGCGCGCGATCCAGATCCCGTGCGGCAATGAAAAAAGGCCGGAAGCTCCGCATGGAACTTCCGGCCTTTCGCGCAGCGTGCACGCCGGCGCGATGCCTGGGCTTACTCCTTCTGGCGGTAAGCGTCGTGGCAGCTGCCGCACGAGCGACCGATGCCGACCAGCGCGCGCTGCGTGGCCGCCGCATCACCGGTCTTGCCTGCAGCCGCGGCTTCGTTGGCTGCCGTCACCAGCGCATCGGCCTTGGTCTTGAAGTCGGCCTGGCTGTTCCAGATGCCATCCAGCGCGCCGGTCTTCGTGGCCGTGAAGCCGCGCGTGTCGACCAGGTAGGCGGCCGGCAGCTTCGCGCCCAGCTCGGCGATCTTGGCCGCATTGGTGGCGACCAGGGCCGGATCCACCGGACGCTGGCGACGCAGCATCAATCCCAGCGGATCATTCAGGTCCTTGATCTCCTTGAAGATGGCCTGCCGCGCCTCGATGGCTTTGGTGGCCTCGGCCTGGTTGGCCGCCTTGGTCACGGCGCCCTGCGCGATGGCAAAGGTCGAAACCGCAGCCAGTGCAGCCAGCGATCCGATCCGGGTCAGTCGATTCATCGTGGTAAACCCCCGAGGTCTCAAAGTGGAAAATCTCGCGGCGAAGTCTAGTTGATCAGCCATCCGTGGACAAAGTGTGCCGCCGGCCGGCTGAATCGCTCCTGAATCGCCCCGGCCGGCGGGCCCGGGTTGCAGCGGTGTAGGATCGCGGGCAGCCCAGCATCTGTTGGGACCGCAAACCGAGGAGGGAATTCCACACATGGACAGAACCACGACCCGCAGCACGGTGGCCCTGCTGGCCGCCACGGCGGCACTGGCGACCGGATGCTCGAAGCAGGATGCACCCACGCCGGATGCCGGCCCCGCCGAGGCCAACAGCCAGGCGCCCGCCGAGATCTCCATCCCCGGCACACGTGTGTTCCCCGAAAGCATCACTGCCAGCAGTGACGGCACGCTGTACATCGGCAGTGTCGGGCAGTCGCAGATCTACCGCGTCGCGCCCGGACAGGGCACGGCGGAGCCGTTCATTGCGCCCGGCACCGGCGGCATGAAGCAGGTGTTCGGCGTGTTCGCCGACGACGGCAGCAATACGCTGTGGGCGTGCAGCAACCAGCTGGCCGAAGGTCCCCCCGGTGCCGCACCGCCGGGCCCGAGCGCACTGCACGGCTTCGACCTGCCGGGTGGCGAGGCGAAGGGCCAGTACGCGTTCCCCGCAGGCGGCATGTGCAATGACATCGCCGCCGCGCCGAACGGAGATGTGTACGCCACCGATACGGCATTGATGCAGGTGCTGCGTCTGCCCAGCGGCGGTGACGCACTGGAGGTGTGGAGTCCGGCCGGTGCGTTCGGCCCGGCAGGCGGCGTGCTCGATGGCATCGCCTTCGTCGATGGTCGCGTGATCGTGAACACGCTGGCCACCAACAAGCTGTTCGCCGTGGCCGTCGGTGCGGATGGCAAGGCCGGCACCGTGACCGAGCTGAAGCTCTCGGCGCCGATCAGCGGACCGGACGGCATGCGCGCGCATGGCAGCAACGCGGTGCTGACCACCGACTCCACCGGCAAGATCCAGCGCGTCGAGATCAGTGGCGATACCGGCACGGTCACCACGGTGAAGGATGGGCTGGAAGGACCGGTGTCGGTCGCCACGGTGGGCAACATGGGCTATGCGCTGGAAGGCCAGCTCGCGATCATGTTCGCGCCGCCCGGCGGCCCGGCGCCGGAAGAAAAGCCCTATCGTGCCGTGGGCTTCCCGCTGCCCTGATCGGCCATCCGCGTTTCCGGCCGGGCAGCCAGCCTGGCCGGAACCCCGCAAGGCGTCGCGGCTAGCTCTTCAGGCGGATCAGCGACAGGAATTCGCGCCGCAACGAGGGATCCTTCAGGAACGCGCCGCGCATCACGCTGGTGGTCATGCGCGCGTCGGAATCCTTCACGCCGCGCCAGTGCATGCAGAAGTGATCGGCCTCCATCACCACGGCGAGGCCGTCGGGCCGCGTCTTCGCGATCAGCAGGTCCGCAAGTCCGGTGATGGCTTCTTCCTGGATCTGCGGGCGCGTCATGATCCAGTCGGTGAGCCGCACATACTTCGACAGTCCGATGAGATTCGACTTCTCATTGGGCAGCAGGCCGATCCACACCCGCCCGATGATGGGACAGAAATGGTGGCTGCAGGCGCTGCGCACACTGACCGGCCCGACGATCATCAGTTCGTTGAGGCGCTCCGCGTTCGGGAATTCCGTCACCGCCGGCTGCGGGAAATAACGCCCGCGAAACACCTCGGTGACATACATCTTGGCGACGCGGCGCGCGGTGCCCTGCGTGTTGTGGTCGCTGTCGGTATCGATCACGAGTGACTCAAGCACGGCCTGCATGCGTGCGGCCACTTCATCGATGAGCGCGTCGATCTCGCCTTCGCCGATCATGTCGGAGATGTGATCGTTGGCGTGGAAGCGGCGTCCTACATCTTTCAGTCTCTGGCGGATGCGCGCGGAAACGGGCGCATCTTCGCGGCCACTGGCGGGAACTTCGTTGGAACTGTTCATTGGCCGGGCAGTCTATGGCGATTCATCCGTGCCAGCCAGTGCGTACTGGCCCGGCAGGGCCTGTGATACGCTTTGCGGCCAGTTAACCCGTCGCATGAGGCCAGAACCATGACAACAAAGCTAGACCGTCCCCTGAAGCGCGAGATCGTGGTCGACGAAAAGCCCTACACGCTGACGATCGACGCCAACGGCCTCAAGCTCGTCGAGAAAGGTCGGCGCAATGGCCAGGAAGTCAGCTGGAAGCAGATCCTGAGCACGGCCCCTGCGGAGTCGGTGTGACGTGATGAGAAGGATCGCGTGGCTTGCCGGTCTCATCGCCACGACGGCCGGCGCCACGATGTACGAATTGCCCAGCGAAGGAATTCCTGTGCTGGGCCGCGAAGAGCGGGTCGTCACTCTCTACGAAGACTCGCTCTACGACATTGCGCGGCGCTTCAGCCTCGGCTCCGAAGAGGTGAAGCGCGTGAATCCCGGCATCGATCCGTGGGTGCCGGGCGAAGGCAAGAGCATCGTGATTCCGGGGCAGCGCGTGCTGCCCCCGGGCCCCCGCGATGGCATCGTGGTGAACCTGCCCGAGCATCGCCTTTACTACTATCCGCCGGCGAAGAAGGGTGAGCCGCAGCGCGTCTACACCTGGCCGATCAGCATCGGCAAGATGGACTGGCGCACGCCGCTGGGCACCACGCGCATCACCGAGATGCGCAAGAACCCGACGTGGACGCCGCCGGCTTCCGTGCACGCGGAGCGCGCGAAGAATGGCGAACCGCCGCTGCCACGCGTCATCGGCCCCGGTCCCGACAATCCGCTGGGCGCGCATGCCATGCGGCTTGCATTGCCGGGCGGCGCCTATCTCATCCACGGCACGAACAATCCCATCGCGGTGGGCATGGCGGTGACGCATGGTTGCATCCGCATGTACCCCGAAGACATCGCCGAGCTGTTTCCGATGGTCGGCGTGAACACGCGTGTGCATTTGATCAACGAACCGGTGAAGGTGGCGTTCGTCAATGGCGAACTGCTGCTCGAGGCACATCCACCGGTAGACGCGCAGGGCCAGAGCTTCGAGCCTGACCTGAACGTGTTCGAAGGCCTGCTGGAACAGGCGCTGGGTGATTCGCTGGTGGCCATCCACTGGGACAAGGCACGCGCCGAACTGGCCCAGGCACGGGGCATGCCCACGGTGGTTGGCCTGGCAGCGCTCAACGCTCCGCAGCCGGTTCCCGCCGGCAACTGATTCACCTTATAACGCCGGCCAGTTGAACGGCCGGCGGAATCCGCTATAGTTCGCTGCCCATGACCCCGCGGTTCTGGGCATAACCTGCTGATTTAGCGAACAAATAGCGCAATTTCCAAGATGTCCGAACGCGACTCCGAACGATTCGATATCGACGATGAGTTCCTGACCGAGCAGGAAGACAGCAACGACTATGAGCGTCTGCTGGACCGGGTCGACAAACGCACGCGCGACAAATCCAAGAAGGGCGGCAAGGCAGCCTGGAGCAAGCTCGAGGAAGTCCTCGCCGAGCGCAAATTGAAGCGCGACCTGTCCGACTACGACGACTACGAAGCCTGATCGGATCGCCCCGCACACCTTCGCGGGGCCGGAGCAAACCCATGACTACGCGCCCAACGCGCTGGATCGTGCTGAAGTTTGGCGGCACGAGCGTTTCGAACCTGCCCAACTGGAAGAACATCGGCGCCATCGCCCGCAAGCGCGGCGCCGATGGCGCCAATGTGCTGATCGTGCACTCCGCGGTCAGTGGCATCACCGACCGGCTGGAGAAGCTGCTGGTCGCGGCGCTGGCCGGCGAGCATGAAGAAGCACTGCAATCGCTGATCGGCCGCCACGAACAGCTGTGCGAGGAACTCGCCATCGGAGTCAGCCCGCAGCTGCAGGGCTATTTCGATGCATTGCGCGCGATCGCGCAGGGCGTGCACCTCACGCAGGAAGTCTCCGAGCGCACGCGCGCGATGGTGCTGTCGCATGGCGAGCTGATGTCCACCGAGATCGGCTCCCGCTTCCTGGCCCGCGAGGGCATGGACGTGCGTTGGTGGGATGTGCGCGAGGGCCTGAAGGCCGAGGAGCGCAGCTTCGCCTCGCGCGCGGGCAACTGGCTGTCGGCCACCTGTGACTTCACGCCCGATGCGCAGCTCGCCGAGCGCCTGGCCGCCCTGGCGCCGGTGGTGATCACGCAGGGATTCATCGCCAGCGACGAACGTGGCGACACGGTGTTGCTGGGCCGCGGCGGTTCGGACACTTCCGCGGCGTATCTGGCCGCGAAGCTCACCGCGGAGCGGCTGGAGATCTGGACCGACGTGCCGGGCATGTTCAGCGCCAACCCGCGCTCCACGCCTACCGCGCGCCTGCTGTGCGACCTGCACTATGACGAGGCGCAGGAGATCGCCAGCAGCGGCGCGAAGGTGCTGCATCCGCGCTGCGTGCTGCCGGCACGCGTGCATGGCATTCCGCTGTTCGTGCATGCCACGCAGGCGCCCGACATGGAAGGCACCCGCATCAGCGGCTCCCCGTCCGACACCTCTGCCAAGGTGAAGGCCGTGTGCGTGAAGAAGGGCATCACGCTGGTGTCGATGGAAAGCCCCGGCATGTGGCATGAGGTGGGCTTCCTGGCCGATGTCTTCCAGATCTTCAAGGCGCATGGCCTGTCGGTGGACCTGGTGTCCACCTCCGAGACCAACGTCACCGTGTCGCTGGATCCCCAGGCCAACACGATGAACCCGGAGGTGCTGCAGGACCTGAAGGAGGCGCTGTCGGAACTGTGCCGCGCCGAGTTCATCGGGCCCTGTGCGTCGGTGAGCCTGGTGGGCCGCAATATCCGCGCCATCCTGCACGAGCTGGGCGAGGCGTTCTCGTTCTTCGCCGACCAGCGCATCTATCTGGTAAGCCAGGCCGCCAACGACCTGAACTTCACCTTCGTGGTCGAGGAGAAGCAGGCCGACCGCCTCGTGGAGCAGCTGCACGCGCTGCTGATCCAGCCGGAGCCGGGCGAGCGGGTTCTGGGCCCGACCTGGGAGGAGCTGTTCCGCCAGCCCGGCAGCGTGCCGCCGGACGCGCCGTGGTGGTGGCAGCAGCGCAGCGAGTCGCTGCTGCGTGCCCTGGGCGATCGCGATGCGGCGTATGTCTATGACACCGCCACCGTGGCCGAGGCCGCGCGCGAGCTGCTGGCGCTGAAGTCCATCGACCGCGTGCATTACGCCACGAAGGCCAACTGGCACCCGGCACTGCTGCAGACGCTGCATGCCGCCGGCGTGAAGATGGAATGCGTGTCGCGCGCCGAGATCGAGCATGTGTTCGCCACGCTGCCGGGGATTCGGCCCGACGAAGTGCTGTTCACGCCGAACTTCGCGCCGCGCGGGGAGTATGAGTTCGCGATCGCGCACGGCGTCACGGTCACCATCGACAACCTGCACTGCCTGCGTGAATGGCCCGAGGTGTTCCGCGGCCAGCGTGTGCTGGTGCGCATCGATCCGGGTACCGGCCGCGGCCATCACCAGCATGTGCGCACCGCGGGCACCTATGCCAAGTTCGGCATTCCGCTCACCGAGCTGGAAGAACTGCGCGCGCTGGCGGACTCAGCCGGCGTCACGGTCGTCGGACTGCATGCGCATACGGGCAGCGGCATCACGGACATCCGCAACTGGACCCAGACGGCCACGGACCTCGCCGAGGCCGCGAAGACGCTGGGCACGGTGACGACGCTGAACATCGGCGGCGGTTTCGGAGTACCCGACTCGAACCACCGCAACCGCATCGACCTTGCCGCGCTGGATGCGGCGCTGCTGCAGTTCCGGCAGGACAACCCCGGGCTGTCGCTGTGGATCGAGCCCGGTCGCTATCTGGTCGCGGTGGCCGGCGTGTTGCTGGCGCGCGTCACGCAACTGAAGCAGAAGGGCCAGCACGGCTATATCGGCGTGGCCACGGGCATGAACGCGCTGATCCGCCCGGCGCTGTATGGCGCGTTCCACGAGATCGTGAACCTCACGCGGCTGGGCGAGGCAAATGTCGGCCAGTACGACATCGTCGGCCCGATCTGCGAGACCGGCGATGTGCTCGGGCGCGACCGGTTGCTGCCGGAGACGCGCGAGGGTGACGTGCTGCTGGTGGCCAATGCCGGCGCGTACGGGCGGGCGATGGCCTCGCAGTACAACCTGCGGCCCGCGCCGGACGAGATCCTGCTGTAACGGCACGTAACGCCACGCCACGCTGGCCGATGCCGGCGTGGCCCTCGGTGTGAGACTCGTCCCACGCGCGCTGGCGACCGCCCGACGCCTGCCGGACTGGCGGCTCCCTTAGCATTCCTGCCGGATCCTCATTTATCCGGAGAACCAGATGCACCTCCTGCCTTTCGCCGTCGCCGGCAGCCTGCTGGCGCTGGGCTGCACGCTTGATCGCCAGCGCCGACGCGTCGCCGACGGGGCACCGCGCCGGAATGAAGCAGAGACAGAGAACCTGGAAACGCAGATCCAGGATGAGGCGCTGGCGCGCGCCATGTCCGAGGTGAAGTCGGGCGAGATCGACATGCTCGGCTAGAGCGCGGTCGCCCGCCTTCGATCAAGCAACCGCCGGGACGCGCGCGTGTGAGACTCTTCCCACGTCGCATCCCGGCAGCGGCTGGCGCGCAACTGCATGCCAGAGCCTACGCTGCGGTTACGGCGAACCGGCCGCCATGAATCCTGCTGCGCGCCCGACGGATCACGCCCGGCTCTTCTCATGGTGCAGGCCGACCGGGGAGTTCGTCGTGTCGAATCGTGTTTTGTGCTGAGGAGTAACGGATGAATGCATCAAGTCCCGCCGTGCGGGCCAGCGTCGCGCTGGCCATCGCCTGTGCCGCCGCCATGCCCGCCCACTCACAGTCCGGCGCAGAGGATGAATCCTTCGAGCTGATGGAACTGGAAGAGGTGGTGGTCACCGCCACCAAGCGCGCCACCGGCATCCAGGACGTCAGTTCGGCCGTGGTCGCGCTCGACGCGGACCGTCTCATCGACGCGCAGGTGAACAACCTGCAGGACCTGCAGGTCGTCGTCCCGTCCGTGAACTTCGGCAATGACTTCAACCAGGCCAAGATCTTCATCCGCGGCGTGGGCGCAAACACCTCCACCACCGGCAATGCCACGGCCGTGGCGTTGCACGTGGATGGCGCGGTGGTGTCGCGCGCCGAGGCGCAGCTCACCTCGCTGTTCGACCTGGAGCGGGTGGAGGTGCTGCGTGGCCCGCAAGGCACGCTGTATGGCCGCAATGCCACGGGCGGCTCCATCAACCTGATCACCGCGAAGCCCACCCAGGACTTCCGCGGCTATGCGCGCGTGACCTCCGGCAACTATGACGCGCTGAATGCGGAACTGGCCTTCGGTGGGCCGCTGACCGACAGCCTGCGCTTCCGCATCGCGGCGAAGGACGAGAACCGCGGCGGCTTCGGCACCAATCCGGTGACCGGTGGCGACGTCGACGACCTGAACCGCTCGATGGCGCGCATGCACCTGCAATATGACTTCAGCGACTCGATGAACTACCTGCTCACGGGTGAGTACTTCCGCCAGAACGACAGCTCCGGCGCGGTGCATTACCTGAGCGCGTCGTTTCCCGGGGTGGCGCGCCTGGCGTCGCTGGGGACAGGCGGCTATGCCACAGATCCCCGTGATCTGGCCAGCGAGACGCAGCCGGGCACCGACACGAAGACCTGGGCGGTCACCGGCACGCTCAGCGCACGCCTGTCTGACACGCTGTCCCTGACCAACATCACGAACTTCCGCGACTTCCGCACCTCGCTGTTCCAGGACCTGGACCTGTCGGCCACGCAGGGTCCCGGCACCGCGGCCTATGCGACCACGGTGCAGGAGCGGCGCATCGACAGCCACCAGTTCAGCAACGAGCTGCAGCTGAACTGGCAGACGCCATACGTCGATGTGGTCGGCGGCCTCTATTACTTCCACGAACGCCAATGGCCCCGCGACAATGTCGGGCTGGCGCGCCGCGACGGCCTGCAGTCGAACATCGCGAAACTCGACGCGCTCGGCCTGCTCGATCTTTCCTATCGCCTGTGCGGCTACGGCCCGGAAGGCCTGGACGGCAATGTGCGCGCGCCGAAGCGCGTGTGCACGCTGTCGAACCTCGGCACGCGCGCCTTCGCCGCGTTCGGCGAGACCAACATCCGGCTGGGGCTGTTCAACGAGTCGCTGGAGAGCTGGACGCTGAAGCTGGGTGGCCGCTACAGCCACGAGGATGTGGATTCGCGCAACACCTCGGTGGTGATCGCCGCGGGCGGCGCAGGCCCGGTGATCAATGCCGCGCCCTCCATTTCGGGCCTGGCCTACACGAACAAGCGCCGCTTCAAGGATTTCACGCCCGAGGCGGGCATCTCGTGGGAGCCGAATGCCGACACGCTGGTGTATTACACCTATGCGCAGGGCTTCAAGGCGGGTTCCGGCGAGAACGCGGCGTTCAGCACCACGATCGTGGATCCGGAGACGATGAACAACCACGAGGTGGGCCTGAAGACCTCGCTGTTCCAGCGCCGGCTGACGGCGAACCTCGCGCTCTATACCTATGAGCTGGAGGGCGCGCAGCTGAACAAGACCATCGCCGGCGGCCCGACCGGCTACCAGACCATCTTCCAGAATGCCGCCTCGACCAAGGCGGAGGGCGCGGAGCTGGAACTCGCTGGTCTGATCGCGCGCAGCTTCAGCTGGAGCGCGTCGGTGTCATACACCGACGCCACCTTCGATGATTACCTGACACTCGATCCGCTGAATCCAGCCAACGTCGCAGGCGGCACGCCGTATGACCCGGTGACCAACCCCGACCCCACCGCGTTCGGTGCGCCCGGCGGCGGTGACATCCAGCTGGCCGGCAACAGGGTGCGCAACACACCGAAGTGGGCGTGGAGCCTGCACGGTGAATATTTCCTGCCCGTCGCGGGCTTCGCCGGTGGCAGCTTCTCGGTGACCGGCGATGTGTCACATCGCAGCCGCGTGTACTTCAGCGAGTACGAGCGCGGGATTGAAAGCGCCGCCGGCTACACGATGGTCGACGCGGCGCTGAAGTTCACCTCGGCTGACGACCGCCTGGACGTCCAGCTATGGGGCAAGAACCTCGGCAACGTCGACCGCGCCAGCAGCACCTTTGCGCTGGCCACCGGGCGGCTGCTGGGTGCCACGTGGCTGCCGCCGCGCACCTATGGCGTGACGGCGGCGTACCGCTTCTGATGTTGCCTGGCTGAAGAAGAGGCGAGGGGCCCGGCGCGACGTGCGGGCCCCTTGATCACGAGACAGGAGATCCGGGGGCATCCGCCTGGCGCGGCAGGGCGACTGCCGGACGCCGTGCGCCTCGGGCGGTGCGCGTCGCCCGGGAATCCCGCGGGCTATTTTCCGGCGCGCGCGCGGTGCCGCGCGGCCAGCTCCGCGGTGACGGATTCCAGCGACAGCCCGCGCGCGCGCAGCAGCAGCGCCAGATGGAACACGAGGTCGGCGGCCTCGCCGAGCAGTTCTTTCTCGTCGCCCGCCATCGCCGCCAGCGCGACCTCCACGCCTTCCTCACCGACCTTCTGGGCCATGCGCTTCATGCCGCTGGCGTGCAGCTTCGCCGTGTAGCTGCTCTCGGGGCTCTGGCTGATGCGCGCGGCGATCACCTTGTCGAGCTGCGAGAGGAATCCAACGCCAGACGGGGCCGGGGTGCCATCACCGAAGCAGGTCTCGGTATCGCGATGGCAGGTCGGCCCCCGCGGATGCGCGCGCACCAGCAGCGTGTCCGCATCGCAGTCGGCGACCACGTCCACCACATCCAGCGTGTTGCCCGACGTTTCTCCCTTCTCCCACAGCGCCTGGCGCGAACGGCTGTAGAACACGGCGCGTCCGCGCCGCAGCGTCTCGGCCAGCGACTCCGCGTTCATGTAGGCCAGCATCAGCACCGCGCCGCTGGAAGCATCCTGCACCACGGCGGGCAGCAGGCCATCGCCCTTGTGCCAGGCAAGGCCTGGGATGTCCCCGATTCCCAGGCTCACGGACGCACCTCGATGCTGCGGTCACGCAGGAACTTCTTCAGGTCGGGAATGGCGATGGTGCCGCTGTGGAACACGCTGGCGGCCAGCGCCGCATCCGCCGCGCGACGCTCGAACAGCTCGGCGAAGTGCTCCGGTGTACCCGCGCCGCCGCTGGCCACCAGCGGCACCGCGCATACCTCGCGCACGGCCAGCAGCTGCGCCAGGTCATAGCCGCGCCGCACGCCATCGCTGGCCATGCAGTTGAGCACGATCTCGCCCGCGCCGCGCTGCTGCACCTCGCGCGCCCACTGCACGGTGTCGCGGCCGGAATCGCGGCTGCGGTCCGGGTCGCCGGTGAACTGGTACACGCGGAAGCCGTCGGGCGTGGTCTGGCTGTCGATGCCCACCACCACGCATTGCGAGCCGAATCGCGCGGCCAGCCGGTCGATCAGGGCAGGGTCGGCCAGCGCGGGCGAATTGATCGACACCTTCTCGGCGCCGGCATTCAGGATGGCTTCGGCGTCAGCCACGCTGCGGATGCCGCCGGCCACCGCGAAGGGAATGTCGAGCACCGATGCCACGCGGCTGATCCAGGAGCGATCCACCGAGCGTCCCTCGGGACTGGCGGTGATGTCATAGAACACCAGCTCGTCGGCGCCTTCGTCGCGATAGCGCTGCGCCAGTTCGAGGATTTCCCCGACCACGCGGTGGTCGCGGAAGCGCACGCCCTTGACGACCTGGCCGTCGCGGACATCAAGGCAGGGGATCAGGCGTCGCGCAAGTATGGCTGCAATTCCTCCATGCTGATGCGGCCCTCGAGCAGGGCCTTGCCGCTGACGGCACCGGCCAGACCCATGGCATCGAGCCGCGCAAGATCTTCCGCCGATCGCACGCCGCCGGAAGCCTGCCAGGCGATCTGCGGGAAACGCTGCTGCGCCTCGGCATACAGATCGAACCCCGGGCCGCCGAGCGCGCCATCGCGTTCGATGTCCGTGCACAGCACATGCTTCAGCGTCGTGTCGGAAAATGACGCGAGCAGTTCCCACAGCGACAGTGCGTGCTCCTTCACCCAGCCGCGCGTGCGCACGCGCGGCACGCCGCCCTCGTCAACGCGCACGTCGATGGCCAGGCACACCGCATCGGCGCCATGCGCCGCCAGCAGTTCGCGCAGCAGCAAGGGGTTCTCGACCGCAGCGCTGCCGAGGACCACGCGGCTGACGCCGGCCGCGAGCGCCTGTTCGGCGAGTTCACGCGTGCGCAGTCCACCGCCCAGCTGGATGCGGATGCGCGGCTGTGAAGCCATGCGCCCGATCAGTTCGCGATTGCCCGGCGTGCCATCGCGGGCACCATCGAGGTCGACCAGGTGCAGCCAGCGCACACCCGCGTCGGCATACCGGTTCAGCAGCTCCAGCGGATCGACGTCATAGCGCGTCTCGGCCTGGAACTCTCCCTTCAGCAGCCGCACGCAGTGGCCGCCGCGAAGGTCAATGGATGGAATCAGCAGCACGGTTCAGCCCCGCAGCGAAACGAAGTTGGCGAGAAGGCGTGCACCCACCGCAGCGGACCGCTCGGGATGGAACTGCACGCCACGGAAATTGCCGCGACGCACGGCGGCGGTGAAGCGCCCGCCATAGTCCGCAGCGGCCAGCGTGTCGGCGCTCACGGCAGCGGCGTAGCTGTGCACGAAGTACACATAGTCACCGCGCTCGATGCCCGCGAACAGCGGGTCTTCGTGCAACGGCTCGAGCTGGTTCCAGCCCATGTGCGGCACGGGGCGCTCCGGGCTCGCCGCCATGCGTGACACGCGGCCGGGCACGACGCCGAGGCACTGCGTCTCGCGCGTGCCGGGCGTGGCTTCTTCGGATGCCTCGAACAGCAGCTGCATGCCGAGGCAGATGCCCAGCACCGGCTGCGTGAGCTTCGGCAGCAGCACATCGACGCCGGCCTCCTGCAGGCGCTGCATCGCATCGGGCGCGGCACCCACGCCAGGCAACAGCACGTGCGAAGCGGATGCAATGCGCTGCGGATCGCGGCTGACCTCGGCCTGCACATCGAGCCGTCGCAGGGCATGCAGCAGCGAGGCGAGATTGGCACCGCCGCTGTCGATGACGACCAGATCTGTCACAGCACGCCCTTGGTGGAGGGCAGCTCGGTGCCTTCGCGGCGGATCGCCATGCGCAGCGCGCGGCCAACGCCCTTGAAACTGGCTTCAACCATGTGGTGCGTGTTCTCGCCGACCACACTGACATGCAGCGCGGCGCCCAGCGTCTCGGACAGTGATCGGAAGAAATGCGGCACCAGCTCGGTGGGCAGCCCACCCACCTCGGTGCGACCGAAGGTGCCTTCCCAGACTGAATACGGGCGGCCGGAAAGGTCAATCGCCACCTGCACGCGCGACTCGTCCATCGGCAGCAGGAAGCCATAGCGGTGGATGCCGCGCTTGTCGCCCAGCGCCTTGCGCAGCGCCTCGCCAAGCGCCAGCGCACAGTCCTCGACGGTGTGGTGCTCGTCGATGTGCAGGTCGCCCTTGCAGGTCAGCTGCATCGAGAAGCCGCCATGGCGCGCGACCTGCTCCAGCATGTGGTCGAAGAAGCCGATGCCGGTGGAGACATGCGTATCACCCTCGCGATCCAGGTCCACGCGCAGGCTGATGTCGGTTTCCTTGGTCACCCGATGCACGCTGGCACGGCGTGCCAGAAGCTCGGCGGTGATTGCAGGCCAGGTCTGGCTGGCATCGCCATCCTTCAGCACCTTCAGGCCGCGCACATTGATGTTGCGCGCGAGTTCCAGATCGGTGTCGCGATCGCCGATCACCGCGCTGGCCGTGCGATCCACCAAAGTGCGCAGCAGATAGTCGCCGAGGATGCCCGCCTTGGGCTTGCGGCATTCACAGCCGTCGGCCGGCAGGTGCGGGCAGATGAAGATCTCGTCGAAGCCGATGCCCTGGCTGGCCAGCGTATCGACCACGAAGCGCTGCGCGGGCTCGAAATCGGCACGCGGAAAACTCGCCGTGCCCAGGCCATCCTGGTTCGTGAC
This sequence comes from uncultured Steroidobacteraceae bacterium, assembly GCA_964632365.1. Taxonomy (GTDB): domain Bacteria; phylum Pseudomonadota; class Gammaproteobacteria; order Steroidobacterales; family Steroidobacteraceae; genus ZC4RG30. The sequence continues at coordinate 27,610 of CAZWDR010000011.1, forward strand.
CATCACCAGGCGGTACCCCGCCGCAACCAGCTGCTGCAGTGAGGCGAACACGCCCGGCATCCAGCGCACCTTGGCCAGGCTGTCGACCTGATGGTCGGCGGGCTCCTCGATCAGGGTGCCATCACGATCGATGAACAGCACCTTCAACGGCACGGCATTCATTTCAGGCTCTCCAGCAAGCGCGTGTTCTGCTCGGGGGTGCCAACCGAGATGCGCAGGCTGCGGGGCAGGGCGGGCTGGCGCACATCGCGGATGATCAGGCCGGCCGCGCGCACGCGTTCGAGCACCGCGTCGGCATCGCTGCAGTCGACCAGCAGGAAGTTGGCATCGCTGGGCCACACGCGCGTGATCAGCGGCGAGCGCTGCAGTCCGCCCGCCAGCCGCTCACGCTCCACCAGCAGCCGCGCGATGCGGGTACGGGTGCGCGCCAGCGAGATCTCACTGAGCTGCGGCACCACAGCCTCCACGGTCAGTTCGGTGATGGCATAGGGAGGGATGACCTTGCGGGCCAGCCCGATGATCTGCGGGTGCGCGATCAGCGCGCCCGCGCGCGCACCGGCGAGTCCGTGCGCCTTCGACAGGGTCTTCAGCACTGCCAGGTTCGGAACCGCCTGCAGGTGATGCGTCATGCTCTCGACATTGGCGAACTCGATGTAGGCCTCATCCACCACCAGCAGCGCACCAGGATTCAGTGCGGCGGCAATGCGCAGCAGCTGCGCCGGTGGCACGGCGTTGGCGGTGGGATTGTTCGGCGAGCACACGAACACCAGCCGCGTGTGTGCATCGACACGCGCCAGCAGCGCCGCTTCGTTCAGCGCGAAACCCTCCTCGGCACACAGCGGCACAGAGCGCACTTCCGCGCCCTGGATGCGGGCCGCCACGCCATACATGCCGAAGGTCGGCGGGCAGACAATGACGTTGTCGACGCCGGCACGGCAGAACACGCGCATCAGAAGGTCGATGGCCTCGTCGCTGCCGCGGCCCACCAGCAGCTGCGCGGGCGACACCCCGTACAGCCGCGCCAGCCCTTCCACCAGCGGCGGCGGCTGCGGTTCCGGGTACCGGTTGAGCCCGGCCTGCGAGGCATCGCCCTCGACGCGCCACGGCAACTCGTTGGCATGCATGCGCGTCAGCGACGGCTCCCAGGCCGCATGGCTGTATGGCGTCAGCGCGAGGATGTCGGCACGCGCATGCGACAGCACCGCATCGATCGGCGCGCACGCCGTCGCAGCCGCGTTCAACTCGTGACTCCCAGCGCCTCGAGGCGCAGCGTCACCGCGCGGGCGTGCGCATCCAGGCCCTCCAGGTTCGCCAGCGTCTCGGCCACCGGTCCCAGCCGGCGCATGCCGTCGGGGGTGAGTTCCTGCACCGTCATGCGCTTCTGGAAATCCGTCAGCGACAGGCCGCTGTAGGCGCGTGCATAGCCATAGGTGGGCAGCACGTGATTGGTGCCCGAACAGTAGTCGCCCATCGACTCCGGCGACCAGGAACCCAGGAACACCGAGCCGGCATTGGCGATGCCATCGAGCAGTGCCCGTGGCTCGCGCGTCTGCACGATCAGGTGCTCCGGCGCATAGGCGTTCGACACCGCCAGCGCCTCGGTCAGGTTCTCCACGATCAGCATGCGGCAGTTGCCCACCGACTCCTGCAGGATGGCCGTGCGCGACAGCGCCGCGCGCTGGCGCGTGAACTCGGCGGCCACCGCCGAGGCAAGCTGCGCCGAATCGGTGACCAGCAGCGCCTGCGAGCGCACGTCATGCTCGGCCTGCGCCAGCAGGTCGGAGGCCACGAAGGCCGGGTTCGCCGACGAGTCGGCGATCACCAGCACCTCGGAGGGGCCCGCCGGCAGGTCGAAGGCCGCGCCTTCTGCATCGCTGGCCACGATCTGCTTCGCCGCGGTGGTCAGCGCGGTGCCCGGCCCGAAGATCTTGTCCACCTTGGGCACACTCTGCGTGCCATAGGCCATCGCGGCCACGGCCTGCGCGCCGCCGGCTTTGTAGACACTGTGCACGCCGCAGCGTCGCGCAGCCACCAGCACGGCCGCGTTGGCCCGGCCGTCAGCCGCCGGCGGCGTGCACAGCACGCGCTGCGGACAGCCGGCGAGCTGCGCCGGCACCGCGACCATGATCACCGTGGAGGGCAGGGGCGCGGATCCGGCGGGCACATACAGTCCCACCGCTGGCACCGGGCGATACACCCGCTCGCAGCGCACGCCGGGCATCACGTCCATCGACAGCGGCGCGGCAAGCTGCGCGGCATGGAAGCGGCGCACATTGTCGATGGCCGTCTCGATCGCGGCGATCTGGCGCGCGTCGAGCATGCGCTCGGCCTCGTCGAATTCCTGCGTGGTGACCTTCAGCGCCGTGAGATTCGCGCGGTCGAAACGCGCGGCGAAGCGCAGCAGTGCCGCGTCCCCGTCCTTGCGCACCTCCTTGATGATGGAGCGCGCGAGCTGCTCCACATCGTGCAGGGAGTCCATCCGCGCGCGCGCCAGCGCGTCACGACGACCGGCGGCATCGAGGTTCTTCCATTCCAGTATCTGCATCATCAACCCAGCATCTTCTCGACCGGCAGCACCAGCATGGCGCTGGCGCCGGCAGCCTTGAGGCTCTCGAGCGTTTCCCAGAACACGTTCTCGCGGCACACCGCGTGCACCGCCACCTTGTCCATGGACCCTTCCAGCGGAATGATGGTGGGCGATTCGCTGCCCGGCAGCAGCTCACGGATGCGCGGCAGCGCGGCGCGCGGCGCGTGCAGCATGATGTACTTGCTCTCCTTCACCTGCTCCACGCCGTCGATGCGCAGCAGCAGCCGCTGGATCCATTCCTCCTTCACCGCCGGCAGTTTCATCGGCGTGCGGATCATCACCACCTGGCTGGCGAGGATGGTGTGCACCTCGCGCAGGTGATTGGCCTGCAGCGTGGAGCCGGACGAGACCAGGTCACAGATGAGGTCCGCGCGCCCGAGGCGCGGCGCGATCTCGACCGCGCCCGACAGCGTCACGATCTCGGCCTGGATGCCGTTGCGCGCCAGGAAGTCGCCGAGCAACGCCGGATAGGTGGTGGCGATGCGCAGCCCGGCGATCGAGGAGAGGTCCTTCCATGCCATGCCTTCGGGCACCGCCAGCGACAGCCGGCAGCGGCCGAAATCCAGCCGGCGCAGGATCTCGAAGCGCGCGCTGGCACCACGCGCGGCCATCTCCAGCCGCCGCTCCTCGAGCACGTTCAGGCCCACGAGGCCCAGGTCGCAGACATCCTCCTGCACCAGGTCGGGGATGTCGTCGTCGCGCACGAACAGCACGTCCAGCGGCAGGTTCTCGCCATAGCCCATCAGCTGGTCCTTGCCGCGCGACAGCTTCAGTCCGCAGCGGCCGAGCAGGTCGAGGGAGTGGTCGGTGAGCCGACCTGATTTCTGTACCGCCAGCTTCAGGCGGTTGTCCTTATCCATTGCGCGAACTCTCCAGGCGCTTGACGGCCAGTGCATAGCCACCGGCGCCGGCGGCAAGGTATCGGGCCACGCGCCCGATGGTGGTGAGACTCACGCCGGTGAGGCGGTGGATCTCGCGATAGGGCAGGCCCTGCTGCAGCGCCTCGACCACCGCCCAGCGGTCGGCCATGGCCTGCAGCTCGGCGGGCGTGCACAGGTCTTTCAGGAAGGCGCGCAGTTCATCGGGCGTGCGGCAGGTCAGCATGGCTGCGACCAGCGAACGTTCGGTCTGCGCCTCGTGGCGCGGGGAGAACTGGCGGTTCGTCTTCATGAGCTGATGTACTAACATGCTAGTACATTGGAACGGGCGGCACAACCCGCATCCGGTTGCTGCCCGTCAGCGCGGCGGCCTAGAATCGCCGGCTTGTCCAACCCCGCTGGCCAATCCGCGACGCCCCGCGAAGGCGTCCTCCAGGTCGATGGCCCGACCACGCTGCATCATGGCGGCACACTGGATGATCTGCAGATCGGCTACTCGCTGCGGGGGGAGCCGGGCCAGCCCGTGGTGCTGGCGCTGGGCGGCATCTCGGCCACGCGCACCGTGTTCGTGCCCGATGGCTCGCGCGCCGGCTGGTGGCATCTGGTGGTGGGCCCGGGCAGGGCGCTCGACACGCGGCGCGTGGCGGTGCTCGGCATGGATTACATCGGCGGCAGCGCCGCCTCGACCGGGCCGGCGGCCGGCGGCGGGTTCCCCTGCGTCTCGAGCTACGACCAGGCCGACGCCATCCTGCGCCTGCTCGACCATCTGCAGATCGAGCGCCTCGCGGCCATTGTCGGGGCGTCCTATGGCGGCATGGTGGCGCTGGCCTTCGGCGAGCGGTACCCGCAGCGGGTGGGGCGGCTGATCGTGATCAGCGCCGCCGACACCGCGCACCCGATGGCCACCGCCTGGCGCAGCGTCCAGCGCAACATCGCGCGCCTCGGGCTCTCGTGCGGCTGCCCGGTGCAGGCGCTCGAACTGTCGCGGGCGCTGGCGATGTCCACCTACCGCAGTCCGGAGGAATTCGACGCGCGCTTCCGCAAGCCGCCGCGCATGGAGGACGGCCGCCCGGTGTTCCCGGTGGAGGAATACCTGATCGCACGCGGCCGCGACTATGCCGCGCGCTATCGCCCCGAGTCGTTCATCTGCCTGTCCGAATCCATCGACCTGCACCAGGTGGACGCCACCCGCGTGCGCGTGCGCACCGAGGTGGTGGCGGTGCGCGAGGACCAGCTCGTGCCGATCGCCGACATGCGCGCACTGACCGCGCGCCTGCCCGATGCCACCCTGCACGAGATCTCCTCGCTGCTGGGCCATGATGCCTTCCTGAAAGAGGCGGAGCAGTTGCGCGCCGTCCTCTCGCTGATCTACTGACGGAGACTCCCGTGACCAAGCGTCCCTCGTTCACAACGCGCAGCGTGCGCGCCGGCCTCGAAAGCGATGACGTGACCGGCGCGGTGGTGCCGCCGTTGCACCTGTCGAGCACCTATGCCTTCCGCGGCTACGGCGACAAGCGCAAGTACGATTACTCGCGTTCGGGCAACCCCACACGCGACCTGCTGGGTGCCGCACTGGCCGACCTGGAAGGCGGCGCCGGTGGCGTGATCACCGGCACCGGCATGAGCGCCATCACGCTGGTGGGCCACCTGCTGCCGCAGGGCGCGCGCATCGTGGCGCCGCACGACTGCTATGGCGGCACCTTCCGCCTGTTCACCGCGTGGAACAAGCGCGGCGAACTGAAGGTGGACTTCGTGCGCTTTGCTGACGCGGCCGAGCTGGATGCGGCGCTGTCGACGAAGGTCGACCTGGTGTGGATCGAGACACCGAGCAATCCGCTGCTGCGCATCACCGACATCGAAGACCTGTGCCGCCGCGCGCATGCCAAGGGGGCGCTGGTCGCCGTCGACAACACCTTCCTGTCGCCGGCGTGGCAGCGGCCGCTGGAACTCGGCGCCGACATCGTCGTGCATTCGACCACCAAGTACATCAACGGCCACAGCGACATCGTCGGCGGCGCGGTGATCGCGAAGCAGCAGGATGTGCAGGACCAGCTGGCGTGGTGGGCCAATGCGCTGGGACTCACGGCCGGCGCCTTCGACAGCTTCCTGACGCTGCGCGGCCTGCGCACGCTCGAGGCACGCCTCGCCGTGCATGGCCGCAATGCCGGTGAGCTCGCCACGTGGCTGTCCACGCAGCCCGGCGTGCGCAAGGTGTACTACCCCGGGCTGCCCGATCATCCCGGCCACGACATCGCGCGACGCCAGCAGCAGGGCTTCGGCGCCATCATCACGATGGAGATCGAAGGCGGCGAAAACGGCGTGCGGCGCTTCGTCGAGGGCCTTGAGTTCTTTTCGTTGGCCGAGTCCCTGGGCGGGGTGGAAAGCCTCGTCGCGCACCCGGCATCGATGACCCATGCCGCGATGGCGCCGGAGGCCCGCGCCGCGGCCGGCCTGGTCGATGGCCTGCTGCGCTTGTCCATCGGCATCGAGGCAGTGGAAGATCTGCGCGACGATCTGGCCGCGGCGCTGCAACGCGCACGCGGCTGAAGCCGGCTGCCGCAGCCGGCACCTGCGGAAGAGAAAAACGGGGGAACTCAAATGCGTCATCCAGGGATCCGGAGCGCCGCCGCGTGCCTGCTGCTGTTCGTCGCCGCCATCGCCGGCGCGGCCGATGCGCCGCCCGCGGCCGCACCAACCGGCTGGACCACCGAACAGGACCATCAGGACATGATGCGCCAGCTCGGCATCACCAAGCTGCGTCCGGGCCGCAACGCCGACGCCAATGCCCCCAACGCGGCCAATTATGACGAGGCGCTGGCCAATCCCTTCCCGCGGCTGCCCGAAGTGCTGACGCTTGCGAACGGGCGCAAGGTCACCAGCGCACGGCAGTGGAACCGGCAGCGACGGCCAGAGATCGTCGAGCTGTTCGAGCGCGAGGTGGTCGGCCGTGTGCCGAAGGACGTGCCGCAGGTGAAGTGGCAGGTCACTGACACCGCCGATGCCCAGATGGGGTCGCGGCCGGTGAAGGCGCGCCGCATCGCCGGCATCGTGGACAACAGCGCGCATCCGGCCATCGAGGTCAACATCGAGCTGATGCTCGTCACCCCTGCCGACGCGAAGGGGCCGGTGCCGGTGATGATCCTGTTCGGTCGCGGCCGCATGCCCGGCGAGGCGCCGCCCGCTGGCGCGCGTCAGCCGCCGGCGCCGCGCCCCGGCGCCGATCCGCCCGCCACCGACCAGCTGATTGCAGCCGGCTGGGGCTATGCCTATCTGAATCCCGGCAGCGTGCAGCCGGACAATGGCGCCGGCCTGACGCGCGGCATCATCGGCCTCACCAACAAGGGCCAGCCGCGCAAGCCCGATGACTGGGGTGCATTGCGCGCCTGGGGCTGGGGCGCGAGCCGCGCGCTCGACTACTTCGGCACGCTGCCCGAAGTCGACGCGAAGCGCGTCGGCATCGAGGGCGTGTCGCGCTTTGGCAAGGCCGCGCTGGTGACGATGGCCTTCGACGAGCGCTTCGCCGTGGTACTGATCGGCTCCTCCGGCGAGGGCGGCGCGAAGCTGCATCGTCGCAACTTCGGCGAAGCCGTGGAGAACCTCACCGGCACCGGCGGCTACCACTGGATGGCTGGCAACTTCCTGAAATATGGCGCGGAGGAGTCGCGCTTCGGCCGCATGGATGCCGGCGACCTGCCGGTGGATGCGCACCAGCTGCTGGCGCTGTGCGCGCCGCGGGCGACCTTCATCAGCTACGGCATCCCCGAGGAGGGCGATGCGCTGTGGCTGGACCAGCAGGGCAGCTTCATGGCCGCGGTCGCCGCACAGCCGGTGTTCCGCCTGCTCGGCGCGAAGGACCTGGGCCGCAGCGATGATTACCTGCGCGAGACCAAGCCGGCCGTGAACGAGGGACTGCTGGACGGAAAGCTGGCCTGGCGCCAGCACGACGGCGGCCATACCGACGGGCCGAACTGGAAGCACTTCATCCCCTGGGCGACGCGCGAACTGGGCATCCGCTGACCGGGGCGGGGCGCGCACGCGGTGTATGCTGCGCGCCAGCCATCCCAAGCCCGGAGTTTCCATGTTGCGCAGCTTCCTGCTCGCAGGCGCCCTGTCTGCGGCATTGTTCAGCGCCGCCGCGCCGGCGCAGACCACGATCGCGCTGGTGGATGCCGGCGCCAGCCCGCGCGAGGCGCTGCGTTACCGGTTCCAGTCCGGTTTCAGCGAGCAGGCCACGCTCGACCTGAACGTGGACATGGCGATGTCGATGGCCGGCGCGACGCTGCCGCTGGGATCGGTGCCGCCGATCCAGATGCAGATGCAGTTGCGCACCTCGGAAATGTCGCCCGATGGCTCGGCACGCATCCAGTTCGAGCTGCTGTCGGCGGAAGCCGCCGGCGAAGATGCGCAGGCCGCGCAGGTGAACCAGGCGCTGGCTTCGACGAAGGGGCTGTCCGGCTGGTACCGCATCGATCCGCGCGGCCAGGTCACCGAAAGCCACGTGAACGCACTGGAAGGCAACAATGCCGCCGGCGCCGTGCTGCAGGATCTGGAGCAGTCCATGCAGCAGATGGCCGCACCATTTCCGCAGGAGGCCGTGGGTGCCGGCGCGCGCTGGCGGGTCACGCAGAACGTCACCAGCAACAACATGCGCATGACCCAGACTGCGGAATACACCCTGCGCGAGCGCAGCGGCAACCGCGTGGTGCTCGACGTGAAGATGATCGAGGCTGCGCTGGATGCCGCCGGCGGCCTGCCGCCCGGCGCGAAGCTTGATTCAGTGAAGATGCAGGGTGGTGGCAGCACCACCATCCAGCTCGACCGGCTGGTGCCCACTGGTCGCATTGATGCCGACCTTGATCTGGCGCTGTCGATCACCGCGCAGGGACAGACCCAGAACATGGGCATGAACCTGAAGATGCGGCAGGCGATCGCGCCGCAGGCGCGCTGAATCCTGGCGCTG
>CAZWDR010000012.1:0-35255 GCA_964632365.1 uncultured Steroidobacteraceae bacterium
CGCGCGGATGCGCGCGTAGGTGCCGCAGCGGCACAGATTGCCGGTCATCGCCGCATCGATCTGCGCGTCGGTGGGCGTCGGGTTCTGCTGCAGCAGCGCAGTCGCGCTCATGATCTGCCCCGACTGGCAGTAACCGCACTGGGGCACATTGCCGGCGACCCAGGCATCCTGCACCGCCTTGCCCACCTCACCGACGGCGACAGCCTCGATGGTGGTGATCTTCTTGCCGGCCACCGCGGACACCGGCAGCACGCAACTGCGCGTCGCGGCGCCTTCCACATGCACCGTGCAGGCGCCGCACAGCGCCATGCCGCAACCGAACTTGGTGCCGGTCAGGCCCAGCGCATCGCGCAGCACCCACAGCAACGGGGTGTCGTCGGCGACGTCGGCGGAATGCTGCCGGCCGTTGATATCGAGCGTGATCATGGAAGCTCCGCGCGGGCATGCGATGGGGGAGGCGGGGAGCCCTCATTATCCTACAATCCACCAGCCCATGAACGACCTCTCCGCCATCGACGATGGTTCGCTGCTCGCCCAGGCATTGGCCTGGCGCGAGGCTGGCCTGCGCGCAGCGGTGGCAACGGTGGTGTCCACCTGGGGCTCCGCGCCGCGTCCCGCCGGCAGCCTGCTGGTCTGCAATGAGCACGGCGCATTCGCCGGTTCGGTGTCGGGCGGCTGCGTCGAGGTCGCGGTGATTGAAGCGGCGGCAGAAGTGATGCGCGATGGCGCGCCACGGCTGCTCGAGTTCGGCGTCACGGACGAGACCGCGTACAGCGTCGGCCTGGCCTGCGGCGGCCGCATCCGTGTGTGGGTGGAGGGGCTGGAATAGCATGCGCCAGGGAATGGCCCATGCAGTGCTGGCTGCGCGCCGCGCGGGACGCGCCGTCGTATTGCTGACCCCGCTCGATGGCGGCCTGCAGCGGCTGCTCGATGCGGACGGCATCGAGCTGCTCGCGCTCACCGAGCCTGAACTCGCCACCGCCGCGCGCATGGCGCTCGCGAGCGACCGGGTGCAGACCGTGGGTGCGGGTGCGGATGAAGTGATGATCACGCCGCACAGCCCGCCGCTGCGCCTGATCGTCGTCGGCGCCGTGCACATCAGCGAGGCGCTGTGCGTGATGGCGCGCGAAGCCGGCTATGCGGTGACCGTAGTCGATCCCCGCGCGGCATTCCTGCGCGCCGAACGCTTTGCGGGGGTGACGCTGGTGAACGAATGGCCGCAGCAGGCATTCGCGGCGCTGAAGCCGGATGCGCGCACGGCCGTGGTGCTGCTGACGCATGATCCGAAGATCGACGATCCGGCGCTGCATGCGGTGCTGGCGTCCCCGGCCTTCTACATCGGCGCGCTCGGTTCGACCCGCACGCATGCCCGGCGGCTGGAGCGTCTTGCGCAGTCCGGCATCGACGTGGCTTCACGGGAGCGCATCTTCGGACCCGCGGGCCTGTCCATCGGCGCACGCACGCCAGCAGAGATCGCGATCTCGGTGCTGGCGCAGATCACGCAGCAGCTTCGCGGCCAACGCTGAGCAGCGACAAGCGGAATCACGCCGCGGCCGTCCTGCCCGGCAAGAAAACCACCGTCCAATAAAAAACCGGCCGCGTCAGCGGCCGGTCAGCTGTCAGCTCCTGGTCAGCGCTCAGTTCGCCGGCGGCGTGGCATCCGCGGGCGTCGCGGCGGGTGCCGGTGCCGTGCGCGGAGCCGTCGTCGAGCGATCGGCATCGTTGGCAGATGAATCCGCCTTGATCTCGATCCTGTTGTCGACGCTCTTCACGCCGTCGGCGGATTTTGCGATGCGTTCGGCGCTGGTCTTCTCGGCCATCGTGTCGGCCGAGCCGGAGAGCGTGACGATGCCATTGCGTGCATCCACGTTCACGTCCAGACCTTCCACTTCGGACGAGCTCAGCAGGCTCGACTTGACGCGCGCCACGATGGTCGCGTCGTCCACCACTTCACCCATCGAGCGATCGCTCTGGGCACCGACCTGCGCGCTGCCGGTGGCACGTGCCGGGGTGGCGGTGTCCGCGTCATCCGCGACGGCCGGCCCCATCGCGAGGCTGCCGATCACGGCCGAGGCCAGCGTGGCAACGATCATTCTCTGTTTCATGGGGTGCTCCTTGTCTGTTCCGAATCAATGGCTACAGGTTGGACCGCCCGGCCCCGCATCGGCAGGGGCGCAGCCTGGAGATGGGGGTAGGACTTGTCCGGGCACTGTCGCGGGCGCCAGACATCGCGCGGCCATCAATCGACCGGAAGGACGTGCACCGGCGCCCGTCGCCGTTCCTCGGCCTCGCAGTCGAACGCGGCGGCGAGCCGGTGACAGGCCAATTCCTCGATGCGAAGCCGTGCGGCGGCCGGTGCGTCGCGGTGCTGGATCGCATCGGCCTGTGAGCGCGCATGCTGGGCGGCGAGCCGCAGCGATGCGCAGATGAGCCGCAGCTCCCAGAGGTGCAGGGAACCGGGGCCGGGCAGCCTGGGCTCAAAGGTGCGCAATGCGCCGACGTTCCTGCCGCCGCACTGGCTGCAGCGGGCGCGCCGCCGCACCGCGGCGGTCGGCTCCGTTCCGGCACAGGGGCGCGTGGTCATGTGGCCGCACTGGCGGCACCAGAGCAGGATGACGTAGCCGGAAAAGGGGTCGTGATCGCGCATCGGGACGGGCATCGTAGACTGTATGGATATACAGTTCACGGCGGGCGCGACGGTCGCCACGATGAGTCGTCCGCGAGCAGGCCTGCCGCCTTTCAGCGGGGGGCACACTCGCCCTTGCGCGCGTGGCGGCCGGATGTGCCGGACGATTGCGCCCATTCCAGCGCTGTTTTGGCTCAGATCGTCCGGCGCCCGTCGGCGCGGCGCGCCGGCGCCGCGCGCGGGGAAATGCGCAGTGACGAGGATCGCGCACGCGGATCACCCGCCGGCGCGGATCAGGAAAACTGCAAGAGGTGGCGCTCCCTACCGGATTCGAACCGGTGTACTAGCCTTGAGAGGGCTATGTCCTGGGCCTCTAGACGAAGGGAGCGTAGGTGCCGGCGGCAGTTTGCCGTGGCGGGCGGGCAAGGCGCGGTATTATAGGCGGCCTGTCCCCACTCACAAGTCCTTCATTGGTCCGGAAAAGCGCCCTTTGATTTCAGATCCCGACGCCAGCCCCCAACCGGCAGGCTCTCTGCGTGTGATTCCCCGCGCCGAGCATCCCATCTCGCGCAAGCACATTTCCCAGAACGCCCTCCGGGTGCTCTATCGACTGCGTGAAAGCGGCCACCAGGCCTTCCTGGTCGGCGGCTGCCTGCGCGACCTGATGCTGGGCGTGGTCCCCAAGGACTTCGACGTCGCCACCAGCGCCCGTCCGGAGGAGGTCAAGCGCTGCTTCCGCAACTGCCGCCTGATCGGCCGGCGCTTCCGCCTGGCGCATGTGTTCTTCGGGCACGAGATCATCGAGGTGGCCACCTTCCGCGCGGCCAGCGCGCCGCTGCCCGGCGAGGAAACCGAGGACGACCCGGACATCCTGCTCGAGGTGGGCGCCAGCGAGGACAACCCGGAGTCCGAGGCCGAGGAAGACCTCGCGCGCGAGCGCGATGCCGAGGCGGATCCGGGCGACCGGCTGCTCGATGACGGCGGCCGCATCCTGCGGGACAACACCTACGGGTCGATCGAAGAAGACGTGTGGCGGCGCGACTTCGCCTGCAACGCGCTCTACTACAACATCGAGGACTTCTCGCTGTGGGATTACACCGGCGCGGTGCAGGACATCCAGTCCCGCCGGCTGCGACTCATCGGCGATCCGTCGCAGCGTTACCGCGAGGATCCGGTACGCATGCTGCGCGCGGCGCGCTTCGAGGCCAAGCTGGGTTTCACGCTCGATCCGGAGACTGAAGCCCCGGTGGCAGAGCTGCGCCATCTGCTGATGGAAGTGCCCGCCGCGCGCCTGTTCGACGAGACGCTGAAGCTGTTCCTGACCGGGCATGGCGTGCGCTCGCTCGAGGTGCTGCGCCGGCGCGGGCTGCTCGCAGTGCTTTATCCGGCGGTGGAGCAGTGCCTGGTGAAGAACCCGGGCGGGCCGGTGGAGCAGCTGCTGCTGGCAGGTCTTGCCAACACCGACGAGCGCGTGCTGGCCGGCAAGTCGGTGACGCCAACCTTCCTGTTCACGCTGCTGCTCTATGGCCCGATCGCGGCCTGGATCGAGCAGCAGCCGCCGGAGAAATGGGGCGATGTCGGGACCATCCTCGACGCCTGCGACCTGACGCTGCGCGAGGCGCAGCGTCAGGTGACGATCCCGAAGCGCTTCTCGCTGGGCGTGCGCGACATGTTCGCGCTGCAGCCGCAGCTGGAGCGTCCGCGCAGCCGCCGCGTGCTGCGCCTGATCGAGCAGCCGCGTTTCCGCGCCGCGTACGACCTGCTGCTGCTGCGCGCCAGGGTCGGCATGGCGCCGCAGGAGCTCGCCGACTGGTGGTCCGCCTTGCAGGCCACCGATGCGGAGGGCCGCATGGAGATGGCGCTGGCGCTGGAAGCCTCACGCGGTCATCGCGGCGGGGGTGGTGAAGGCGAGGGTGGGCGTCCGGGTCGCGGGCGCCGGCGCCGACGGCGCAGCTGAGCCATGCACGCGGGGAGGAGCCTGTGGGTGCCGGCCTATGTCGGTGTCGGCAGCAACATGGGCGATCCGGCGGCGCGTGTGCGCACCGCGTTCGAGGCCCTGCGCGCACTGCCTGACACCCGGCTGATCGCCACGTCCCGCCTGTATCGCACCGCGCCGTTCGGTCCGGTCCAGCAAGGTGATTTCATCAATGCCGTGGCCGGGTTGCTCACGCACCTCGAGCCGGCCGACCTGTTGCGGCGGCTGCGCGACATCGAGACCGCAGCTGGCCGCGTGCGCGAGCAGCGCTGGGGGCCGCGCACGCTCGACCTGGACCTGCTGGTCTTCGGTGATCAGTGCATCGACATGCCGGAGCTGACTGTGCCGCACCCGGGCATCCGCGAACGCGTGTTCGTGCTGGCACCGCTGCACGACCTGGCACCGACGCTGGACATCCCCGGCATCGGCCGCGTGGAGGAACTGCGACGCGCCGTGGATGACGCCGGCATCCTCGAAGTGCTCGCGGCATGACGATCGCGATTCCGCATCGCTACATCGTCATCGAGGGCGCGATCGGGGTCGGCAAGACGAGTCTGGCCCGCCGGCTCGCCGCATCGCTGAACGCGCAGCTGGTGCTCGAGCAGGCGGACGAGAATCCCTTCCTCGAACGCTATTACCGCAACCCGGCAGTCGGCGCATTGCCCGCGCAGCTTCATTTCCTGTTCCAGCGCGCGCAGCAGCAGGCCTCGCTGGTGCAGCAGGACCTGTTCGGCAGCGTGCGCGTGGCCGATTATTTGCTGGCCAAGGACGAGCTGTTCGCGCGCATGACGCTGGATGAGCAGGAATATGGCCTGTACCGCCAGGTGCACGACCGGCTGGCGATCGATGCGCCGCAGCCGGATCTGGTGGTGTACCTGCAGGCCCCGGTGGATGTGCTGCTGGACCGCATCGCGCGGCGCGGCATTGCGCACGAAAGCCTGATCGACGCGGCTTATCTCACGCGGCTCAACGAGACCTACGCGCGCTTCTTCCACGCCTATGCCAGCAGCCCGTTGCTGATCGTCAATGCGGCCAGTATCGACCTGGTCGGCAACGACGCGGACTACGAGGAACTGCTGGGGCAGATCGCCCGCACCGTGCGGGGCCGTCTCTACTACAATCCCCTGCGCCACAAGGGGTTGTGAATCATGTATACCCAGCTGCAGTTGCGTGATGCGGCCCGCCCGCCGGTGAATCTCTCGACGCTCAATCGCATGCGCGAGGAGGGCGAGCCGATCGCGGCGCTGACCTGCTATGACGCGAGCTTCGCGGTGCTCGTCGACCAGGCCGACGTCGACCTGGTGCTGGTGGGCGATTCGCTCGGCATGGTGATCCAGGGACACGACACCACGGTGCCGGTCACCGTCGACGACATGGTCTACCACACGCGCGCAGTGGCGCGCGGCACCTACCGTCCGTTCCTCGTGGCCGACCTGCCGTTCATGAGCTATTCCTCCCCCGATGTCGCGCTGGCCAACTCGGTGCGCCTGATGCAGGAGGGCGGCGCGCGCATGGTGAAGCTGGAAAGCGGCGCGGAACAGCTGCGCATCGTCGAGGTGCTGGCTGGCCACGACATCGCCGTGTGCGCGCACCTGGGCCTGAAGCCGCAATCGGTGCACAAGACCGGCGGCTTTCGCGTGCAGGGGCGCCAGCGCGAGGCGGCCGAACGCATCGTGCAGGACGCACGCGACCTGGAGTCCGCCGGCGCCGACATCGTGCTGCTCGAATGCGTGCCGAATGAAGTGGGCCGCGCGGTGACCGAGGCGCTGCATGTGCCGGTGATCGGCATCGGCGCAGGACCCGAGGTGAGCGGCCAGATCCAGGTCATCTACGACATCCTCGACATCACATCCGGGCGCAAGCCGCGCTTCGTGCGCAATTTCATGCAGGGTCTGGACTCGCCCGGCGAGGCGCTGCGCGCCTATGTGCGCGCGGTGAAAGAGCGCGGCTATCCCGGCGCCGAGCACTGCTTCAGCTGATGCGGGTCATCGACGACATCGCGCCGCTGCGCGCCACCGTGCGCCAGTGGCGCGCCGGGGGCGAGCGCATCGGCCTGGTGCCCACCATGGGCTCGCTGCACGACGGACACATGAGCCTGCTGGCCGCGGCGCGCGGGCAGGCCGATCGGGTGGTTGCCAGCGTGTTCGTGAATCCCCTGCAGTTCGGTCCCGGCGAGGATTTCGAGCGCTATCCGCGCACGCCAGCCGAGGACGAACGACTGCTGGCCGCAGCCGGCTGCGACGTGCTGTTCGCCCCGCCGGTGCGCCAGATCTATCCCGACGGCGGACGCAGCGCGACGCGCGTCAGCGTGGAATCGCTGGCGGGCATCCTCTGCGGACGCTCGCGCCCGGGCCATTTCGATGGTGTCGCGACGATCGTGGCGAAGCTGTTCGGCATCGTGCAGCCGGATCTTGCCGTGTTCGGCGAGAAGGACTATCAGCAGCTCGCGATCATCCGCCGCATGACGGAGGACCTGGACATCCCCGTCGAGATCGTCGGCGCGCCCACGGTGCGCGGTGCGGACGGCCTCGCGATGAGTTCGCGCAACCGCTACCTGACCGATGCGGAGCGGGCGGTGGCGCCGCGCATCCATGCGACGCTGCGCGCCGCGGCAAGCCGCATCCAGGACGGCGATCGCGACTTCGCGGCGCTTTCTGCATGGGGCGAGGCGCAGCTGCGCGAGGCCGGCATGGCGCCGGATTATTTCGAGGTGCGCGACGCGCTCAGCCTGCTCGAGCCTGCGGTTGATGCGCGGGAGGTGGTGGTGCTCACTGCCGCCAGGCTGGGCAAGGCCCGGTTGATCGACAACCTGCGGGTCCCGCTGCGCTGACTTCGCTGCCCTGCAGCGGGCGGGCCGTATACTCCACGGCTCATGCTGCTTCCACGCGAGATCTTCACCGCGGCACAGGTCCGGCAACTGGAAGCCGCGGCCATTGCCGGTGGCATTCCTGGCTTCACGCTGATGAAGCGCGCGGGCGCGGCCGCGTTTGCAGCGCTTCGCCAGCGCTGGCCACTGGCCCGCGCGCTGGCGGTGGTGGCGGGTCCGGGCAACAACGGCGGTGACGGCATGGTGCTGGCGCGACTGGCGCGCCAGGCCGGCCTCGATGTGCAGGTCATGCTGGTCGGCGAACCGGCGGCGCTCTACGGCGAGGCGCGGGAGGCCCATGACGAGCTGCGCGCCGCCGGCATCGACACGCAGGAATTCAATCCGGCCGTGCTGGCGCGCGCGGACGTGGTGGTCGATGCACTGCTGGGGATCGGCGCACGCGGCGGCATGCGCGACGGCATCGGCGAGGTCATCGCGGCGATCAACGAGGCGGGGAGGCGCGTGTTCGCCATCGACCTGCCATCGGGGCTCGATCCGGACAGCGGCCACGCGCTGCCGGCCGTTCGCGCCACGGCCACGATCACCTTCATCGCGCTGAAGCAGGGCCTGTTCCTGGGCGAGGGACCAGAGCACACCGGCGATATCCAGTTCGACGGCCTGCAGGTGGCGCGCGCGCCAATCGAGCCGGCGCTGCGCCGGCTCACCTACGATTCCCTGGCCGAGGTGCTGCCACGGCGCCCGCGCCAGAGCCACAAGGGGCAATTCGGACGGGTACTGGTGCTCGGCGGCGGCAAGGGCATGCCGGGCGCCGTGCGCCTCGCGGCCGACGCCGCGCTGCGCGTCGGCGCCGGGCTGGTCACGGTGGCGAGCCTGCCGGAACATCTGGTCGCGGTCACTGGCCCGCGGCCGGAGCTGATGTTCCGCGAGGTCCGCGACGGCTGTGATGTCGCACAGGCCGTCACCGATGCGGACGTGATTGCAGTGGGACCGGGACTCGGCCAGGACGCCTGGGCTGGACGCATGCTGGCGGCCGTCATCGAGAACCGCCTGCCCGGACAGCGCATCGTCGCCGATGCCGATGCGCTGAACCTGCTCGCGGCCAATCACCCGGATCTGCGGCTGGACGACTGGGTGCTGACCCCGCATCCCGGCGAGGCCGGACGTCTGCTCGGCATCAATGCCGCCGACGTGCAGCATGACCGGCTCGGTGCGCTGCGCGCGCTGTGTGCGCAGCGCGGTGGAGTCATCGTGCTGAAGGGGGCCGGCACGCTGATCGGCGCAAGCGGCCAGGTGCCGCGCCTGTGCGATCACGGCAACCCGGGGATGTCGGCGCCGGGCATGGGCGATGTGCTCACCGGCGCCGTGGCGGGCCTGCTCGCGCAGAGCGAGCAGACCTTCGAGGCCGCCGCCGCGGCCGTCTACACGCATGCGGTGGCGGGGGATCACTGCGCGCGAAGTGGCTTGCGCGGCCTGCTGGCGATGGAAGTCGCGCAGGAGCTGCGCGTGGTGCTCGCGCAGCTGCCATGAACGGGGCTGGCGCCGGCGACGACGGTTCCCTGGTGCGCTGGCACCGGCTGGAGGACGAAGCGGCGACGCTGGCATTCGCAGCCAGGCTGGCACGCGCGCTGCCGCCCCTGTCAACGCCTGCCGCGGGCATGCCGCTGGTGGTGCATCTGCAGGGTGACCTGGGTGCCGGCAAGACGACGCTGGCGCGCGGCCTGCTGCAGGCACTGGGCGAACGCGGCACGGTGCGCAGCCCGACTTATGCGCTGATCGCCGAATATGCGCCGGGCGGCCGGCGGGTGGTGCACCTTGACCTGTATCGGCTGAATGATGCGGATGAGGTGCAGGCGCTGGGCCTGGCGGATCATCTGCCGGGCAGCACCTTGTGGCTGGTGGAATGGCCGGACCGGGGTGCGGGAGCTGGCCTGCCTGCCGCCGATGCCGAGGTGCATCTGGAGCCGTCCGATGGCGGCCGCCGCATCCGTCTGGTGCCGAAGACCCCGGCCGGCGAGGACTGGATCGACAGGGCACTCACAGACTCCGGTTGATAAATCGTGCCTATCTCGTTGAAAAAGCGATGAAGGGCGCCTACATTACCGCGCTATGACCACGCCACTGCGTCGGGCCTGGCTTCTCGCATTCGCTGCCGTGCTGGCGGTAGCGCCGCTGGGCGCCGGCACGTTGCGCAACGTGCTGCTCACGGCGCCTGACGCCGACGGCGCGCGCCTCGTGCTCGATCTGTCCGCCGCACCCGGCAAGCCGCAGGTCTCCACGCTCACTGATCCGCACCGCCTGGTGATCGACCTGCCTTCCACGGCGGCCGCCGGCAGCCTGAAGCTGCCGCGTGCCGCAGGTCCGGTGCAGGCGCTGCGCCATGGCGTGCAACCCGGCGGGGCGCTGCGCATCGTGCTCGAACTGAAGCAGCCGTTCCAGTGGACCTCGCGCGTGCAGGGGCGGCAGCTCGTCGTGGACGTCGGCCGCATTCCCGGCGGTTCCGGAGGGACGGCGGCCGCTGCGCCCGCCGCGGCCGCCAAGGTCCCGGTGCGCGCGAACCATGCGCCGGAGGATGTCGGCCGCGACATCATCGTGGCCATCGATCCGGGGCATGGCGGGCAGGATCCCGGCGCGATCGGCAAGGCCGGCACGCGCGAGAAGGATGTGGTGCTGGCGATCTCGCGCGAACTGGCGCGGCGCATCGATGCGGAGCCGGGCATGCGTGCCTACATGACGCGCGCGGATGACCGCTTCATCGTGCTGCGCGAACGCATGGCGCTGGCGCGTCGCGCCCGCGCCGACATCTTCATCTCGATCCATGCTGACGCGAACCTCAAGTCGAACATCACCGGTTCGTCGGTCTATGTGCTGTCATCCGGCGGCGCCTCCAGCGAGGCGGCGCGCTGGCTCGCCGAGCGCGAGAACGCGGCGGACCTGAAGGGCGGCACCTCGCTCAGTGACAAGCCCGATGCGATTGCCTCGGTGCTGATGGACCTGTCGCAGAAGGCCAGCATCGGCGCGAGCGGCGAGGCCGCGCAGCATGTGCTGGCGCAGCTCGACCGCGTTGGCACCATCCGCAAGACGCAGGTGCAGAACGCCGGGTTCATGGTGCTGAAGTCCCCGGACATCCCCTCGATGCTGATCGAGACGGCCTTCATCTCCAATCCCGGCGAGGAGCAGAAGCTGCGCTCGGCCGCGCACCAGAAGGCCGTGGCCAATGCCATCTTCAACGGCGTGCGCGAGTATTTCCGGGCGCATCCGCCCGATGGCACGCTGTTCTCGCGCCAGCGCGCCCAGCGCGCGCTGGTCGTCGCGCGCGAGACACCCTGATCCGGTCCCGGCCGGCGGATCCGCAGCGCGGGCCGCCAGCCGGTAAGATGCCCGCGCCATGGGCATCCAGATCCTTCCCTCCCACCTGGTCGACCAGATCGCCGCCGGCGAGGTGGTCGAGCGCCCGGCATCCGTCATCAAGGAACTGGTCGAGAACGCGCTGGACGCCGGCGCCTCGCGCATCGACATCGACATCGAGGCCGGCGGCACGCGGCTGATCCGCGTGGCCGACAACGGCCACGGCATGCCGCCGGAGGAGCTGGCGCTGGCACTGACCCGCCATGCCACCAGCAAGATCGCGAGTCTCGATGACCTTGCCGCGGTGGAAACGCTGGGATTCCGCGGTGAGGCGCTGCCGTCGATCGCGGCCGTGGCGCGGCTGCGCCTGGCCTCGCGCGTGCGTGGCGCCCCGGCCGCCTGCGAGATCAACGCGCAGGACGGCCGCATCGGCGAGGTGCGTCCCGCGGCGCTGCCCGAGGGGACCCTGGTGGAGGTGCGCGACCTGTTCTTCAACGTGCCGGCGCGCCGGCGGTTCCTGCGCACCGAGACCACCGAGGCCTCGCAGGTGGCGCGCATGATCGAACGCCTGGCGCTGGCGCGCACCGATGTGGCGCTGCGCTTCACCAGCAATGGCCGCGAGCAGCTGCGCGTCACTGCCGCGCAGGACGCCGCCGCACAGCGACAGCGTCTGGCCCAGGTGCTGGGGGCGGACTTCGTGGCCGGCTGCATGGAGATCGATGAGTCGGCAGGTCCGCTGCGGCTGTGCGGCTGGATCAGCCAGCCGACGTTCTCGCGCGCGACTGCCGACCTTGCGCACTGGTTCGTCAATGGCCGGGCCGTGCGCGACAAGCTGCTGATGAATGCGGTGAAGCTCGGCTATCGCGACGTGCTGTACGGCGGACGGCATCCGGCCTATGTGCTGCACCTTGCGATCGATCCGCGCGAGGTGGACGTGAACGCCCACCCGGCCAAGCAGGAGCTGCGCTTCCGCGAATCACGCGGCGTGCACGACTTCATCTTCCGCGCAGTGTCGCGCGCGCTGGCCGCGACGCGACCGGGACAGCAGGCCAGCGCGGTGGATACGCGGCCATCGCCACTGCCGCAGCACAACCGGCCGTTCGACTTCGCGGCGCACAGCCCGTGGTCGGTGGGCGAGGCGGTGCGCTCGGCGGGCGGGGCCGGGTCGGGCAGCGGCTCCGGGTCGGGTGGAGGCGGACGTCCTGCCTTCGCAGGTGACGCCTTCGCGGAGCTGGCGCACGGCGGCCATCGGGAGCACGGCGGCCATCCGGCGCGCGCTGCATCCGGCGCCGCTGCCGGGCCACATCACGCGCAATTCCCGCAACACGCCGCGGATCCACGCCCGCTCGGGACCGCGATCGCGCAGCTCCACGGCATCTACATCCTCGCGCAGCACGCCGATGGCCTGGTGCTGGTGGACATGCACGCCGGCCACGAGCGCGTGCTGTACGAGAAGCTGAAGGCCGATCACGCCGCGCGCCGCGCCGATGCGCAGCACCTGCTCGAACCGGTCACGGTGACATTGCCGGAAGACGTGCTGGACCACATCCTCGAGGAACAGGCCGAGTGGTCCCGCTGCGGCTTCGAACTCTCGCGCCTCGCGCCGGACCGTCTCGCCGTGCGCAGCGTGCCCGCGCTGCTGGCGCGCCAGGACGTCGCGCAACTGGTGCGCGACACGGCGCTGGGCATCGTTGCCGACCAGGGCGCGCATCACCTGGAAGGCGCCGAACACCACCTGCTCGCGACGCTGGCGTGCCGCGGCGCCGTGCATGGTGGCCGGCGCCTGTCGCTGCCTGAAATGGACGCGCTGCTGCGGCAGATGGAGCAGACCGATCGCGCCAGCCAGTGCAATCACGGGCGGCCGACCTTCACGCGCATCGGTCTTGCGGAACTGGACCGGCTGTTCCTGCGCGGACGGTGACCTGATGCGCGCTGCGCTGCCCGCCGGCATAGCCATCCTCGGCCCCACCGGCTGCGGCAAGAGCGCACTGGCGCTGGAGCTGGCGCGGCACCTGCCGGTGGAACTCATCAGCGTCGATTCCGCGCAGGTGTACCGTGGCATGGACATCGGCACCGCCAAGCCCACTGCGGCCGAGCAGCGCGCCGTGCCGCATCACCTGCTGGATATCCGCGACCCGGAAGAAGCCTATTCGGCCGGACAGTTCCGGTCAGACGCACTTGGTCTCATCGCGAAGGTGGCGGCGCGCCACTGCATTCCGGTGCTGGCCGGTGGCACGATGCTGTACTTCCGCGCGCTGTTCCGGGGCATCGCCGAACTGCCCCCGGCAGATGCCGCCCTGCGCTCCCGCATCGACGCGGAAGCCGCCACGCGCGGTTGGCCGGCGATGCACGCGCAACTGCTCGCCCGTGATCCGGCCGCCGCCGCGCGCATCCATCCCCATGATGCGCAGCGCATCCAGCGTGCACTGGAACTGGGTGCATTGACCGGGCGCGCAATCGATGAACTCTGGCAGCAGGAGGATTCCTACAGTTTCAGCGACTGGAGCGTCTGTGTGCTGGAACCGGTCGACCGGGCGCACCTGCATGAGGCGATCGCAATCCGCTTCCAGCAGATGCTGGAGGCAGGCTTCGTCGAGGAGGTGCGCAGGCTGCTCGACAGGCCGGGTGTGTCGGAGGAATCCCACACGATGCGGCTGGTGGGATACCGGCAGCTTGCCGCCCATGTATTGGGCCATGATCCGTTGCAGGTGGCGACGGCAAACGGCATCGCGGCGACGCGTCAGCTGGCCAAGCGACAGCTGACATGGCTGCGCAGCGGAAAGGTGTTGCCATCCGGCGCCAAGGTGCTGCGCGTCGATCCGTTCGACGACACTGCACGGCGGCAGGTGTTGCGCCTGTTGATTCAGGCGCACAGGGCCGCATGATAAGATGCGACGCACCACAATAAGGAGAATGGCGTGGCCAAGACCCAATCGCTGCAGGACCCGTTCCTCAATGCTCTGCGCAAGGAGCGCGTACCCGTATCGATCTACCTGGTGAACGGCATCAAGCTGCAGGGCACCATCGACTCCTTCGACCAGTTCGTGGTGCTGCTGAAGAACAGCGTCAACCAGATGGTCTACAAGCACGCGATCTCCACCGTCGTGCCGGCGCGCAACGTGCGTCTGCCGGGCGCCGACGAAGAGGCCGTGGAGGGTGCTGCCAGCTGATGTTCGAACGCCCACGCAGCGGCGAGCGGGCAGTGCTGGTGCGGTTGGGCCTGGGCGCACCACTCGATCCTGAAGACATCGAGGAGTTCACGCAGCTGGCGCTGTCAGCTGGCGCGGTACCGGTGGCCACCATCACCGGCCGGCGCGAGAAGCCCGACCCGCGTTACTTCGTCGGCAGCGGCAAGGCCGAGCAGATCCGCCTCGAGGCGCTCGCCACCGGCTCCGACCTGATCCTGATCGACCATCCGCTCTCCCCGGCCCAGGAGCGCAACCTCGAGAAGCTCACCGGCAAGCGCGTGCTCGACCGCAGCGGGCTGATCCTCGACATCTTCGCGCAGCGCGCGCGCAGCCATGAGGGCAAGCTCGAGGTCGAGCTCGCGCAGCTGAAGCACCTCGCCAGCCGGCTGGTGCGCGGCTGGACCCATCTGGAACGGCAGCGCGGCGGCAGCATCGGCCTGCGCGGTCCCGGCGAGACGCAGCTGGAAACAGATCGCCGGCTGCTCGGCAAGCGCGTACGGGTGCTCACCGAGCGCCTGGAGAAGATCAAGCAGCAGCGTGAGACCGGACGCGGCGCGCGCGCGGCGATCCCGATTCCTTCGGTGGCGCTGGTGGGTTACACCAACGCGGGCAAGTCCACGTTGTTCCGCGCGCTGTCGGGTGACACCGATGTCTATGTCGCCGATCAGCTGTTCGCGACCCTCGATCCCACCGTACGGCGTCTGCGCCTGCCCGGCGGCACGCAGGTGGTGGTGGCCGACACGGTTGGTTTCATCCGCGACCTGCCGCACGAGCTGGTGGCGGCGTTCCAGTCCACGCTCACCGAGGCGCGCGAGGCCACGCTGCTGCTGCATGTGATCGACGCCAGTGATCCGCGCCGCGGCGAGCACATTGCGCAGGTGGAGGCCGTGCTCGAGCAGATCGGTGCCGGCCAGATTCCCGCGCTGCGCATCTACAACAAGATCGATCGCCTCGAGGAGGCGCCGCGCGTGGACCGCGGCGAGGACGGCAGCATCGCGGCCGTGTGGATCAGCGCCGCGAACGGGCAGGGCTTCGACCTGCTCGGCCGCGCCATCGCCGAGCGGCTCGCGCGCACCGTGCGGCGGGCGCGCCTGCGGCTGCCGCTGTCTGCCGGTGCCGCCCGCGCGCGGTTGTATGAGTCGGGCGCGGTGCAGGCCGAACACCAGAGCGACACCGCACTGGAACTCGACGTGGAGCTTCCGGAAGACGAACTGGAGCGCCTCGTGAAGGAATCCGGGGCTGAACTTGTGACCCCGGACGGCGATACCCTAGAATCCCCGGGCACTACGCACCGCCTTTCATCCGAATGGCGGTAATCCAGCCTTGGTCGCATCAAAACATAATGGCCTGGAACGAGCCCGGTAACCGGGGTGAATCCCCCTGGGGCAAGAAGCGTCCGGCCGGCAAGTCCGGCGGAATCGAACAAACCCTCAAGGAACTGCAGCAAAAACTGCAGGCCGCGATGGGCAACGCGCGGACCTCACCACCGGGCGGTGGCGGCGATGTGACGCCGGGCACTCCGGGTGGCGGGCTGGGCCTGCCGCTGGTGGTGGTGCTGGTGCTGCTGTGGCTGGCCTCGGGCCTGTTCCAGATCGAAGCCTCCGACATCGGCGTGGTGCAGCGTTTCGGTGCCTATGCCGACCAGCGCTCGCCGGGTTTCGGCTGGGCCTTCCCGTGGCCGATCGAGAAGGTCACCAAGGTCAACGTCTCGCGCGTGAACAGCGTCGAATACAACTCGCGCGTGCTCACCGCCGACGTCAATCTCGTCGAGCTGGGCGCCACCATCCAGTACCTGAATGCCGATCCGGTGAAGGTGCTGTTCCAGGTGAAGGACCTGGAGACCACGCTGGGCGAGGTCGCGGAGAGCGCGATCCGCGAGGTGGTCGGGCAGGCGAGCCTCGACGATGTGCTCGGCGCCGCGCGCCAGCGCATCACCGAGAACGCGCGCGACCTGATGCAGCGCACGCTCGATACCTACAACAGCGGCGTGCGCGTCACCAGCGTGAACCTGACCAACGTGCAGGTGCCCGACGAGGTGGTGGGCATGCAGCGCGATGCCAACAAGGCCATCGAGGACCGCGAGCGTTCCGCGCAGGAAGCACAGGCCTATGCGAACGACATCCTGCCGCGTGCAGAGGGTACTTCCCAGCGCATGCGCCAGGATGCCGAGGCCTACAAGGCGCAGGTGGTGGCGCTCGCCGAGGGTGATGTCGCGCGCTTCAACAGCATCTACACCGCCTATGCGCAGGCGCCCGAGGTGACCCGGCGCCGCATGTACCTCGAGACCATGGAACAGATCTACCGCGACTCGAACAAGGTGCTGCTCGATACCAGCAGCGGCGCCGGCAACATGATCTATCTGCCGCTTGACCAGATCCTGCAGCGCAACTCCGCGCGCAGCGCCGGCAACACGGTGCCCGAGAGCCAGACCGCCGCGCCGACGCAGGAGCTGCCGGCGATCACCGTCGATGGCCGCACGCGGGGAGTGCGCTGATGCCGCGCCTGCAGTCCATCGCGATCATCGCGCTGGTCATTGCGGCGCTGGCCTGGGGCAGCCTGTTCCAGGTCAGCGAGAACGAGGTCGCGATCCGTACGCAGTTCGGCCGCATCGCGGGCGAGAACTACGGGCCCGGCCTGCACATGAAGTGGCCGCTGATCAATGACATCCGGCGCTTCGAGCGACGCATCATCACGCAGGCGTACAAGGGTGAGACCTTCCTCACCAGCGAGAACAAGGCGCTCACCGTCGACTTCTACGTGAAGTGGCGCGTGGAGGATCCCTCGCAGTACTTCCGCTCGACCAACGGCGTGGAGCTGTTCGCGTCCTCGCGCCTGGGCGACATCGTCAAGGACGGCATCAAGGGCGTGGTGGCACTGCGCACGCTCGAGGAGATCGTCGTCACCGAGCGCACCGCGTTCACCGGCGACATGATGGCGCGCGCCAACCAGATCGTGAACGAGCTGGGCGTCGAGCTGGTAGACGTGCGCGTGCAGCGCATCGACCTGGTCGACGAGGTGGCCGACTCGGTCTACCGCCGCATGCAGGAGAGCTTCCGCGCGCTGGCCAACCGGCTGCGTGCCGAAGGCGACGCCGAGAAGCAGCGCATCCAGGCCGAGGCCGACCGCACCCGCACTGAACTGCTGGCCAACGCGCAGCGGGAGGCGCAACGCATCCGCGGCGAGGGTGACCAGGTGGCCGCAGAAGTCTATGCGCGGGCCTATGGCCGTGCGCCTGAGTTCTACGACTTCTATCGCAGCCTGCAGGCTTATCGCAATTCGCTGGCCCGCGAAGGCGACGTGCTGGTGCTGACACCGGACGGCGAGTTCTTCAAGCAATACGAGTCGGGCGGGCGCCGCTAGGCGCCGGGCCCGTGGTCTTCACCGCATGAATCTTGCCTGGTCAGACCTGCTGGCTGCGCTTGCCCTGATGCTGGTGCTCGAGGGCCTGCTGCCCTTCCTCAATCCCGCCGGCTGGCGCCGGGTGTTTTCCCAGCTGGCGCGCAGCGGCGATCGCGAGCTGCGCGTGGGCGGGGCGGTCTGCATGGTGCTGGGGCTGCTGCTGCTGTCCCTGGCGCGTTGATACTTCTTTCGTAAAGGGACGCCAAATGGGTCGTTTCGTCATCGTCATCGGCACCCAGTGGGGCGATGAGGGCAAGGGCAAGATCGTCGATCTGCTGACCGAGAAGGCCGCCGCCGTGGCGCGCTTCCAGGGCGGCCACAATGCCGGCCATACGCTGGTCATCGGCGGCGAGAAGCACGTGCTGTCGCTGATCCCCTCGGGCATCCTGCGCGAAGGCGTGCGCTGCTACATCGGCAACGGCGTGGTGGTGTCGATGGAAGCGCTGCTGCGCGAGAGCGACGCGCTGGTGGCGCGCGGCGTGCCGGTGTTCGAGCGGCTGCGCATCTCGCCCTCGTGTCCGCTGATCCTGCCCTCGCACGTGGCGCTCGATCGCGCGCGCGAGGTGCGCAAGGGCGTGAACAAGATCGGCACCACCGGGCGCGGCATCGGCCCGGCCTATGAAGACAAGGTGGCGCGGCGTGCGCTGCGCATTGCCGACCTGTTCAATCCGGCCCGCTTCGGCGAACTGCTCGAAGAGGTGCTCGACTACCACAACTTCGTGTTGACGAAGTATTTCGAGCTGCCCTCGGTGGACTTCGCCGCCACGCGCGACACGCTGCTGGAGCAGGGCGAGCGCGTGAAGCCGCTGGTGGTCGATGTGACCCGCGAACTGGCCGAGCTGCGCATCACCGACGGCAACGTGCTGTTCGAGGGCGCGCAGGGCGCGATGCTCGACATCGACCATGGCACCTATCCCTTCGTCACCTCGTCGAACACCACCGGCGGTGGCGCCGCCACCGGCACCGGCCTCGGGCCGCGCAATTTCGACTATGTGCTGGGCATCGTGAAGGCCTATGCAACCAGGGTCGGCGCGGGGCCGTTTCCGACCGAACTGTTCGACGCCACCGGCGCGCACCTGGCGAAGGTGGGGCACGAGTTCGGTTCGGTCACTGGTCGGCCGCGCCGCTGCGGCTGGTTCGATGCGGTGGCATTGCGACGCTCGGTGATCCACGCCAGCGTCTCGGGCCTGTGCGTGACCAAGCTTGACGTGCTCGATGGCCTCGAGACCCTCCGCATCTGCACCAGCTACCGCACCGGCGCGGACAGCAGTGTGCACCCACCGATGCTGGTGGAGGACTTCGGCGAGGTCGAAGCGGTGTACGAAGAACTGCCGGGGTGGCAGGAATCCACCGTCGGCGTGACCGAGTACGGCGACCTGCCGATCAATGCGCGCCGCTACCTGGAACGCATGCAGGACATCGTCGGCGTGCCGGTGGATATCGTCTCCACCGGGCCGGACCGTGACCACACCATCGTCCTGAACCATCCGTTCGCCTGATCGATCTCGCTTTTCCCGGGGGGGTACGCCATGGCCAATTATCCGCACACGCTGCCATACATCGGCCTGAACCGGCCGGTGCGCATCGAGGCCTCGATCCGCGAGCTGGAGGTGGAAGGGAAGATCCCGGAGGACATCCGTGGTGCGTTCTTCCGTGCCGTGCCCGATCCGGCGCATGCGCCACTGTTCCGCGACGACATCACCCTGTCGGCCGATGGCATGGTCAGCCGCTTCCTGTTCGAGGATGGCGAGGTCGACTACGACATCCGCTATGTGCGCACGCATCGCTATGAGCAGGAGCGCAAGGCGCGTCGCTCGCTGTACGGCCACTACCGCAATCCGTTCACGGACGATCCCTCGGTGCGTGATCCGTCGCGTCCCGACCTGCGCACGGTGGCCAACACCACGCCGGTGTGGCATGCGGGCCGCCTCTTCATGACCAAGGAAGACGGGCGTCCCTACGAGATCAACCCGCACACGCTCGAGACCGTCGGCTACTGGGACTACGAGGGCGCACTGCGCTCGATTTCGCTGACCGCGCACCCACGCATCGATCCGGCCACCGGCGAGATGTTCACCTATGGATACGAGGCGGGCGGCCTCGCCACGCGTGACGTGGCCTATTGCGTGGTGAGTGCGGAGGGCAAGCTGCAGTCCGAGGAGTGGTTCGAGGCGCCCTATGTGGCCTCGGTGCACGACTTCTGCATCACGGAGAAGTACGCGATCTTCCCGATCTTCCCGACCACCTGCGACCTGGATCGCATGAAGGCCGGCGGACCGCACTGGGCACATCAGCAGGACCTGGAAAGCTGGGTGGGCGTGATGCCCCGATACGGCAAGGCCAGCCAGATCCGCTGGTTCAAGGGCCCGAAGGGTGTCTCCGCGTTCCACATGACCAACGCCTTCGACGACGGCGACCGCATCCACATGGACATCTGCCTGTCGGAGACCTGCGCGTTTCCGTTCATGCGCGAGGCCGGCGGCATCCATCGCAACCAGTGGGAGATCCAGAGCGCGCTGACGCGCTGGACCCTCGACATGTCCGGGCCGGGCGATGGCATCACCGCGACGCCGGTGGGTCCACCCGGCGATCTGCCGCGCATCCGCGATGCGGACCAGGGCCGGCCGTACAACCTCGTCTGGCTGCCGACGATGAACCCGGAGGCCAAGGGGCCGCCGCTGGTGGGCAATGTGGTGGGTGCCGCATTCAACTGCCTGCTGCGGCTGGACCTCGGCAGCGGTCGCGTCGATGCGCTGGCGCTCGATCCCGGCATGGCGATCAACGAGCCGGTGCACGTGCCCTCATCGACGCCGGGCCATGGCGGCTGGCTGCTCACCGTGGTCGATCGCGAGGCCGCGCGCGACTACGACAGCGAACTGTGGGTGCTCGATGCGGACAACATCGCCGCGCCACCGGTTGCAAAGGTGAAGGTACCGTTGCCGTTGCGTCCGCAGGTGCATGGCTCGTGGGTCAGTGCGCAGCAGCTGGCGGCGTCGAAGCACCGCTGATCGTGGATCATCGCCCCGACGGGGCGCCGGTGCCGGGATGAGCCGGCGGTAAAAAAAGAAGGCCGGGAGAACCCCGGCCTTCTTCGCTTGCCGATCCTTGCGGAACCCGGCGGATGGCATCGACGCAGGGCCGGGGCCACCCGCGCGGGTTGCTACTGCACGCTTCCCGGAATCGTCCAGCCGGCCCACCAGGCCGCATCGGCCGCCGTGCCGGGCGCCACCGCACCGATGAAGGGGGTGGCGTCGAACGCGAAGGCCGAGCCGTTGTTCACCGGCGTGATGGTCGGCGGCGTGACTGTCGCGCTCGCCGCGGGCAGGGCGAAGGCGGCATCCGGAACCACCGGTCCGACAATGGCGTTGGTGAGCGTGCCGGCGACCAGATCCGTGAAGATTCCGGTGCCGTTGCCCGCGCAGTCCCCGATCACATTGACCAGGGTGATGGTCGAGGTGACCGTGGCGCCGTTGTCGATGTTCACGCAGCCGCGGCTGAAGCCGCTGATCGCGCTGTTGTACAGCGCCGTGGTCACGCCGCCCCGCAGCAGCACACCCTCGCGGGTCGTGTTCGGCGGGTTGGTCAGCGGACCGCCGACGATCGTCACGTTGGCGATGGCTGCCGCCGTCGCACCCGACTCCTCGGCGCCGCCGCTGTTGGCCTCGATTCCGCGCGGGTCGTTGCTGCCGGTGGGTGCAGCCTTTGTCGGGTTCTTCTTCACGATGGCGTACTGGATGTTGCCCCGGTAGCCCTCGTCGAAGTCGATGTCGTCGTCGTCGTTGCTGGTCAGCACGATGTAGCGCGCGTTGACGGTGCCGCCGAACCATTCGATGCCGTCATCGAGGTTGCCGTGCACCTGCACGTACTCGATGTCGGTGCCGTGCCCGACGCCCTGCAGCGTGAGGCCGTTCACCTCGTTGTTCGGGCCTGCGACCAGTCCCGCCTCGGCGATGCGCACATACTTCAGCGTGCCGCTGTCATCGCCTGGCTCATTGCCGCCATAGTTGCCGACAAAGGTGCCACCCTCGCCAACCACGTTGCAGACGGTGCCTGCGCCATGACAGACGGCGCCAGTGCCCTTGGCGTACTGCGGCGCGAAGCCCTGGATGATCACGCCGCCCCATTCGCCTTCGCCGTCGAAGTTGTCGTCGAGGCTCGAGAAGGTGATCGGGGCGTTGGCGGTGCCTTCGGCGACCAGCCTCGAGCCGCGGGTGACCAGCAGCACCGCGTCCTCGGTGGCCTTCACGCTGACGCCCGGGCGCACGGTGAGCGTCACGCCAGCCTCCCTGGTTGCCGTGACATCCGCCGCGCTGGTCAGCGTGACATTGCCATTGCCGACACGCACCACATTGTCGAGCACCCAGTTGGTGCCGGCGACCAGGACGTAGTCCTCGGTGACGTCGCCCGAGATCGTGCAGGTGCCGCCGGTGCAGGACACGAACGGCGCCTCGGCCGGCTCTTCCGCCGCATCGGCCAGCGAGCCGGGGATCGTCCACTCGGCCCACCACGCCGTGGCGGCGGTGGTGCCCGGCGCGACCGCGCCGATGTAGGTGGTCGGCTGGAACACGAAGCCCGAGCCGTTGTCCACCGCGGTGAACGTCGTTGCGGTCACGGTGCCCACTGCCGCGGACAGCGCCCAGGACGCATCGAGCGCCACCGGTCCGGCCGCATCGTTGGTGCGCGTGCCAGGCACGACATCGGTATAGATGCCGGTCGCGTTGCCGGTGCAGTCGCCGATGACATTGACCATCGACACGGTGGAGCTCACCGTCGCGCCGTCGTCGATGTTCACGCAGCCGCGGCTGAAGCCCGAGACCGCGCTGTTGTACACCGACACGGTGACGCCGCCGCGCAGCAGCATGCCTTCGCGCGGCGTGTTCGGCGGATTGGTCAGCGGTCCGCCGATGAGCGTGACGTTGGCGATTGCCGCCGCGGTCGCGGCCGTTTCCTCGGCACCGCCGCTGTTGGCCTCGATGCCCCGCGGGTCATTGCTGCCCGTGGGCGCCGCCTTGGTCGGGTTCTTGCGGACGATCGCGAACTGGATGTTGCCCTTGTAGCCTTCGTCGAAGTCGATGTCGTCATCGTCGTTGCCGGTGAGCACCAGGTGCGTGGCATTGACGGTGCCGCCGAACCACTCGATGCCGTCATCGAGGTTGCCATGCACCTGCACGAAGTCGATCCCGGTGCCGTGGCCGACACCCTGCAGCGTCAGGCCGTTGACCTCGTTGTTGGGTCCAGCCACCAGACCGGCTTCCGCGATGCGCACATAGCGCAGCGTGCCGCTGTCATCGGCCGGATCGTTGCCGCCGTAGTTGCCGACGAAGGTTCCGCCTTCGCCGACCACGTTGCAGACCGTCCCGGAGCCGTAGCAGGCGGCCCCTGTGCCCTTGGCGTACTGGGGAGCAAAGCCCTGGATGATCACGCCGCCCCATTCGCCTTCGCCATCGAAGTCGTCATCGAGGCTGGAGAACGTGATCGGGGCGTTGGGCAGGCCCTGCGCCTCGAGCTTCGATCCGCGGGTGACCAGCAGCACGGCATCGTCCGTGGCCTTTACATGCGTACCGGCCGGAATGGTCAGCGTGACTCCGGCGGCCCTGGTGGCCGCCACATCGGCCGCGGAGTTCAGCGTCACGTTGCCGTTGCCGACCTTCACCAGGCCATCGAGCGTCCAGCTGCGGTCGGTGGTCAGCGTGAAGTTCTCGTCCACGGTGCCGCTGATCGTGCACGCCGTGCCGGTGCAGCTGACGAAGTCCGGCAGGCCCGACGGGGGAGGAAGCGGCGGATTCCCGGTGTCATCGTCACTGCCCCCGCCGCAGGCGGACATGAGGGAGACGGCGCCGATCAGGGCCAACGCCAGGGGTCTGGTCTGCATGAAGCTCTCCTGCTTGTTGCTCATGGCTCGAAATCGTCAGAACTGGTGGGTGTACGAAAGCCCGGCGCCGATGCCGCTGCGCCAGCGCTCGATCACGGTCCGGGTGTTGGCCGTGTTCCGCTGCACGAAGACGCTGTCGTCGTCGAGCAGGTTGGTCAGCGTGAGGCCCAGCGCCGAGCCGTTGCCCAGCGTCTTCTCATAGGTGAAGTTCAGGACCCGGCGGCCCTTCTCGTATACCGGCTGCAGACCGTTGCCGCCGGCCACGTCGATGCGCTCGTCGTAGTAATTCATCGCCAGCGTGGCCGTCTGCCGGGTGGAGGGGTGCTCCCAGGTCAGGCGCGTGTTGGCGAGCACCGGGGACTGACCCTGCAGGTCGCGACTGCGGATGCCCTCGATGCGCTGGCCATCGGCGTCGAGCGTGATCTTCGAATCGATGTAGCTCATGTTGGCGCCGACGGTGAGGTCGTGGCCATTGCCCAGGAACCAGGAGAACTGGCCGTCCAGCTCCACGCCGCGCACCGTGGCGCGGTCGCTGTTGCGATAGGTGAAGCCGCTGGTGCCGCCGTCGAGCAGGCCGCGTTCCAGCGGGGAGTCGATGCGCTTGTGGAAGGCCGCGAACGAGACGCTGTCGCGGCGGGTGAAGTAGTACTCGGCGCGCGCGTCGATGTTGTCGATGGTCGAGGCCTTGCAGGCTTCAAGACCGCGGATGGTCTGGCGCGTGCAGCCGGTGAACCGGCGGCCGCGGTCATCGAAGAACACCGATGGCGACAGCTCCGAGATGCTCGGCCGCGATACAGTGCGCGAGAACGCGCCGCGCAGCTGCAGCGCGTCGCTGTAGCGATAGACCGCCGCAAGGCTGGGCAGCAGTTCGTTCGAGGTCAGCGCCACCCCCGGCGTGCCCGGCGAGTACGGGAACATCAGCCGCGTGCTGAAGTTGTCCTGGCGCACGCCCGCCACCAGCGTGAAGGAACCACCGAAGATGGTCTCGGTGCTCAGGTAGCCGGCCAGCGACTCCTGCTCGGCCTCATAGCTGTCCGTGTCGGTGGAGGTGCCGTAGAGGCGATAGGTGCCGTTGGCGAAGTTCTCCGGCGTCAGCAGCGATTCGAGCGGCGCGGTGCTGTTGACGGCGACCGGCGCGATGCCGAGGCGCACCAGGTTGTTGCGGCGGTCGCGCTGGTTGAACAGGCCACCGGCCTTCACCGTCATCGTGATGCGATCGCCAAGGTCGAGCGGCAGCTCATAGTCGGCGCCCAGGTCGACGGCATCCTCGGTGAGGTCGGCATACAGGCGTTCGAGGCTGGTGCTGACGAAGCGCTGGTTCTGATAGCGGTAGCCGCGGCGGTCCGGGGTGTCGCTGGTGGTCTGCGAGATGCCGGCCCGCAGCGCCAGCGTGTGCGAGTCGAACAGCGTGAAGCCGGCCGAGATCTGTTCGGAGAGGAACTGGCGCTCGGTGTATTCGAGCAGGCTCTGCGTGAAGTCGGTGGTGTCGTCGACATCGAGGCCGGTTTCATGCTCGGCCGTGTCCTCGGTCCGGCGCAGCAGCATCGTGCGGCTGTAGACGTTCCAGCCGGCGTCGGCCTCGTAGCCGAGCACGAAATAGCCATCGGCCTGCGTGCCGGTGCTGGCGCGGCTGTACCTGGATTCGGTCACCGTGCGTGGGTCGGCGCGCGTGCCCTGCTGGTGGGAGCCGGTGCCGCGGCCGTACTTCACCGCGGCGTAGTAGCCGAGCAGGCCGGCGCCGGCGGCAAAGCCGTCGCCGACCGAGGCCGACAGGCCCACATCCACAGGAGCTCTGCGACGGCGCAGGTCATAGATGTTCGGCAGGTGGTGCGCGTGGGCGCGCGAGTCCGCCATCGACGGGTTCTCGCGGCCGCCGCTGGTGATCTGGTCGATCACCGCGGGCAGCGCGCGCGTGCCATCGTCGGTGCCGAGCCAGTCGCGGCCACCGCCACGATAGGTGTAGAGATCCTTGCCCGATGTGCCGGTCGTCCCGCCGAGGTCCACCGAGACACTGGCATCGAAAGCCGAGGAGATGCCGCGCGTCAGGATGCGGATCGCACCGCCGGTGGTATCGCCAGGCAGGTCCGCACTGAAGGACTTCTGGATCTCGATGCCGGACAGCACGCTGGCGGGGAACAGGTCCAGTTCCACGTCGCGGCGATACGGGTTCGTGCTCGCCATCAGGTCGCCATTGAGCGTCGTGGCGATGTAGCGGGCGGCGAGGCCGCGCACCACGGGAAACTTGTCGCCCTGCACCGAGACGCCGGCAATGCGCTTCAACGACGCGGCAATGTCGCTGTCGCCGGTCTTCGCCAGGTCCGCGATGCTCAGCGCATCGGTGACGGCGGTGGACCGGCGCTCGATCTCCGCGGGGGCCCGGTCCGCGGACCCGGTGACGACGACCTCGTCGAGCGGCAGCGGCATGTCCGCTTCTTCGAGCATGACGGCCATCTCGGCAGCCGCTGTACCTCCAGCGATGCAGCAGAGCACCAGGGCATGGATGACGGCGCGGGGAGAGGTGAACATGGATGGCGGGTCCTCTGGTGGGGTCGGAAATGGGGACCGCGTCCGCGTGCGGATCAGGTCCACGGCTCAACGGCAGGATTGCGTTGCCGGTGCGGTCCAGACCACGTGCATGCGCAATGCGCTGGAACCCGGGCGCCGGCAGGCGATCCCTCGGGTCAACGGGAAGCGATGCTAGGCAGGCCGGATTGCGGTCTGGTTACAGTCGTCGCACAGTTTTGTGACAGCGGCGCGGGAGCGCGTGAACGCTGCAGCGGGCGCGGCAGCGCCCATGCGATGGCGTGCATCGCATGGACGCGGTGCGGCGCGTCCCTTTCAGGGAGATTTCAGGCCCGTGACAGGATGGGCGTAATGAAAGGGAACCAGGAAGTTCTTTGGATACAGGTCGAACGGCATCGACGGCGGCGCGTCGGGCGGATTGGCCTCGGTGATGCCAGGCGGCGCGCGCTGGGGCAGCTCTTTCCAGCCGGTGTCATACGGCGCGAAATAGGTGTTCACCTGCTGGTCCTTGATGAACTTCCAACGGCCGTCGACCTGCACGAACTCGTTCTCGTAGGTGCCGGCCATCCACGTGGCGTTGCGGCCGAAGTTGCCCATCATCGACAGCGCACGCGAGCGCAGGTTGGCGCGCGTGCCATCGGGCGACACGTGGATCACCTTCTGGAACTGCATGTGGTTGTGCAGCACGCCGTCGTCGAGGCCCGCCTGGCCATAGAGGTTGAGGTTGCGCCGCACGGCGGGCTTGCCGGCATAGACGCCGCGCATCGCGATCTCGATCGTGCCATCTTCGGCGAACAGGTCCGCCAGCTCATCCCATAGCAGCGTGGCCAAGTAGTACCCATAGGCTGTCTGGATGTTCTCGATGGAATGCCGGTGCTCGGCCGCGGTGATCTGCTGCTCGGCCTTCGCCAGCAGTTGCTCCACGTCTGTGGCATCGGTGGCATCCGCGACTGGCGCGTCGCGGGATGAGCGCGCAGGCTGCCGCACGGGATGGTCATAGTGGTACGGCGGAACGAAGACCTGCTCGTAGCTGCTGGCCGGTCCCGGCGAGGGCGCGTCGGGACGCAGGGCGGGCTCGAATCGGGAGAATGGCAGCGAGGCCTTGCCCCAGCCGGCTTCATACGGCGTGACCATGGTCGGATACACGTGCATCCGGCGGATCTTCCAGATGCCGTCCTCGCGACGGTACTCGTTCTCCTGCACGCTGGTGGCCCACTCGTGAAAGTCGCCGTGGCGGGCCAGCTGGCTGAACACATGCCAGCGGGACCGGGCCGTGCCGGCGGCCGCATCCACATGGGTGACCGGCTGCAGCTGCATGTGGTCGAACAGTCGGCCGGCCGTCAGGCCTTCCGGTCCGACCGCACGCAGGTACTCAAGAATGCGCGCCTGCCCGCGGAAAATGCCCCGCCCCTGCACGTGCAGTTCGGCATCGTCCGTGAACAGCGCGGCGGCTTCGCTCCACAGGCCTTTGTCGGCATAGAAGCCGTGGATGCGCTGCAGGTTCTCGATCACGTCCTGGTCGGCCAGGCGCTGCGCATCGAGCGCCAGATGCTGCACGCGCGCGGCGGTCACCGCGCGCGAGGCCTCCGCGGCGGTCGGTGCTGCCACCGCTTCGAGGCCCGGATATTGACCACGGAAGTGGAAGGGTGGCGTGAACGCGCCGGGCCAGGTCTTGTAGTCGAGCGTCGGGGGCGCATCGGGGCGCAGTGCCGTGCCGACGAAGCGGGCGCCGTTGGTGTCGGCGTTGTTGGCCCAGCCGCCTTCATAGGGCACGCGCAGCGTCTGGAACCAGCGCAGGCTGGCGATCTTCCAGACGCCATCTTCCTTCACATACTCGTTCTCGTAGGGACCTTCGGTCCACCACGCGTCCTGGCCCAGCTGGCCGTCGAGGATGATCGCGCGCCAGGTGCCCTGTGCGCGGCGCCCATCCGCCGCCAGCGTGATCACCGGCATCACCTGCAGGTGCTCGTTCAACTGGCCGGCCACCAGCCCGTCGCGGCCGCCGCCCGCGGTGCGGAAGTATTCCAGGATGCGTTGCCGGCCCTGGAACACGCCGTCCTTGCCGATCTCGAGCGTGGCGTCGGCAGCGAAGAGGTCTGCCACATCGCGCCACTGGCCCTCATCCACGTAGTAGCCATAAGCGCCCTGCAGGCGCTTGATGTCATTGATGTCGGCGATGCGCTGGGCGCGCGCCTCGAGCAGGGCCACGCGGGACCGCAATGCCGGCGAGTCGGCCACCGGCGCCTCCGCGTCGATGTCGCGCCCGGCACAGCCTGCGGTCAGCGCGATGGCCATGACCAGCGCCGTAACCGCCACGCGTCGTGTCATGCGCGTGCTCATTTTCCGCTCACCGGGTTCGGGTAGTGGAACGGCGGCACGAACACGGCCGGGTACGGCTCGTATTCCACCGAGTGGGGAAGATCCGGCGGATAGCCCGGGAAGTAGTTCATCAGCGGATTGGAGGTTTTGCCCCAGCCCTGCTCGTAGGGCGTATAGAAGGTCTGGTACCCGATCAGGCCCTGGTACTTCCAGCGACCGTCGTGGTCGAGGATGAAACGGTTCTCATAGGTGCCCTCGGCCCACTGCGCCTGGTTGCCCTCGACGCCGAACATCTCGAACAGCCGCGCCCGGATGCTCGCGCGCGTGCCATCGGCCGACACGGTGATCACCGGCTGCAGCTGCATGTGCGTGAACAGGCGTCCATCAGAGGGCGCGCCCAGGCGCCGCATGTATTCATAGATGCGGTCACTGCCGACGAATACCCCGCGCCCGAGGATCTCCAGTGTCGAGTTGCGCGTGAACAGCGCCGAGGTCGCATCCTGCATCGACATGTCGGCGTAGTAGCCATAGGCGCTCTGCAGGTTCTCCACCTCGTCCACCGCACTGAGACGCGCGATCTTCAGTTCCAGCGCGCGCACCTGCGCCTCGAGCGCGGCGGCTGTGAGCGCAGGGGGTGCCTCGGCGCCAGCCGCCGCGGCCACCGCCGCCGGCGTGGAGGGCGGCGCGAGGCGATAGCCGCCCGGCGCCTCGGCGGCATAGTGCATGGGCGCCACCACATGCTCAGGCCAGGTCGCCTCGCGCACGGCAGCGGGGCGGTCCGGCCGCGCCGTGGAACGGCCGTAGCGGGCGTTCAGCGTGGCGTCCGTCGCCGTCCAGCCCTTGTCATAAGGGGCGTGGAAGCGCACGTGCAGGCGAAGGCGGCTGATCTTCCACACGCCGTCCTGCTTGACGTAGGTGTTCTCGTAGACACCCGCGCCCCAGTTCGCCGCCGTGCCGAACACCGCGTCCTGGATCAGCACCCGCCAGCGGCCCTGGGCAGTGTGTCCATCCGCCGCCAGCGTGATCACCGGCGACAGCTGGCTCTGGATCGACAGCTCGCCCGGTTGCAGGCCGGTCCGGCCGCCGGTCAGGCCAAGGAAGTAGCGGCGGATGCTGTCGCGTCCGACATGCACGCCGTGTGATCCGACCTCGAGCGTCGCATCGGCCGTGAAGAGGTCCACGACCTGGTCCCACAGTGCCTCGTCGTAATAGAACCCGTAGATGCGCTGCAGGTTGCGGATCTGGTTGTAGTCATCGATGCGGCCGGCCTGCGCGTCGATGCCGGCCAGGCGCTGGGAGATCTGTGCCAGGCGCGGGGCAAGATCTGGCGTGGGCGCGGGCGCCGCGGCCTGCGCCGCGGCGCAGCCGAGGGTGGTCAGTGCGAGGGCGATCGTCCGGAGCAGGGCCTTCATCGCGCGCCCTCCGCTGCCGGGGTATCCCATGCCACCGGCTTGCCGGTGACCGGATGGTAGTAGTGGTAGGGCGGCAGGAAGAACTTCGGGAAGGATTCGTACACGATCGACGGGGGCGCATCGGGCGGCAGGTCGGGCAGGGGGCCGGCGACGGGATGCGACTCGCGGTGCCAACCCTTCGAGAACGAGCCGTCCACGGTCATGAACCAGTGCAGACGCGCGATCTTCCACGCGCCATCCTCCTTCACATATTCGTTCTCGTACGGCCCTTCCAGCCAGCGGCCGTCCTGGCCATGGACGCCGGTCATCACCAGTGAACGCCAGCGCGCGCGGGCGCTGCGTCCGTCCGCGGCGATGTGGATGACCGGCTGCATCACGGGCGTCTCGCGCAACTGACCGCGCGCAACGGGGGCCGCCCGCTTCAGGAATGCCGCGATGCGGGCGCGTCCGCGATAGATGCCCTGCTGCGCGAATTCGATCGACGCACCCGGTTCTTTCGAGAACAGCGCCGCGGCCTCATCCGCCATGCCTTCGCTGACGTAGTGGCCCCATTGCTGCTGCAGGCGCTCGATGGCCTTGCGGTCCTCGATGCGTTCCACCTGCTGCTGCAGTGAGGCCACCTTGGCCTCGAGCAGCTGCACGCGCCGCTCCTCGGTGATCACGCGGCTGTCAGTGACGATTGGTTCCGCGCCGCGCGCGGTCGCGGCGACCAGCACGCAGCCGGCCGCGGCAAGCAGGGCAATCCCCTTCATGTCTCCCCCGTCTGCGCGGCTACTGCCGCGCCTTTTCCAGAATGGTGTTCGGATCGAAGCTCTTCGAGGCGGAGCTCTTCGGGACATGGTCCCAGTGTTCGGCGATCAGGCCGTTCTCGACGCGATACAGGTCGAAGTGCGTGGTGGCGTAGCGCTCGCCGGGATTCTCCTGGTCGTCCTCCCAGGTCACCGTCGCCACCATCACCATGTCGCCCTCGGCAATGATCGAGATCAGCGGGAAGGTCATCTCGGGCTGGATCTCGCGCTGCGGTCGCGAGTTGCGGATGAACTCCACCAGCGCATCGCGCCCCGAACGCACATTCGGGTTGTGCTGGATGTATTCCTTCGTGAAGTAGCGCTCGGCCTGCTCGTAGCGGCCGGCCTGCACGATGGCGCGATACATGTCATAGACCAGCTTCTTGTTCGCCGCCAGCTTCGGGTCGCTGCTGCGCAGCAGTGCCTGCTGGTCCGCGACGCCGACGGGCGGCTCCTGGGCCATGACGGGTGACAGCGCAGCCGCGGCCAGCGCGCAGCAGGCCAGTGCGATGCGGATCTTCATGCGTCCCCCCTCGGAACATTCGATGAACCGACAGGATACGCCAAGCGCTGGTGCCAGCGCGCCCCGGGGAGTGCCCGGTTGGTCAGCCGCCCAGGCCGACTGTTCCCGCCTGCGCAGGCGTGCGCGGACGCACGGCCATCACGGCCGGCTTTGGTCGCGATTCGCGCGCGTTGACGGCGGAGGGTTTCACCGAATGCAGCGCGAGCAGCATGGCCACCGAGTGCAGTGGCGGATCGAGCCACTCGACGGCGACCCCGCGCGGCTCGACGCGGACCACGCAGCTGTCGAGCCATTCGGCGCCGGGGGCAGCCGCCCGCACCGACACCCGCGACAGCAGCGTGGGACGGGCGTTGGTCTCGATGAATGCGCCGCTGAGGCTCGCATTGCGAAGCACTCCGGCGCAGACACCCTCGCCCGTCATCAGCTTCGCGGCCGCGTCGAGCTCGATCCGCGTGCCCCAGCGGTGTTCCATGTATTGTGCTTTTGCATTCATGTGCATCTCACGGGAAGGTGACCGGCAGAGCGATGTCGCGCTGCAATGAGTTCCAGAGACACGATGCTTGCAGTGACTGACTGCGGCTGTAGGCGCAACCCCGCCGCCCGTGTAGGAGTTGCCAGAACACCTGTAGGAAACAGCGGAATCCCCTACGGGTTGTCGCAGCAATCGGCAGTGTAGGAGCCGTCCTCTGCGCGGACGGGTGCGCCAATGCCTGTGATCCCTGGGTGGCGATGCCAGATTTCCGCCACCTTCCACAGGAGAACGAGCATGAAGAAACTGTTCATCGGCGCGCTGGCTTCGATGTTCTTCGGGCACGCGGCGCTGGCTGCAGACATCACCCCCGCAGAATTTGTCGCCAAGGCGTCCGAATCAGGCATGGCGGAGGTGCAGCTGGGCCAGCTGGCAGTCAGCAAGGCCGCTTCATCTAGTCCGTCAGTTCGGAGAACGAATGGTGGCTGATCACACCAAGGCCAACACCGAACTTGCGGCATTGGCCGGCGGCAAGAACCTGAAGGTGACCCGGGAGCTCAACGCGAAGCACAAGCAGGCGCTGCAGGAGCTGGGTGCGAAAGCGGGCGCCGAGTTCGACCGGGCGTTTGCGCAGCAGATGATCGCCGACCACAACGAGGCGGTCGCGCTGTTCACTTCGGCGTCGCGCCTGCAGGACAAGGAGCTGGCAGCCTTCGCGACCAGGACCCTTCCGGTTCTGCAGGAACACCAGAAGCAGTCACAGCATCTGGCGTCGCACTGAGGAAGCCACGAGGATCCCCCCGCCTTGCGGCGCGGGGATCCTGTCCGCCCGCGCCGGCTCAGGGCGCGCGCATCGAGTTCGACGCGTTGAGTCCGGCATCGTCATAGACGCCCACGCCGAGGCGTGAGACCAGCTCGCCGCCCAGCCATGCGGTCAGCAGCGCCAGCAGCGCGCCCCCGAACGAACACAGCAATGCCAGCATCGGGGCCGGCTGGCCCACGTCGCGCAGCAGCCAGCTGATGACGAAGAGCACCGCTACCACGCCATTGCCCATGCCGTGCATCGCGCCAATGCGCCGTGCGCGCGTGTTGTGCGGGATGGCCAGGAAATCGATCAGGCCGAATGGTGCGGCCAGCAGCGCACCGATGATGCCGGCCGCCATCATCCAGTAGGAGACCGTCCACCAGTCGGGGTTGCCCGAGATCAGCGCCACCAGGTCGAAGACCACGGCGGTGGCCAGCAACCCGAGCGGGAACACCACCAGCATCTGGTGGATCGGATGTCCAAACAGTCTTGCGCGCGCTTTCATTCTCTCTCTCCTTGTCGTGGGTCCGTCCGTGATCAGGCGGCATTGCGCCAATGCCCGCGTGCCTCGCGGACGTAGCGATGCAATGCTTCGCCCAGGTCCGGCAGCGCGAGGCCACGTTCCGTGCCGAGCGCGCTGAAGGCGGGGCGGCGCGCGGCGA
Source organism: uncultured Steroidobacteraceae bacterium (assembly GCA_964632365.1). GTDB lineage: Bacteria > Pseudomonadota > Gammaproteobacteria > Steroidobacterales > Steroidobacteraceae > ZC4RG30. The sequence goes on from CAZWDR010000012.1 coordinate 32,734, forward strand.
GCCCGAATTCGCAGCAGGCGCGCGCCTCGAGCCGGGTGGCGTCCACACCGGCGATGCGGGCCCCTTCGCGCGCCAGGTCATGCCAGGACATCGCCCCCGCATTGGCGAGGTGCCAGATGCCGGACTCGGCGTCGATCAGCAGATCGATGCAGGCGTTGGCAAGGTCCGGGACATAGGTGTGCGAGACGACGACGTCCTGCATCGCCGCGAAGGATTCGCGCGCGCTCAGGGTGCGCAGCGCCACCGGCAGGAAGTCATGCGGATGCCACGGTCCGAAAAAGCTGCTGGTGCGGATCACCAGCGCATCCGGATTGCGTTGCAGTACCGATTGCTCGGCCATCGCCTTGCTGCGCCCATAGGTGTTGAGTGGCGCGACCGGGCTGGATTCCACATAGGGCGAACTCGTCTCCCCGTCGAACACCAGGTCGGAGGAGAATGTGGCGAGGCGCACGCCGTGCGCCTCGCAGGAGGAGGCCAGTTGCGCCGGCCCCTGGAAATTCTCCCGGTAGCAGCGCAGGCCGTCGCGCTCGGCGTCGTCGACGCGCACGTAGCCTGCGGCGTTGACCAACGCCCACGGACGCAGCGCGCGCAGCGTGTCCTCCACCTTCTGCGGACAGCAGATGTCGAACTCCTCGCGCGTGCAGATGCGGTATTCGAGTCCGCGACGCTCGCAGATCCGCACGAAGGCATGGCCGAGGTTGCCGCGGGCACCGGCGATCAACACCGGCCTGCGCCGCATGCGCAGCGGCTGGCGCTGTGGCGCCGCGCGATCGCGGTGACTGTCGAGCAGACGCATCGGCCGGCGCCACCAGCCGGGGCCTGCCGCTGCCGGATGGCTTGCCGTCTGGCCGCCGGAGGAAAGGATCCGCAGCGTGCGCGCCAGCGCGGTGGGCCGGGGCTGCCCCCCGCGCAGATCGAACACGCCGGATTCATAGTGTCCGCCCTGGCGTACCAGCAGGCTGTTCCAGTCGCGGCTGCCGAGCAGCGCCCACGCTGTGACTGCCCGCATGTCCCAGCCGCGGCGCCGCGCTGCTGACGCGGCCGCCCAGGCTTCCGCGAACCAGCGCATCTGCTCCTCGCGCGTGCAGCCCAGATGCGCCTCGGTGATCGCCATCGGCAGGCCATAGCGGTGCCAGGCTTCCGACAGGCAGCGGCTCCAGCCCTCCAGCGCTTCGGGCACCACGCGCACGGCCTCGACGTCCACATAGCGGTGCCGGCCATTGCCACCGACCGGCACCTGCGGATAAAGCTCGAGCCGATGGTCGAGGAAGCGGTCGCTGGTGACGTAGTGGTTGATGCCGATGATGTCCGGTGCGCACCGGTTCCCGGCAAACCATTCCAGCTCCGCGCGCGGGATTCCGGCGCGTTCCAGGAAGACCATCATCGGACGGTCACGCTCGACGCGCCCGCACAGCAGGTCCCAGGTCAGCCAGCGGCGCTCGTTCTCGAGGTCCGACTGGTAGGCCAGCCGCGCGGTGGAGTAGCTGCGGCCAAGATCCTCCGTCTGCAACAGTTTCGCGGCCGGGTTCACCATGCGGATGGCCCGCATGGACAGCACCGTGGCACGGCACTGGTTGACCAGTGCGCGCGCGAACAGTCGATCGTCACGTCCATGCGGATACCACAATCCGTAGAGCCCGCTGAAGCGCGCGGTGGTCAGCGGTTCGTTGACGGGCGTGTACCACTCCACCCAGGGATAGCGCCGGGCGACGCGGGCCGCATGGGCGGCCAGGCCCGGCGCGAAGTGGTCGTCGATGAGGCTGGTGCCAGCCGGTCCGCTGCCATGGTGGATGAGACCGACGATGGGCACGATGCCCAGTTCCCGCAGCCTGGCGAGCGCCGCGTCGCTGTCGCGCCAGTCCGGCTGGGCCGCGGCGTGACGCTCCCACAGCACAGGCTGGCGCAGTCGCCTGATGCCCAGCGACGCGAACCGCTCGAGATCCCCGGGCCGTTCGCGGTGGCCAGTGCCCTCCAGCTGGTCATGCCATCGGTCACCGATGCGGTTGATGGTGCACTCGACACCACCCCACAGCTCGACGTCAGACATTGCGGTCCCTCAAGCCGGCACCGCTCCGGCCGCGGCGGGCGTACCCGCCGAGGCCTTCATCACCGCCGCAGCGGCGTCGCGACCGGCCAGGAAGGCGTGATCGGAGTTGTAGTACTCCCATTCGCTGTAACGGCCGGACAGGTGGATGTCCCACTGCAGCAGCCAGTTGCGGATCAGCTTCACGTTGGCGGCGCGCGCATGGTCATAGACCACGTAGGCATGCGGCATGTCCACCTGGTTGCGGGCCAGGATGGCATCGTCCGCGCGGATGATGCCCACCTTGATGCAGTCGGCGATGCAGCGGTCGATCAGCGCCTCGCCATCGCAGGGAAGCGGCTTCTGCGGTGAATAGGTGATCTCGCAGGTGAGGCCGAAGCCACCGGGCGGATTGCAGTGCGGGCTGGCGTTGCCCTGCACGAAGATGCGGTGGAACACCGGATCCTCCGGGTAGTAGATCCAGTGCTTGTCGGTGATG
>CAZWDR010000013.1:0-33867 GCA_964632365.1 uncultured Steroidobacteraceae bacterium
CATCGCGCGCGCACTGCTGCGCGATGCGCCGGTGCTGATCCTCGATGAGGCCACCTCGGCGCTCGATGCCGAGTCCGAGCGGCATGTGCAGGAGGCGCTGGCCCGGCTCGCGCGCGGCCGCACCACGCTGGTCATCGCGCATCGCCTGGCCACGGTCGAACAGGCCAGCCGCATCGTGGTGCTGGAGAAGGGCCGCGTCGTCGAATCCGGCACCCACGCAGAACTGCTGGCGCAGGGCGGCCTCTACAGCCAGCTCTATCGCATGCAGTTCAATGCCTGAGCGCACCGGCAGTGAGGGCTGGGTCGCGCGCAACTGGTACGGCGCCCGCGTGCCGCCGTGGCTGCGCCCGGCGGCAGGGCTGTATGGCGCGATGGTCCATGCACGCCGCCTTGCCTTCAACGCGGGGCTGCGTCGCCGCGTGCATCCGGGCGTGCCCACCGTCGTCGTCGGCAACCTCACTGCCGGTGGCACGGGCAAGACCCCGCTGGTGCTGTGGCTGACGCAGCAGCTGCGCGCGCGCGGCTGCCGGCCCGGCATCGTGCTGCGGGGACACGGCGCCGCGCGGCGCGATGCACGTCTGGTCGGCTGCGATGCGGATGCGGCATCGAGCGGCGATGAGGCGGTGCTGCTCGCGCAGCGCAGCGGCGTGCCCGTGGCTGCGGGGGTGGACCGTCCTGCGGCCGCGCGGCTGCTGGTGGAAGCCGGCTGCGACACGGTGATCGCGGACGACGGGCTGCAGCACCTGGCCCTGGCCCGGGACCTGGACATCGTCGTCGTGGATGGCGCACGTGGCTTCGGCAACGGCGCGCTGATCCCCGCCGGACCATTGCGTGAGCCGGCTTCGCGCCTGCATCGCGCCGACCTCATCGTCGTGCAGGGCGAGGACCGGCATCGCGTGGTGCCACCAGAGCGCGGCGCGCTGCAGATGCAGCTGCGCGCGGTGGCACTGCGTGCGGTACGCGATGGCGCGGCGACGCCGCTCGAGGCCTTGCAGGGCGCCACCGTGCACGCACTGGCCGGCATCGGTCACCCGCAGCGCTTCTTCCACCTGCTGCGCGCGCTGGGCGCCACGCCCGTCGAACATGCGCGCCCGGACCATCATCGGCATGACGCCGCGGATCTGCCGGCCGCAGGGCCGGGCCTGGTCGTCATGACTGAAAAGGATGCCGTAAAATGCCGCGCACTGGCGGCCACCCGCGACGACCTGTATTACCTTGAAGTCGAGGCCACGCTGCCCGCGGCGGACGCGGCGCGATTGCTCGATCGCGTGCTGGCCCTACGGAGGAACTGATGCTCGATGCAAGACTGCTGGAGATCCTGGCCTGCCCGCTGTGCAAGAGTCCGGTCCTGCATCGGCGCGAGGCGGCGGTGCTGGTGTGCCGCGCCGATCGCCTGGCGTTTCCCATCGTCGATGGCGTACCGGTGATGCTCGAGAACGAGGCCCGCGTCCTCTCGGCTGACGATCCGCTGCTCGAACGCTGATCCGGCGGCGATGTTCCGCGTCGTCATACCGGCCCGCTACGGATCACTGCGGCTGCCGGGAAAGCCGCTGCAGATGCTCGTCGGCCGGCCATTGGTGCAGTGGGCCTGGGAGGCCGCGCGCGCGGCCGGCGCCGGTGAGGTCCTCATCGCCACCGATGACGAGCGCATCCTGGCGGCCGCGGCGCGGTTCGGCGCGACGGCGCGGATGACTTCACTGACGCATGTGTCCGGCACCGACCGCATCGCCGAGGTGGCGCTGCAGTCCGGATGGAGTGAGGCCGACGTGGTGGTGAACCTGCAGGGGGATGAGCCGCTGATGCCGCCGGCGCTGGTGCACCAGGTGGCCGCATTGCTCGAACGCCACGACGATGCCGACATCGCCACGCTGTGCACACCCGTTGCGGGCGTGGCGGGGCTGCTGGATCCGAACGCGGTGAAGGTGGTGACCGACCTGCAGGGCCGCGCGCTGTATTTCAGCCGTGCGCCCATCCCGTGGGGCCGCGACTCCGCGCCGGCGGGCCTTTCCAGCCAGCGCGGGCACCAGGGCGCGCGCCGGCACATCGGCCTCTATGCCTACCGGGTCGCCGCGCTGCGCCGGCTGTCAATGCTGCCGCCGTCGCCGCTGGAGACCATCGAGAAGCTCGAACAGCTGCGCGCGCTCGAGCATGGCATGCTGATCCGCGTCGCTGACGCGGTGGCGCAGCCCGGGCCCGACGTCAACACGCCGGAGGACCTGGGACGAGTGGGGCTGCTGCTGCAGCGCGCAGGGGGAGGGCTGGATGAATCCGCTTGATTTCGCCGCACTGGCGGTCACCGACGTCACGCATGCGATGCAGCTGGCGCTGGGGCCGGTGTTCCTGCTCAATGGCATCGGCGTGCTGCTGGCGATGCTCACCACGCGGCTGGCGCGCATCATCGATCGTGCACGCGCGCTGGAGGGGCGGCTGCAGGCGGCCAGCGAGCAGGACCGCGTCGAGATCCATCGCGTGCTGCGCGTCACCAGCCGGCGCGGCCGCCTGGTCAATCGCGCGATCACGCTCGGCACCGTCGCCGCACTGCTGGTCGCAGTGGTGGTCGCGTTGCTGTTCGCCGCGGCGTTCATGGTGCGTTTCCCCACCGCACCGGTGGTGGCCGTGCTGTTCGTGACCTGCATGGGCGCGCTGGTCGGATCGCTGCTGTGCTTCCTGATCGAGGTGCGCATGGCCACCCAGGCGCTGCGTTTTGGCACGCAGGTGTACTGACATTCTTTCGCGAGGAGACATCGAATGAAAACCCGGGCAGCAGTGGCGGTGGCGGCTGGCAAGCCGCTGGAGATCCATGAGGTGGAGCTGGAAGGGCCTGGTCCTTCCGAGGTGCTGGTGGAGATCAAGGCCACGGGCGTGTGCCATACCGATGCCTACACGCTGTCGGGCAAGGACTCGGAAGGCGTGTTCCCGTCCATCCTGGGCCATGAGGGCGCAGGCGTCGTGCGCGAAGTGGGCAGGAATGTGACGACGGTGAAGCCGGGCGATCACGTCATTCCGCTCTACACGCCCGAATGCCGCAACTGCAAGACCTGCCTGTCGCGCAAGTCGAACCTGTGCACGGCCATCCGTGCCACCCAGGGCAAGGGCGTGATGCCCGATGGCAACAGCCGCTTCCGGCTGGGCGGCGAGCCGGTGTACCACTACATGGGCTGCTCGACGTTCTCGAATTTCACCGTGCTGCCCGAGATCGCCGTGGCAAAGGTGCGCGAGGATGCGCCGTTCGATGCCATCTGCTACATCGGCTGCGGCGTGACCACCGGCATCGGCGCGGTGATCTATACCGCGCAGGTCGAGGCCGGCGCGAACGTGGTGGTGTTCGGCCTGGGCGGCATCGGGCTGAACGTGATCCAGGGTGCACGCATGGTGGGCGCCGACCGCATCATCGGGGTCGACATCAATCCGGAAAAGCGCGCGATGGCCGAGGCCTTCGGCATGACGCACTTCATCAATCCACGCGAGGTGGGCAACGACAAGGTGGTGCAGGCGGTCATCGACGCCACCGACGGCGGCGCCGATTATTCCTTCGACTGCACCGGCAACACCGCCGTGATGCGCCAGGCGCTGGAGTGCTGCCATCGCGGCTGGGGACAGTCCATCATCATCGGCGTGGCCGAGGCCGGCCAGGAAATCGCGACGCGCCCGTTCCAGCTCGTCACCGGCCGGGTGTGGAAGGGCACGGCATTCGGTGGTGCCCGCGGCCGCACCGACGTGCCGAAGATCGTGGACTGGTACATGGAGGGCAAGATCCGCATCGACGAGCTGATCACCCATCGCATGCCGCTGGAGCGCATCAACGACGCCTTCGACCTGATGCACGAGGGCAAGTCCATCCGGTCGGTGGTCGTGTACTGACCGCGGAGACAGCGCTGGCGATGGCGCTTGCTGCGCCGCCGTGGTGCATCATCACGGCGGCGTGAGCACTTTGCGCGCAGCCGCGGCGCGCGCAGGCTCGCTCCGGGCGGCTGCGGTCCGATCATGGGGCCCGATGAGTGTGGCACGGGCCTTGCTTCATCCTGCCCATGGCATACGACTCCCTCCCAGGTCTCGAAGACCGCAACGCATCCACCACCGCGCCAGTCCGCCTGCCGGCCACACCGCCGCCCGCCGGCATCCGGCTCGGCCTGCTCGATCGCTCGCTGGCCTTCCATGTTCGCAAGGCGCAGCTGGCCCTGCAGCGGCGCGGGCTGCGCAGCATGTCCGAGGCGCAGGTGGGCATCGGCGAGTTCGGCACGCTGGTGCTGTGCGAGCAGAACCCGGGGCTCGCCCAGTTCCAGATCGCCGCGGCGCTCGACATCGACAAGGCCAGCGTGGTGGCCATCGTCGACCGGCTGGAAGAAATGGGCTGGCTGCTGCGCCGGCGCAGCACGCAGGATCGCCGGCGCTACGGACTCACGCTGACGCCCGAGGGCCAGCGCCAGCTGCAGGCACTGCGCCTGCAGTCCGAGCAGGCGGAGTCCTTCACCAACTCCCTGTATTCACCCGAGGAGATGGAGCAGCTGCTGGGCCTGCTGTCGCGGATGCGCTGACCCGGTCGGGTAGACTCGTCGCTCCAGCGTGAAGGTGAGGAGCGGTGATGACTTCAGTCGCGGGCGAGGGCGCGGCGGTGCAGGCCGCCGACGAGCCGGTGCTGCAGCTGCCGGTGCGCCGCTGGCGGCACGGCGAATGGCAGGAGACGCTCGACAACGTCGCCGCCGAAGTCCCGGTGGCGCTCAGCTACAACTCCATCCCGCACGTGGTGATGATGGCCACGCCACGGGACCTGCCCGACATGGGCGTGGGGTTCACGGTCAGCGAGGCACTGGCCGCCCCCGACGAGATCCGCGATGTGCGGCTCGACACGTCCTCGGGCGAGTTTGAACTGCGACTGTCGGTGACCGGTTCGCGGCTTGGCGAGATGCTGCAGCGGCGGCGCAACCTGACCGGGCGCACCGGCTGCGGCGTCTGCGGCGCCGAGACCATCGAGGATGCCATCCGCCGCCCGCCGCCGGTGGCACCCGGCGGCGAGATCTCGCGCGAGGCGCTGGTCGGCGCGCTGCGGGCACTGCGCGCGCGCCAGCCGCTGGGACAGGCCGCCGGCAGCCTGCACGCCGCCGCCTGGGTCAGCTGGGCCGGCGAGCTCGCCGAAGTGCGCGAGGATGTCGGCCGCCACAATGCCCTGGACAAGCTGATCGGCGCGCGGCTGCGCAGCGCGCAGGGGCTGCATGACGGCTTCGTGCTGGTGACCAGCCGCGCCAGCTACGAGATGGTGCAGAAGGCCGCGACGCTGGGCATCCGCATGCTGGTGGCTGTCTCGGCGCCCACCGCGCTGGGTGTCGAACTGGCGCGCGACTGCGGCCTGACGCTGGTGGGATTCGCGCGCGAGGAGCAGCAGGTCGTTTACAGCCACCCGCAGCGGCTGCGCTGATCCGGGAGTTGCTGCTCAGCTGCGCAGGCGCTGGCACACCGCGTCCAGCGGTTCGGCCAGTTCGAGCACCAGCGCAGCCACCGCCGGGATGTCGTTGAGGTCCACGACGCGTGCATGCTCCACGGCCTGTGGCACATCGGTGGCCACCGCCCCGATGTGGTCGTCCGCGCGGTACAGCGGATCCTTTCCCAGCGCCGGGCGATGCACCTCGAGCTTGCGATGCCGCTCGCGCTTGAAGCCCTCGACCAGCACCAGGTCACAGGCGCTGACCTTGCCCAGCAGTTCGGCGAGCGTGGGTTCCGCCTCGTCGCGCAGTTCATGCATCTGCACCCAGCGATTGGCCGAACAGATGATCACCTCGCTGGCACCGGCCTTGCGGTGTTCGTACGAGTCCTTGCCCGGCGTATCCACATCGAAGGCATGGTGCGCGTGCTTCAGCGTCGCGACCCGCAGGCCCTGCTGCACGAAATGCGGGATGAGTTTCGTCAGCAGCACGGTCTTGCCCGAGCCACTCCAGCCGACGATGCCGAGCACACGTGGGGTTTGCATGGCGGAACTTATATAGTCCAGCGCCATGGATGCCAACCCGCACGTGGCCGGAGTCGTGATCGCCGGTGGTCGTTCCACGCGCTTCGGTGGCGAGAAGGCGGTGGCCACATTCCACGGTGAAGCGCTGCTGCTGCGCGCCGCGCGCCGGCTCGCGGCGGCCTGCGGGGCAGTGGCCGTGAACGCGCGGCCCGGCACAGGAGCCGCGGAGTTGGCCGTCGCGCTGAAATTCCCGGTGTTGCACGATGCGCCCGGCGATCCGGATGGACCGCTGTCCGGCGTGAAGGCCGGGCTGTCATGGGCCCTCACGCAGGGTGCAAGGCAGCTGGCCGTGAGCCCCTGTGATGTGCCACTGCTGCCGCCGGACCTCTATGTGCGGCTCCTCGCAGCGGCGGGCCACGGCGCCGCGATGGCCGTCACCAGCGAGGGACGTCAGCCACTGGTGGCCATCTGGCCAGTCACCGCGCTGGCGCAGGTGACGCAGGCGCTGGCGGGTGGCGCCCATCCCCCCACGTGGCGACTGCTCGAGCAGATCGGCGCCGTGCAGGTGGAATTCTCGCCGGCCGCGGCGTTCGCCAATGCCAACACGCGCGAGGAACTGCTGCGGCTGGAAGCCACCGCGGCCAGCCAGCCCCCGCCACTGCGCTGATGCGGCCGGGCGCGGGGTGGCTGCGACGACAGTCGCGCGCGCCGGCTACCAGCGATGGAAATCGGCGATGAATCCGGGCGGATAGCCGGCGGGTGAGGGCGGCAGCTCGACGAAGCCATCGGTGCCGGCCAGCGCGAGGAAATCCCCCGAGCCCTGCGGCTGGCGTGCCGTGGCCAGTGCCGGCGCATCCGGTGCCGGTCGCAGCACCACCGGCATGAAGTAGGTGAGCTTGCGCCCGCCCAGTGCCGCATCCATCACTGCGCGCGGACCTTGCGATGCAGCCTGCTGGCCCATCATCGCGCGCAATGCGGGCAGCACGTAGCGCACCAGGCAGATCAGCGTGGAGACCGGGTTGCCCGGCAGCCCGAACACCAGCTGCCCCGCCGGTCCGACGCCGAACCACATCGGCCGGCCGGGCCGCTGCGCGACCTGGTAGAAGGCTTCCGCCACGCCCAGCGCCTTCAATGCACCGGGCACGAAATCGAACTTGCCCTTGGACACGCCCCCGCTGAGCACCAGCACGTCGTTGCTGTCGAGCAGCTCGCCGATGCGCCGCTGCATCAGCGCGGCGTCGTCGCGCAGGTGTTCATCGCGGGTGGCTGTGAATCCGTGCAGGCGCAGCGCGGCGGTCACTGCATAGGCGTTGGAGCGGCGGATCTGGTGATCGGCGATGGGCGCGCCGGGTTCCACCAGCTCGTCGCCGGTGGAGATCACGGTCACCCGCGGCAACCGGGACACCAGCACCTCGGCAAGGCCGGCGGAGGCCACGGTCGCCACCTCGGCGGCGCCCAGCAGCACGCCCGGCCGCAGCATGGGCACGCCCGGGGAGCTGTCGGAGCCGCGCCGCTGCACATTGCGCCAGGCTTCGCCCGTGGCCTCGTCCTTCAGCGCAAGATGGCCCTCGGCAACGTCATATTCCTCGACGGGGATGACGCAGTCGGTGTCATGCGGCATCACCGCGCCGGTCATCACCTCGATGGCCGTGTCGTGTGCGTCGAGCCGCAGCGGCACGGCGCCGGCCGCCTGCGTCCCCTGGATGCGGAAGCGGCGCGTGCCGGCCGTGAAGGCGCCGCTGGCGATCGCAACGCCGTCCATGCACACCCGGTCGAAGGGCGGATTGTCGCGCTCGGCCATGACCTGCTGGCGCAGCACCCGGCCGGCCGCCGCAGCCAGCGCCACCGGCTCGGCCGGCAGCATGCTGACACTGTCCAGGATGCGCGCGGCCGCCTCGGCCGGCTGCAGTGCCGGGCTCAGACCGGCGCCTCCTCGATGGAACGCTGGTAGCCGATCGACGCCGGTGCCGTGCCACCCTTCGAGATCGCCACCGCGCAGTACTTGAACTCCGGGATCTTGCCGAAGGGATCGAGCGCCGCATTGGTCAGCACGTTGGCCGCCGCCTCGTAGTAGGCGAACGGGATGAACACCGCGCCCGGCGGCGTGCCATCGTCGCGGCGCACACTGATGGCCACCTCGCCGCGGCGCGAGCGCACGGTGATGGTGTCGCCGGGCAGGATGCCGAGCCGATGCAGGTCCGCGCCATTGAGTGACGCCGTGGCGATGGGCTCGATGGCATCGAGCACGCTGGCACGACGGGTCATGCTGCCCGTGTGCCAGTGTTCCAGCTGGCGCCCGGTGATCAGCACGAAGGGATAGTCCACGTCCGGGCGTTCATCCGCCGGGATGATGTCCGCCGGCATCAGCTTCACGCGTCCGTCACCGGTGGGGAAGCTGTCGATGAACACGGTGGGCTGTCCCGGATCCTCCTCGCTGAGGCAGGGATAGGTGACGCTGGATTCATTCGCCACGCGTTCCCAGCTGATGCCACCGATGGCCTCGTGCATGGCCTGGCGCATTTCCTCGTAGACCGCGGCCACGCCGCTTTCCTCGCCGGGGTAGTTCCAGTCGAGCCCCATGCGCATGGCGATCTGCTGGATGATCCACAGGTCCTGGCGCGCGTCGCCCGGCAGGTCGAGCGCGCGGCGGCCCATCTGCACCATGCGGTCGGTGTTGGTCACCGTGCCGGTCTTCTCCGGCCACGCGCTGGCGGGCAGGATCACATCGGCATACCAGGCCGTCTCGGTGAGGAAGATGTCCTGCACCACCAGGTGCTCGAGGGCGCACAGCGCCTCGCGCGCGTGGTTGAGGTCCGGGTCGGACATCGCCGGGTTCTCGCCCATGATGTACATGCCGCGGATCTTGTGCGGGTCGCTGTCGTCGACCAGGCACTTGTCCATGATCTCGACCACCGTGTAGCCGGGCTTGTCATCGAGCTTCGTGCCCCAGAACTGCTCGAAGCGCGCGTGCGCTTCGGGGTTCGACACGCGCTGGTAGTTCGGGAACATCATCGGGATCAGGCCCGCGTCGCTCGCGCCCTGCACGTTGTTCTGGCCGCGCAGCGGGTGCAGGCCCGAGCCGGGCTTGCCGATCTGGCCGGTGACGCTGACCAGCGCGATCAGGCAGCGCGCATTGTCGGTGCCGTGCACGTGCTGGCTGATGCCCATGCCCCACAGGATCATCGCCGACTTCGCCTTCGCGAAGGCGCGCGCCACCTCGCGGATGGTCTCGGCCGGAATGCCGCAGATCGGCGCCATGGCCTCGGCGCTGTAGCCCTGCACGTTCTGCTTCAGGGCCTCGAAGTTGCTGGCGCGCGTGCGCACGAACTCCTCGTTCACCAGCCCCTCGTCGATGACCGTGTGGATCATCGCGTTGAGCATGGCCACGTCGCAGTCCGGACGGAACTGCAGGGTGCGCCAGGCGTGGCGCCCGATGTCGGTGACGCGCGGGTCGGCGAGCACGATCTTCGTGCCGCGCTTGGCGGCATTCTTCATCCACGTGGCCGCCACCGGGTGGTTGGCGGTGGGATTCGAGCCGATCACCAGGATCAGCTCGGAGTGCTCGATGTCGTTGACCTGGTTCGACACCGCCGCGGAACCCACGCCCTCGAGCAATGCCGCGACGCTCGAGGCATGGCACAGGCGCGTGCAGTGGTCGACGTTGTTGCTGCCGAAGCCGGTGCGCACCAGCTTCTGGAACAGGTACGCCTCCTCGTTGCTGCCCTTGGCCGAGCCGAAGCCGGCCAGCGTCTTCAGGCCATGGGTGTCGCGCAGCGCCGTGAGCTTGCCGGCGGCCAGCTCGAGTGCTTCTTCCCAGGTGGCCTCACGGAACACGTCGCGCCAGTTGTCCGGGTTGCCCACCTCGGCGGAATTCTTCGGCACGCCGGGCTTGCGGATCAGTGGCTTCATCAGGCGTTGCGGATGGTGCACGTAGTCGAAGCCGAAGCGGCCCTTCACGCACAGGCGGTTGTGGTTCGCCGGACCATCGCGGCCGTCGACGCTGACGATCTTGCCGTCCTTCACGTTGTAGGTGAGCAGGCAGCCCACGCCGCAGAACGGGCACACCGAATCGACCTTGCTGTCGACCTGCTGCGGGCCGACCAGGGTCTTCGGCATCAGCGCGCCGGTGGGGCAGGCCTGCACGCACTCGCCGCAGGCCACGCAGGTGGAGTCGCCCATCGGATCGGCCAGATCGAAGATGGGCAGCGCGGCATGACCGCGGAACGCGAAGCCGATCACGTCATTGACCTGCTCCTCGCGGCACGCGCGCACACAGCGCGTGCACTGGATGCACGCTTCCATGTTGACCAGCATCGCCGGATGCGAGGCATCGCAGGGGGGCTGGTCACGGCGCAGCGCGCGCAGCTCCGGCCGCACCTGGATGCCGAGGCGCGCGGCCCACTCCGAAAGCTCGCCATGCTGGCGCGTCGCGTCGTTGCCCACCCACTTGTAACCCTCGTCGGGCATGTCGGAGAGCAGCATCTCGACGACCATCTTCTGGCTCTTCTGCGCCCGCTCGCTGGTGGCCTGCACCTTCATGCCGGGCGTCACGGCGCGGCAGCAGGAGGGCGCCAGCGTGCGCTCGCCATCGACCTCGACCACGCAGGCGCGGCAGTTGCCATCCGGACGGTAGCCGGGCGTGTAGCACAGGCGCGGGATCTCGGTGCCCGCGCGCTCGGCGGCCTGCAGGATGGTTTCGCCGGGCAATGCCTGCACCGTGCGGCCATCCAGCTCGAACTCGACGGTGGCCGGCGTCATGACCAGGTTCTCTGCAACACTCATGATCAGACCTCTTCCGGAAAGTACTTCTGCACGCTGCGCACCGGATTCGGCGCCGCCTGGCCCAGGCCGCAGATCGACGCGTCGACCATCACCTGGTTCAGGTCCTCGAGCGTGGCGTGGTCCCATTTCTCCGCGCGCATCAGCTGTGCCGCCTTGGCGGTGCCGACGCGGCAGGGCGTGCACTGGCCGCAGCTCTCGTGCTCGAAGAAACGCATCATGTTCAGCGCCGCATCGCGGGCGCGGTCCTGGGTCGACAGCACCATCACGGCGGCGGAGCCGATGAAGGAGCCATGCGGCTGCAATGTGTCGAAGTCCAGTGGCACATCGGCGAGGCTGGCCGGCAGGATGCCGCCGGAGGCGCCGCCGGGCAGATAGGCATAGAGCTCGTGGCCGGGTTCCATGCCACCGCAGAACTCGTCGACCAGCTCGCGCAACGTGATGCCGGCCGGTGCCAGTTTCACGCCGGGTTCGCGCACGCGGCCACTGACGCTGAACGAACGCAGCCCCTGGCGGCCATTGCGACCGAAGCCGGCGAACCATGCGGCGCCGCGCTCGAGGATGTCGCGCACCCAGTACAGCGTCTCGAAGTTGTGCTCCAGCGTGGGACGCCCGAACAGGCCGACCTGCGCGATGTACGGCGGCCGCATGCGCGGCTCGCCGCGCTTGCCCTCGATGCTCTCGATCATCGCGGACTCCTCGCCGCAGATGTAGGCGCCGGCGCCGCGGCGCAGCTCGATGTGCGGCAGCGCGAACGGCGGATCGGCCTGCAGCATTTCAAGCTCGCGCTCGAGGATCGTGCGGCAGCCGTGGTACTCGTCGCGCAGGTAGATGTAGCAGGCCTCGGTGCCGACCACGCGCGCGGCGATCAGCATGCCCTCGAGGAAGCGATGCGGATCGCGTTCCAGGTAGGTGCGGTCCTTGAACGTGCCTGGCTCGCCCTCGTCGATGTTCACGGCCATCAGGCGCGGCGCGGGCTGCTGTCGCACGATGCCCCACTTGCGGCCGGCGGGGAAACCGGCGCCGCCCAGACCACGCAGGCCGGAGTCGGACAGGCCCTTGATGATCTCGTCGGCCTGCAGTTCATCGCGGAACACGCGCGTGGCCAACGCATAGCCACCCCGTTCGCGATAGGCGCGCAGCCCGACGTAGGCGGGCGAGACCTCGGACGGGGAGCGCGTGACGGGGGCCGGGCCCGCCGCCGCGGCATCGAAGTGGCCATCACCGGCAGCCAGCGGATGCGAGACGCTGCCATGGGCCACCGCGGCCTCGACCAGCGCCACGTCGGCATGCACCACCGGCGCCTGGTCGACCACGGCGACCGGCGCCTGTTCGCAGCGTCCCACGCACGGTGCGGCCACCACCCGCACGTCGCTGCCCAGCAGCGCCGGCAGCCGGTCGAGCATTGCGCTGGCGCCGCGCAGTTCGCAGGCCAGGCCGTCGCACACGCGCACGGTGATGCGCGCCGGTTCCTCACCGTCGCGCAGCACTTCGAAATGGTGATAGAAGGTCGCGACCTCGAACACCTCGGCCATCGGCAGGTTCATCTCGCGCGCGAGCGCGACCAGGTGACGGTCGCGCAGGCCGCGGTTGAAGTCGTTCAGCTTGTGCAGGTTCTCGATCAGCAGGTCGCGGCGGTGCGGGCCGGGGCCGATCACCGCGAGCACCTCGGCGATCGAGGTGTGGTCGGGCTGGCGGCCCTTCAGGCGGGATTTCTTGCGCAGGCGTCCGCGCATCTGATCCATGGAGGCGACGGCGACGACGGGTGCGGTGGGCGTGTTTGTGATGCTCATGTTCTCGAATGCGCGCGAGGACGGGTGGTCCTGCAAACCGGGCAGAATGATCAGGGAAGAATATCATGCAGGCCCCGAACCGCCCCGCTGGAAGCCCCTGGCAGATGTCCCCCGATGCAGCAATCTCCAATGCGCCTGGCAGGCCGCGCGTCCTCGTCGTCGGCGGCGGTGATGTGGGCTCTGCGGTGGCCCATGCGCTGTTCTGCCGGGGGGCGCAGGTGCTGATCGCCGAGCGCGCGCAATCCCCGCACGCGCGACGCGGCATGGCCTTCACCGACGCGCTGTTCGACGGTGAATCGCGGCTCGATGGCGTGGCCGCGCGCCATGTCGGGGATCTCGCCGGCGTGGAAGCCTGCTGGCGCCAGCAACAGTGCATTCCGGTGGTGACGCTGGCGGAGAGCCTGCTCACGGCAGCCATTGCCTTCGATGCGCTGGTCGAGGCCACGATGCGTCGCGACCCGCTGCGCGCGGACCTGCGCGGCGCCGCGCGGCATGTGGTGGGACTGGGACCCGGCTACGCGCCCGGCACCAACTGCGATGTGGCCATCGAGACCCAGTGGGGCGACGCGATGGGCACCGTGCTGCGCGACCGCCCCGCCGCGCCGCGATCCGGTGGTCCGCGGGCGCTCGATGGCGTCACGCGCGAGCGCTTCGTGCCCGCCGAGGCTGCGGGCCTGTGGCGGACCACCGCGAGCCTCGGCCAGCGCGTGCGCCCGGGCGACATCGTCGGTCACCTGGACGACCGACCGGTGCGCGCACCGATCCATGGCTGCCTGCGCGGACTGTCGCGCGATGGCGTGCGCGTGGCCGCCGGCGCGCGCCTCATCGAGGTGGACCCGCGGGCGGAGCCAGAGCTGACGGGCCTCGGCGAGCGGCCCCTGGCCATCGCGCGCGGCGTCGTGCAGGCGCTGGCCGAGCGGCTGCAGGGCCTGGATCGCGGCTGATGGGCGAGGACCTGTCGGCGCTGCAGCTCGTGTTCAGTGGCGATGCGACGCTGTTTGCGATCGTGCGCCTGTCGCTGGCCATCAGCCTCAGCGCCACGGCGCTGGCGGCGCTGCTGGGCGCACCGCTGGGCGCATTGCTTGCCCTGAGCCGGTTCCCGGGGCGGCAGGCGATCATCGTGGTGCTCAACGCGATGATGGGATTGCCGCCGGTGGTCGCGGGCCTGATGGTCTATCTGCTGCTGTCGCGCTCCGGGCCCCTCGGGCCGCTCGGCCTGCTGTTCACGCCGCAGGCGATGGTGATCACGCAGACCTTGCTGGTGCTCCCCATCATCGCGGCGCTCACGCGCCAGACGGTCGAGGACCTGTGGCGCGAATACCGCGACGAACTGGAGGCCATGCGCATCGGACGCACGCAGCGCATCGTGACGCTGCTGTGGGATGCGCGCTTCTCGCTGGTCACGGCGGTGCTGGCCGGCTTCGGCCGCGCGGCCGCCGAAGTCGGCTCGATCATCATCGTGGGCGGCAACATCGAGGGGTTCACGCGCACGATGACCACGGCCATCGCGATGGAGACTTCGAAGGGCAACCTGCCGCTGGCGATGGGACTGGGCGCGGTGCTCATCGTGCTGGTGATGGCCGTGAATGCACTGGCCTGGGTGGTGCGGCGCGCCGGCCAGCGGTTCGAACCATGAGCCAGGATGCGCGGGCGAGGTCACTGCCCATCCTGTTCGACGACGTGCACGTGGATCTCGGCGGTGCGCCGGTGCTGCGCGGGGTCACGCTGCGTCTCTCGGCTGGTGCGCCCACCGTCCTGATCGGACCCAACGGGTCGGGCAAGACCACCATGCTGCGCGCGGCGCTCGGGCTGCTGCCGCTGCGGTCCGGCCACATCCACTGGGGGCAGGGCGCCGCGCCCGCCGCGGCGCGACTGGCGCTGGTGTTCCAGCGTCCGGTGATGCTGCGCCGCTCGGTCGCGGACAATCTCGTCTATGCACTGGCGGCGGCCGGCGTGCCGCGCGCGCAACGCGCGGCGCGCGTCACCAGCCTGCTGCACCAGGTCGGGCTTGCCGACCTCGCCGCACGGGCTGCGCCGCAACTGTCCGGCGGCGAACGTCAGCGCCTCGCGCTGGCCCGCGCGCTGGCGCGCGATCCGGACGTACTGTTCCTCGATGAGCCCACCGCGAGCCTCGATCCGGCCGCGACGCAGGCCATCGAGGCACTGGTCCGCACGGTCAGCGCCGCCGGCGTGAAGGTGGTGATGACCACGCACGACCTCGGCGAGGCGGCGCGCCTGGCAGGCGAGATCGTGCTGCTGCACCGGGGCCAGATCGTCGAGAGCGGACCGGCCGCGCAAGTGCTGACCGCGCCACGCACGGAGGCGGCGCGGCGATTCGTCGCCGGACAGCTGCTGCTGTGATGAATGGAGGCCGGGCGATGAAGAGAAGGACATTGATCGGTCTGCTGGGCGTTGCCGGGGTGCTC
Organism: uncultured Steroidobacteraceae bacterium; assembly: GCA_964632365.1. Lineage (GTDB taxonomy): Bacteria > Pseudomonadota > Gammaproteobacteria > Steroidobacterales > Steroidobacteraceae > ZC4RG30. The sequence continues at coordinate 14,940 of CAZWDR010000013.1, forward strand.
GCGGCTCCCGTGCACGCTGCCGAAGGCGAGACCATTGTCGTGGCCTCCACCACCTCGACACAGGATTCAGGACTGTTCACCCATCTGCTGCCGCTGGTGCGTGAGCGCACGGGCATCACGGTGAAGGTGCTGGCGCAGGGCACTGGCCAGGCGCTGGACACCGCGCGGCGCGGCGACGCCGATGTGGTGTTCGTGCACGACGCCGATGCCGAGTCGCGCTTCGTCGCCGAAGGCCATGGCGTGCGCCGCCATCCGGTGATGTACAACGACTTCCTGATCGTCGGCCCTGCGGCGGATCCCGCGCGCATCCGTGGCGGCCAGGACGTGGTGTCCGCGCTGCAGTCGATCTTTCGGGGCGGCCACCGCTTCATCTCGCGCGGTGACCGGTCCGGCACGCACCAGGCCGAACAGCGGCTGTGGACCGCCGCGGGCCTGATGCCACAGCCCGGGCAGCATCCGTGGTACCGCGCCGTGGGCCAGGGCATGGGACCGGCGCTGAACATCGCCTCCGCCAGCGATGCCTACGTGCTCACCGATCGGGCCACGTGGATCAGCTTCCGCAACAAAGGCACGCTGGTGCCGCTGGTGGAAGGGGATCGGCGCCTCATCAACCAGTACGGACTGATGCTGGTGAATCCCGCCCGGCATCCACATGTGAAAGCGGCTGCGGGGCAGCGTTTCATCGACTTCCTGCTGTCTGCCGAAGGGCAACGTGCGATTGCCGCTTTCCGTGTCGAGGGACAGCAGCTGTTTCATCCCGATGCAGCGCCCGCGCCGCGCTGAGAGACGGGGGCGCGAGATTTGACAGGTCAACCCGATGGTAATTCAGGCATGGAGGGTTAAAATTCCCGGATTCCGCACCGCAGCAAGGCGGGATCCACCAGGGAGGCAGCAGGTATGGCAGCAACGCGCATCAGCAGGCGTTTGATGCTCGGCACGGTTGGCGCCGCTTCCCTGGCACCGGCATTCCCACGCGTGTCCGGCGCGCCGCCAGCAGGTCCCGGCTCCGGCGAAGACCCGCCGGAGCTGCGGCCGGTGTTCGCCGGCCGCCTCGTGGTGGGACCACCGCGCGGCACGGCCGCGCACCGGCAGGTCAGCATCATCGGCGGAAGGCTCCAGGGCGCCGGGTTCGCTGGTGAGGTGCAGCGCGGCTGCATCGACTGGCACCTGCAGGCCACGGGTGGCACCGAGGTCATCGCGAGCTTCGCCGTGCGCCGTGATGATGGCAGCCTCGTCGAGGTCCGCGAGCGGGGCCTGACCCCTGAAACCGCCGAGGCGGTGCGTGCCGTGGTCAGTACCAGCACCGAGATCCTGGGCGACGGAATGCTTGCGCCCGCATCCATGGCATTGATGATCGGAAGGCTCGACGCGACCGGGATCGCCGACGGGGTGGTGCACCTGGCCGCCTTCGAGGTGGCATGACGTGGTGAATGACTGGGCCGGGACCCAGAAGGCGTGGCTCGAACCGGGCGAGTCGGGCGAGAACCTGCGTTTCCAGGACTTCCCCGCGTTCTACATGATCACGCTGGCGAACCTGGCCAAGTCCGTGGTCAGCCGCACCTGCCTGGAGCCTGCGGGCCTGTCGGTGCCGGAATGGCGGCTGCTCACGACGCTGTCGGGCGCCGCCCAGGTGCCGTTCTCGCACATCGCCGCGCTGACGATGATGGACAAGGGACAGATCAGCCGCACGCTGCGCACCGCGCAGAGCAAGGGCCTCGTGGCCACCGAAATCGTGCCGCTGGACCGCCGGCCGCAGGATTCCGGCGTGTCCTCGATCGGGCGGGTCATGGTGCGCATCACGCCGCTCGGTCAGAGCGTCTATGACCGCGTGATTCCCGAGGCGCAGCGCTCGCAGCTGCGGCTGATCGAGCTGATGACGCCCGAGGAACGCCGCCTCGTCATCAACCTGGGGCGGCGCCTGCACGAGCGCCTCGTCGAGGATCTGCGCAACTGCTCGTGAGCCCCGTCCGGGCGATAGCCTTTTTCGTGAAGTGGCCGCGGCAGTGCTTTCGACTAGAATGCGCCCTTTGCGCGCGGTCCGCCGCGCTTACAGCGAGGAGTGCCAGTTGAGCCAACCCATCAGTGCCGCCGTCGTAGACGGCATTGCCGTCATCACGGTCGATAACCCGCCCGTCAATGCCATCTCCGCTGCCATGCGCCGCGGCCTGCTCGAGATCACCCGCCGGCTGGCCGACGATCGCAGCGTCAAGGCCGTGGTCCTGCATTGCGCGGGCCGCACATTCATTGCCGGCGCCGACATCGGCGAGTTCGCGGGCACCATGGCGCAGCCCTACCTGCGCAACGTGCTCACCGAGTTCGAGCAGCTGCCCCAGCCGGTCGTGGTCGCATTGCACGGCACGGCGCTGGGCGGCGGCGTGGAACTCGCGCTGGCCGGTCACTACCGCATCGCCGAGAAGGGCGCGAAGCTGGGCTTCCCGGAAATCACCCTCGGGGTGGTGCCCGGTGCCGTGGGCACGCAGCGGCTGCCGCGCCTGGTCGGTGCCGGCAAGGCGCTGCAGATGTTCCTGGACGGCCGTCCGGTCGGTGCCGCCGAGGCGCAGCAGATCGGGCTGGTCGACGACACCTTCGAGGGCGATCCCCGCGAGGCGGCGATCGCGTTCGCGAAGAAGCTGCTTGCCGAGGGCAAGGGCGTGCGCCGCGTCTGCGATCTCACCGTGAAGCCGCTCAGCGACGACGAACTCGCGGCGCTGCGCGCGCAGGGCGCGAAGCAGCATCGCGGCATGATCACCCCGGAGCTGGACATCGCCGCGGTCCGCGCCTCGTGGGAACTGCCGTTCGCGCGCGGCCAGGCCTTCGAGGAGGCATTGAGCGACGGGTCGCTCGGCACGCCGGAATCAAAGGCCATGCGCCACCTGTTCTTCGCCGAGCGCCGTGTGGGTGATGTGCCGGGCGTGGGCGCGAGCGACAAGCCGCGCCAGATCGCCAGCTGCGGCATCATCGGCTCCGGCACCATGGGCGGTGGCATCGCGATGGCCTTCGCCAACGCCGACATCGCCGTGCGGCTGCTCGATGTGGACCAGGGCTCGCTCGATCGCGGCCTCGCCACCATCCGCAAGAACTACGAGGTCAGCGTCAAGCGCGGCAAGATGCAGCCGGCCGACGTCGAGCGGCGCATGGCGCTGATCACGCCGACCACGCGCTATGAGGACTTCGCCGACGTCGACCTGGCCATCGAGGCGGTGTTCGAGGACATGTCGCTGAAGAAGAAGATCTTCACCGAACTCGACCGGGTGATGAAGCCCGGCGCGATCCTCGCCACGAACACCTCGACGCTCGACATCGACGAGATCGGTGCGGCGACGAAGCGCCCCGGCGATGTGATCGGCCTGCACTTCTTCAGCCCGGCCAACGTGATGCGGCTGCTGGAGATCGTGCGCACGAAGCGCACGTCGAACGACGTGCTGGCCACGGCGTTCGCGCTGTCCAAGAAGCTGCGCAAGATCGGCGTGCTGTCGAAGGTCAGCTATGGCTTCATCGGCAACCGCATGATGGATCCCTACGCGCGCGAGGCCGAGCGCCTGGTGCTCGAGGGGGCCGACCCGGCCGCTGTCGACTCCGCGCTCGAGGACTTCGGCATGGCCATGGGCATCCTCGCGGTGTTCGACATGGCCGGCGTCGACGTGGGCGTGAAGGCGCGCCGGGCGAATCCTGATCGCGTTCCGGCGGATGATCCGACGTTCTACCGTCCGTCGCAGGTGCTGTTCGACCAGGGCTGGCTGGGACAGAAGAGCGGCAAGGGCTATTACCGCTACGAGGCCGGCTCGCGCGAGCGGCTGCGCCACGATGCCGCGCTCGAACTGCTGGCCGCCGAAGGACGCAAGCTCGGCGTGGCCCGTGAGGGCGAGATCAGCCGCGAGGAGATCATCGAACGCTGTGTGTACGTGATGATCAACGAGGGCGCGAAGCTGCTGGAGGAAGGCGTGGCGCTGCGTCCCGGCGACATCGACGTGGTGTACACCTCCGGCTATGGCTTTCCGCGCCGCCGGGGTGGCCCGATGTTCTACGCCGACCAGATCGGGCTCGACACGGTGCTGGCCGGTCTCGAGAAGCACGGCAAGGGTCGGCTGAAGGACGACTTCGAGCCCTCGAAGCTGCTGCGTGAACTGGCCGGGTCCGGCAGCACGTTCACGGCCTGGGCGGAATCCCGCAAGGGCTGACATCGCCCGTGTGCAGGCCCGCCGCGGTGAACACCAGCCGCGGCGTGGCCTGCGCATCGATCCACACGAAGGCCAACTGTCCATGGCGCGCCGCCACGGCGCGCGCGTCTTCTGAAGTGATGCCCGGCACGAGGACGCTGTCCTCGTGCCACTTCCCCCCGCCGTGTTCCACCGCGGCGACATGGCGCGCCGGGATGCAGCGAAATCCGGCCGCGACCAGCTCCCTCACAAGTTGACTCTGCAACGCGCGGTTGCGCTGCGGATCCACCAGCTCGCTGCGTGGATTCCATGCTGTGATCAGCGCCGCGCTGTCCACGTGCGCTGCGCGCAGCAGCGCGGCAAGTCGTGCATCCGGCTGATCGATGCGCAGTGACAGCTCTGCATCCGGTGCGTGCACGACATAGTGTGTCGCGCGATAGGCGGCGAGAAGCTGTGGATCGACGGCAGTGTGCGTGTCCGGCATCACGGATCACATCGTAGCGCTGGTGCACAATCGGCGCGCGACCGACGCATCCGGTGCATGCGATCGCGGGCCAGTGGGGTCAATCCATCGCGGCAATTCGCCGCGTCGAGGGAACGACATGGGAACAGCAAACCTTCTTCGCAACCTGAGCTGCAGCGTGCTGCTGGCGATTGGCATGGTCAGCGCCGTGGTGCGCGCGCCGGTCTCGATGGCCGCCGATGCCGGCAATGCATTCCCCGGCGCAAGCCAGGTGCCGCATTCGCAGCAGGGCTGGCAGCGATTCATGGACGGTCCCGACGAGGATGCGCCATTCGATGAGGCACAGGGCGGATTCACCGCGCGCGGCACGCCGTTGAACAAGCGCGATGAACGCTGCTTTCCGGCCGAGTCGCGCAACCTGTTCCACGAGGTCGACCAGGTGCCCACCGGACCTGGCGGCCGGCTCGAACCGTTCGCGTGGAGTCGCGATGACCGCGGACGCAATGGCATCCGCGGGCAGAACACGTGGATGGTCTGGGGCGAGGGCAATGAGGCCTTCTGGGGATGGATCCAGGAGAAGGGCTATGGCCTGATCGACTTCATGGTGATGCTGGATTCGCGCCAGCGCGCGCACCGCTTTCGCGACACCGGCATGATGAACCAGCCGGGCATGAAGACCAGCGCCGACCCGATCCTGGGGCTCTATCTCGACGAGGCGGATGGCGATCGCATCTGGATGCAGCAGCCGGCCAGCGACATCGATGCCGCCACCGGGGAACTCGCGACGCGGCCTGCGCCGCCGCCGGGGCACTCGCAGCAGCTGTTCGAGCCGGGTGACCTTGACCTGTACAACGCGGTGCTGGCACGGCTGCCGCAGGATGGCCTGGATCCGGCGGTCTATGGCTATCCCAGCGGCGTGGTCGGACTGCGCCTGATGCCCAATCCGGACTTCTTCGGCAACACCGATGACGCGGCGACGGCGCGCAGCTACTGGGACCAGCGCGTGGTGCAGCCCGGCAGCGACGGCTTCTATGAGCGGGGCGGCCGCGTGGCCGCTGACCCGGACCTGGTGCGTCCATTCCGCGTGTCGATGTCCTGCGGCTTCTGCCACATCGGACCACATCCGCTGAATCCGCCGCCGGACCCGGAGAATCCGGAGTGGCAGCACATGTCGAGCATCATCGGCAACCAGTACTGGACGCCGCCGACGCTGTTCACGAACCTGGCGAAGGAAGACACGCTGTTCTATCAGTTCCTCGCGAGCCAGCAGCCCGGCACTGTGGATGCCTCGCTGGTCAGCACCGACCACATCAACAATGCGAACACCATCATCGCGGTGTTCGACCTGAATGCGCGGCTGGCGCGCGCGATGGAAAACCCGCCCGAGGCGCAGAACGACACGAACCTGTATTTTCCCGGCGTCGAGGATGGCGGACGGCGCGTGTCGCCGCGGCACACGCCGCGCATCCTGCTGGATGGCGCCGACAGCATCGGCGCGTTTGCGGCGCTGTCGCGCGTCTATTTCAACATCGGCACCTTCCCGGAGGAGTGGGCACGCTGCCATAACCCGATCCTCGGCTTCACGCCGCAGCGGCCCTTCCCGGTGAAGACCGCGGAGGCGAACTCCGCGTTCTGGCGCGCCGGCGACCGCTACCGCATTCCCTACATGGTGGAGTTCTTCACGCATCGCAGCGCGAAGGACGACCGCAGCATCGTGGCGCCGATGAAACTCGCGGCCACGGAACAGGGCCGGCCGCTGCTCGCGGGCGAGGCCACGCAGGCGGCAGCGGGACGCCGGGTCTTCCTGCGCAACTGCGCGGTGTGCCATTCCAGCAAGCAGCCCGAAGGCTTCGGCCTCTCGTTCTCCGAAGACTGGGACCAGGGCACACCGCCGACCGCGCACGCGGCGCACCTGGTGCTGCCGCAGCGCTTCGAGGAATGGGAGGACTTTCGCGCCAGCGACACCTTCCGCCGCTATGGCGACCAGATGGAGCAGCTCGCCGGGAATCCGGATGCCGCCGGCGATGCGTTCATCGAGGACAACTTCCTGTCCACCGACATCCGCGTGCCGATCACGCTGGTGGGCACCAACTCCGCGCGCGCGGTGGCCACCAATGCGATGCGCGGCCAGGTGTGGGACAACTTCTCCTCCGAGGATTACAAGAACCTGCCGGCGGTCGGTGCCGTGCGGTTCTTCAATCCGTTCTCGTCCGCGCCACGGGATCGCTGGAACAACAACGACGCGTACCATCCGCCTGCGGGGGGGCCGGGCTACTACCGTCCCGCTTCCCTGATCAGCCTCTGGGCCACCGCGCCGTACCTGCACAACAATGCGCTGGGCCTGTTCAACCGCGACCCTTCCATCGAGGGGCGTCTTGCCGCCTTCGAGGACGGCATCGACAAGCTGCTGGATGATTCACGCCGCCGCGCCGATGCGCATGCGGTGTATGGCGACCTGCGCGGCGAGGATCCGGCCATCGGTCGGCATGATCCGGGCTTCCTGTACCGCATCGTGCATGACAGCTCGATTCCCATCGCGGCGAAGTTCATTCCGCAGCTGCTGCAGGGCGTGGTGGGCAAGGGCGGCTATGCAGTGCTGACGCTGTGGCTGTGGGTGGGCCTGGCGCTGGTCATCGCGGTGCTGTTCATCTGGGCGCGGGCGCGCGCGGCCGGAACGGTGGCCGTGCTCGGCGCGGTCGCGCTGTCGGTGCTGCTGGTGCTGACGCGCCTGGACCGCGTGTTCTGGTGGCTGTGGCTGATCCCCGCTGCGCTGGTCGCGCTGGCGCTGTGGAGCTGGCGCGCGCAGGCCGCACCGCGCTGGGTGCCGCGTGCGTTCTTCGGTGTGTTGTTCGCTGGCGTACTGCTGGCCGGCTTCGCCGTCAACCGGTTTGCCGCCGGCCAGCTCGGCCCCATCGACATCGGGCCGCTGCCGCGTGGCGTGCCGGTGAACCTGGTGATGAACATGAATCCGGAGGCACCGCCCTTGCACCTGGTGCGAGCCATCGGCGGCCTGGCGCGCGGCATGCTGCTGGCCGCGCGCGAGCACGATCCGGCGCAGCGCCGTGCGGTGTTCGAGCGCGAGGCCGGTGAGGCCATGCTGGCGGTCAGCAAGTGTCCGGACTTCGTGCTCGACCGCGGCCACTGGTTCGGCGAACACCTCAGTGCAACCGAGAAGGCGCAGCTGAAGGCCTTCCTGCGGACGCTGTAGTGGCGCAGCGCCCGTCACCGGACGAACTGCTCGCGGCGGCGCGCAGCCCGGACACCACGCCCTTCGATTACATCATCGTGGGCTCGGGCGCGGGCGGCGGGCCCCTGGCCGCGCGCCTCGCCGAAGGCGGCAAGCGCGTACTGCTGCTCGAGGCGGGCTCTGATCCGGCGGCGCCGGGGGATCCACCCGCACCCGGTCCCATCGAGCCGCCTGCCTCGCCCACGCATCCGCAGGATCGCGCGGTCTACCGCGTGCCCGGGCTGCATGGACCTTCCACCGAGGATCCGCGCATGAGCTGGGCGTTCTCGGTGCGTCACTACGACGACGACGCCAGCCAGCGTGCCGACCAGAAATATGAGGCCGCGCAGGATCCGGCCGCGCAGGGTGGCACCGGCAAGGCCGGCATCCTGTATCCACGCGCCAGCGCGCTGGGCGGCTGCACGGCGCACCACGCGATGATCATGGTGAAGCCCAACGACGGGGACTGGAACCGCATCGCCGCGCTCACCGGCGACCCGGGCTGGCGGGCGCAGACCATGCAGGGCTACTTCACGCGCATCGAGAAGTGCCTGTACTACGAGCAGTACAACGGCCTGCTCAAGCGCGTGGTGCTGCTGTACCGCCTGGCGGTGAAGCTGCTGGCCGCGATCCATCCACGCTGGCAGCTGGATCGCGGTGGCCACGGCCGCAATGGCTGGCAGCCCACCAGCTTCATCGGACCGCTGCTGATCGCGCGCATCGCGCGCGGCGACCGCACGTTCCTGCGGCTGATTGCCGGCGTGCTGCGTTTCCTCGCCCGGCAGCCGGGCCGCATGCGCGCGCTGTGGCGCGCGGTGCTGCGGCTGCAGATCGTGCAGCTGTTCGACCCGAACTTCGGTGCCAGCCGCGCATCGGCCAGCGGCCAGGCCGCGTTGATCCCGGTGGGCACGGATGGCCGGCAGCGCATCGGTGTGCGCGAACGGCTGCTGCAGGTCGCGCAGCAATGGCCGCAGCGGCTGGTCATCGCCGGCGGTACCCTGGCAACCCGTGTGGTGTTCTGCCGCGGTGAGGACGCGCCACGCGCGCATGGCGTGTCGGTGCTGCACGGCTACGGGCTGTACCGTGCCGGCGATGTCGATGCACCCATCGCAGCCGCTGCCACGCAGGAGGTCCAGTACTTCGCGCGCGAGGAGGTGGTGCTCGCTGGCGGCGCATTCAACACGCCGCAGCTGCTGATGCTCAGTGGCATCGGCGAGCGCGCGTCGCTGCAACCGCTCGGCATTGAGGGGCCGCGTGATGCCGAAGGCCGCCCGGTGGCCGCGCTGATCGACCTGCCCGGCGTGGGTCGCAACCTGCAGGACCGCTACGAGGTGGGCATGGTGTGCCGCACCCGCTCGCCGCTGCGCGCACTCGATGGCGTGCGCTTCGAGGCGGATGCGCTGGATGACCCGGCGCTGAACCAGTGGCGCCAGGGCGGCGAGGGTCTCTACACCACCAGCGGTGGCACGCTGGCCTTCATGCTGCGCACCGGCCATTCACCCGGTGCCGATCCGGACCTGTTCGTCTTCGGCGTGCCGGTGGCGTTCCGCGGCTATTACACCGGATGGTCGCGCCAGCTGTTGCGCGCAACGATGTCCACGCCCGAAGACACGCGTGACCTTTGGACCTGGGTGCTGCTGAAGGCCTATACCAGCAACAACGCCGGCTGCGTGCGCCTGCGCTCGGCTTCGCCGCTGCAGCAGCCGGACATCCTGTTCCGCTCCTTCGGCGAAGGTCCGCCCGAGCATGTGCGCGACCTGGACGCGCTGTGCAACGGGGTGGCATTCATGCGCCGCCTGAACGCCGCGGTGCCGGTGATCAGCGAGGAGATCCAGCCCGGACCTTCCCGCGCCGATGGTTCCGAAGCGCTGCGCCAATGGGTGCGCGATGAGGCCTGGGGCCATCACGCCAGCGGCACCTGCCGCATGGGATCCGATCCCTGGCGTGCCGATCCCGATCGGCTTGCGGACCGGGAGGCGGTACTGGACAGCCAGATGCGCGTGCACGGCGTGCGCGGCCTGCGCGTGGTCGACGCCTCGGTGTTCCCCACGATCCCGGGATACTTTCTGGTCACGCCGGTGTTCATGATCGCGGAGAAGGCCGCCGACCTGATGCTCGCCGATTCAGCCGCCTATCCCGAAGCGCTGCGCGCGCAGGAAGCGGCCGCGATCCGTCATCGCCGGCAGGTCGCCTTCGGCACAGAGGGTGTCGTGACCGCCGGCGAGGCGGTGCGGGCCGCGCGCGGGCAACTGCCCGAGCGCACGGTGGGCCTCGCGCTGTCCGGCGGCGGCATCCGCAGCGCCACCTTTGCGCTGGGCGTGGTGCAGGCGCTGGCACGCAAGGACCGCCTGCGCCACATCGATGTGCTCTCCTCAGTGTCCGGCGGCGGGTATCTCGGTGCCTTCATCGGCCGGCTGTTCACGCGCGTGATCAGTGCGGTGGCCAATCCAGTGGAGCGCGTGCAGCGGATATTGGGGGATCCGGCCTCGAACGAGCTATGGTGGCTGCGCCGGCATGCCAGCTATCTGACCAGCGCCGGACGTTCCGACTGGCAGACCAATGTCGGCGTGTTGTGGCGCAACCTCGTCACGGTGCACGCCGTCATCGGCGCGTTGCTGCTGGCGGTGTTCATCGCGCTGCGCGCGCTGGGCGGCGCAGTCCCGGCATCCTTTGCGCCCGATGGGGCCTGGCTGCTGCAGAGCCCCTGGTGGTGGCTGCCTCCGGGGATCGCCGCGGGTGCCGTGGTGCCACTGCTGGCCGGCTACTGGCTCGCACCGCGCCGGGCCGCGCCCGTGAGCTGGCCGGCGCTTGGCGCATGGCTGCTGCTGATCGGCGGCGCACTGTACGCGCTGCAATGGCCGGCGCTGCAACAGCCGGCGCTGATCGCGCTGGCGGTGCTGCTGCTGGCGTGGCTCAGCCAGGAAGCAGCGCGCTTCCCGCGCCCGCATGCGATCTCGCCCGCGCAGCTGGGCGTGCTGGTCCGCAATCGCCTCAGCCGCGCGCTGGGTGTCGCACTGATGGGCCTCGCCGTCGCGCTGGCATGGGCGCTGGTCGATTCCGCGGCACGCGCCATCGCGCGCGAGCAGGTGCTGCCGGTGGTCGGCGGCATGGTGCTCATCAATGTGCTGCTGCCCGCGGCGCGCGTGCTGTGGGAGCAGTTGGCTGCGGTGCGCGCGCCGCTGGCCGCACGCGTGCCGCGCATGCTGCGCGCACGGATCATCCCGGCGGTGCTGTCGATCGTGCTGGGCGGCTTCCTGCTGTTCGCACTGGACGTGCTCGCGCATCGCATCGCCGACGCCGGTTACGGCTGGCCGGTGGCCGCGCTGATGTTGCTGGTGTCACTGGTGCTGGGGCGATCGCGCCGCCTGGTGAATGCCTCGGGACTGCACGCCTTCTACGCGGCGCGTCTGGCGCGCACCTTCCTGGGCGCGGCGAATCCGGCGCGCACCGATGCCGGTTCGGCCGATGTGCCCCCCGGGGTGCGCGAGTTCCATCCCCAGGACGACACAGGCATGGAGGACTACCATCCGGAGCAGCGTGGCGGACCCCTGCATCTGATCAACGTGTGCGTGAACGAGACCGCCGATGCGGTGAGCGGCCGCCACCTGGCCGGCGACAAGGGCCTGCCGATGTGCGTCGGTCCGGCCGGCATCAGCGTCGGCGTGCGCTATCACGGGCTGTGGCAGACGGATGGCAGCGTGCGGGCGCTGGCGCTCGGCGCCAATCCGGAAGCCTTCCATGTCCTCGGTCGTGACGACCAGCGGCCGGCGCGCCCGGAGGCCCTGACACTCAGCCAGTGGATGGCGGTGTCCGGTGCTGCCTTCACGACCGGCGCCGGGCGCATGACCAGCCTCGGGGCATCGCTGCTGTATGGGGTGCTGAACATCCGCCTCGGCTACTGGTGGGACAGCGGCGTCGATGATGCGGACCGGCCGGGTCGATATCCGCCCACGTTCTTCCATCGCATCGCGAGCCTGCCCGGCGCGCTGTTCCGCACACAACGCATGATCCTGGCGGAGTGGCGCGCGTACTTCCAGGGACCATCGGTGCGCCACTGGTACCTGAGCGACGGCACGCATTTCGAGAACACCGGGCTTTACGAACTGCTGCGCCGTCGTGTGGAACTGATGATCGCCATCGACGGGTCGGAGGATCCGGACTACCGCTTCGCCGAGATGGCGGAGCTGTCCCGCCGTGCGCGCGTGGATTTCGGCGCCACCATCGAGTGGCTCGAGCCGGTGCCGGAAGAGGGCGGCAGTTCACGCATCATGGAGCGCGGGCGGCGCGATGACGACGCACGCACCGCCGAACGCGTGGCGGAGGCGCATTGGCGCGCGCTCGATGCAGCCGGGGAAGTGCCGGACTGGATCCGCGACTGGCTGAGCGCTGCGGCCATCGGCGCGCCGCGGCAGATCAATCGCCTGGCCGGGCCCTGCGCCGCGCTGGCCCGCGTGCGCTATCGCGACGCCAGCCGGGTGAGCTGGCTGGTGCTGCTGAAGCCCAGCCTCGCCGTCGCCGCCGCCTCGCTGGACCTGCGCGTCTATGCGCAGTCGCAGCCGCAGTTCCCGAACCAGTCGACCTTCGACCAGTTCTTCGACGACACCCAGTGGGAGAACTATCGACTGCTCGGCGAGACGGCCGGCGAGGTGCTGTTCAGGTCGCCGTCGCGGCCAGAGCCCGCGGGGCGGCGGGCGTGACCGCGCGCTGCTGCGCCAGCAGCGCGATGAGCCGCTCGGGCGTGGCCGGCTTCACGATGACCGGATAGCCGCTGCTGCGCAGTTCGGTCAGGCGCACCGGTTCGGTATTGCCTGTGACCAGTGCGACGAACACGGCCGGATGCTCGCGCTCCACCGCGTGCGCCACCTGCAGTCCGGTGAGCATCTCGCCGAGCATGTCGTCGGTCAGGATCCAGTCCGGGGCGGACTCGCCGGTGCGCAGCGCCGCCAGCAGGATCTGCGGGTCGCGGAACGCGGTCACCTCGGCGCCCCAGGCTTCCAGCTGCGCCTGCATGCCCTCGAGCGCAATCGGATCATCATCGAGCAGCCAGATGCGGCTGTCGATGCGGAACGACAGCGGATCGGTCGTCAGCGGCGCAGGCAGCACTTCGACAGCGCCGCTGCCCGCCTCGGGCACCCGGATGATGAAGCTCGAACCGGTGCCTTCCTGCGACTGCAGCTGCAGGCGCAGGCCCAGCAGATGGTCGATGCGCTTGACGATGGCGAGTCCGAGCCCCACGCCGTGCTCGCGCTGGCGTGCCGGATTCGCCAGCTGCACGTACTCATCGAAGATCGCGGCCTGCTGGTCCTGCGGGATGCCCGGTCCGGTGTCATCGACGGCGAGCACGAAGCCGGTCGCACCGGGCTGCAGGCGCACACAGATGCGCCCATGGATCGTGTAATGCACGGCGTTGTCGAGCAGGTTGCGCAGCAGGCGTCCCAGCAGCAGCGGGTCGGACCAGACCATCGCCGGCACGGCCTGCAGCGTGAAGGTGATGCCCTTGGCCTGCGCCTGCGGCCGGAACTCGTCGCAGACCTTGCGCAGCAGCTCATCGAGGCGGAACGCGCGCGGCTTGGCCACGATGGCGCCGGCATCGAAACGGGACAGGTCGAGCAGCGAGTTGAACTGTTCCTCGAGCACGCGCAGCGTTTCGGTGGCGCGTCCGAGCAGGCGCTTGCCGTCGTCGCCGCCCACATGGAAACCAAGCGTGCCGAGGAACATCGTCAGCGCATGCAGGGGCTGGCGCAGGTCGTGGCTGGCAGCCGCGAGGAAGCGGTTCTTGCCCTTGTTGGCCAGTCGCGCCTCCTCGAGCGCCGCGTGCACCGCGGCGCGCTCGCGTTCGAGGCGCACCAGCAGCGCCGCGTTCTCGTCGCGCATCCGCAATGATTCGCGGAACTGGCGCAGCTGTTCGCGGCCGGCCACGAGGCAGCACCAGAACATGCCGCAGTACACGGCGAGCAGTTCCCAGTGCGGGCCGTCGGAATTGGCCACACCCAGCCAGAACAGGGCGCCCTGCAGCACGTTGCCGCCGATGCACAGCAGCCGGTCGGTGACGCTCGGCACCAGGTAGAGCAGCACCGCGGCCATGTGCACCAGCGACATCAGCGTCACGATCATGCGCACGTACATGTCGCCGTGCGCCGCGATCAGCCAGAACGCGGTGCCCATCATCACCGAGTTCAGCGCCGTGCCCCACATCATCATGCGCAGGTTGCGGCGCAGCCGTGGCTCGGAGGCCGTGTCGAGGCCGGCGCCGATGCGCCGCGAGATCAGCGCCCGCGACAGGCCCACCGCGATGGCCAGCGCGGACCACAGCGCCAGGCCGGCGGTGGGCACGCGGCCATACATGGTGAACACCAGCAGCAATGCCGCGATGGCGACGATGGGATTGGCGTTCTCGGACTGCGCCGCAAGGATGCGCAGCAGCGCGCGCGTTTCGCCGGGGGCGCGGGACTGGTTGCTGGCCTTCGGGCCGGCCGGCGTGGGCGGGTCGGCTGCAATGGCCATGGACGACTACATTACGATGAAGCCGTGTTTCGCCGCCAGGGTCACTGCATCGACGCGATTGCGCGCGCCGATGATCTGGTAGATGGCCGACACATGCGCCTTCACCGTGCCTTCCGACAGCTCCAGCTCGTGCGCGATGGTCTTGTTGGCCTGGCCCTGGAGCAGCAGCCTTGCCACCTGCTGCTGGCGCGGCGACAGCTGGGCGAAGCGGCCGATGTCAGTGGCCGGCGCGCGTCCCGATGGCACCAGCACCTCTGGCGGCAGGTACAGGCCACCGGCCACGACGAAGCGCAGCGCAGCGATCATCTGGTCGGAGGTATGCGACTTCGGGATGTAGCCGGCAGCGCCCTGTTCGATGGCATCGCGGATCAGCGTCGCATCCTGCTCGCCGGACAGCACGATCACCGGGACCTCTGGCGCGCCGGCGCGGAACTGCTGCAGCGTGCTGATGCCATCGGAATGCGCAAGGCCCAGGTCCAGCATCACCATGCGGAAAGGCGTCACGCTGCACTCGTCGATCGCCGCCTGCACCGAGGCCGCCTCGAAGACGCTGACCTCCGGACTGACCTTGCCCAGCAGCGCGCGCAGTGCCTCGCGGAACAAGGCATGGTCATCGACCAGCAGCAGGTTCATGCTGCGCGGCTGCAGTTCGGCGACAGGGACGGTTGCCAAGTGGGACCCCGCGGACCATGAAGGAGCGCGCAGGCTAGGCACCCGCCGGCGGCGCTTCCATTGCCCGCCTGCCTAATCTTTCGTTTAGCTTGCTGTCGAATACCCATGTGGCCCGCAGCGCGGCGAGACTGCGCGCTGATCCCTCCGGTCGAGCCTAAGACCTCGGGGACCGACCTTGCAACGGATGCCAGAGGGGTGCAGGACTTGCTGAAGGATTGGGAGGAAACAGGGCGGATCTGGGCAGATCCCGGCTCCGAGGGCGAGAACCTGCGCTTCGTCGATTTTCCCGCGTATTGGCTGATGGGCCTCGCGGGCCTGGCCAAGCACGGCATGGTGCGCAACCACCTTGAGCCCTGCGGGCTCTCGATGCCCGAGTGGCGGCTGCTCTCCACCGTGGCCGGGTGCTCGCCGATCCGCTTCTCGCGCATCGCGCAGCTCACCGCGATGGACAAGGCGCAGGTCAGCCGCGCGCTGCGCACCGCGCAGGGCAAGGGACTGGTCGAATCCAGCTTCCAGCCGGTCGTGGGGGCGGGCGCGCCGCCGGCTCAGGCGCCCGCGGTGCGTCGCGTGCATGTGGCCATCACGCCGGCCGGGCGCGCGATGTACGAGCGTGTGATGCCCACCGTGCAGCGCGACCAGCTGCGCATGCTCGCGGTGATGACCCCGGAAGAGCGGCGCATCGTGATCCGCCTCGCGCGCCGTCTGTTCGCCCAGCTCGGCGAACAAGGCGCCGCGAGCGTCGGCGGCCACGGGATGCATGCCGAGCCGCGCGAACTCGCAGCCAGCCCGCCGGGCTGAGCCCCCGTCAGCGTGCACCGCGCAGCGCGGCGGCTTCGGCCGCCAGCTGCCGGATCGCCGGCCAGTCCTGTCGCTGCAGCAGTGCGGCTGGCGCCACCCATGATCCGCCCACGCAGGCCACCTGCGGCAGCGCCAGCAACTGCGCTGCGTCCTGCGGCGTGATGCCCCCGGTCGGGCAGAACAGCAGGTCGGGCAGCACGGCATGCAGGGCCCTGATCATCCCGACGCCGCCGGCCTGCTGCGCCGGGAACAGCTTGAGGCAGCGATAGCCCAGGTGGCGGGCGTGCAATGCCTCGGATGGCGTCATCACGCCGGGCAGATAGGGCCAGCCCGCATGCTGCTGGGCCGCGGCGTGCAGCGCCGCGGTCAGGCCAGGTGACACGCCGAACTGCGCGCCTGCATCGCGCGCGGCAGAGAAGTGGCTGGGATCGGTGAGCGTCCCGGCCCCCACGATGGCCTCGGGCACCGCCCGACGCATCGCCGCGATCACATGCAGCGCTTCTGGCGTGCGCAGTGTGACCTCCAGCACCGGCAGGCCGCCGGCCACCAGCGCCTCGGCCAGCGGCACGGCCTGCGCCACATCGTGCACCACGATGACCGGGACCACGGGCGCGCGCTGCAGGATGTCCCGGATCTGGAAGCTCATGGGTTGCAGCTGCGCGCGCCGGCTTCGGCGTCCGTCGCATGGGCACGGAATGCGGCAAACAGCTCGCGGCCGGTGCCCTGTGCCGTCATCTGCTCCTGCGGTGCCGGAGTGCGGCTTGCCAGCACGGCATCCTCCACCAGCACCTCCAGGGTGCCGGTGCGTGCGTCGAGCCGGATCACATCGCCATCGCGGACCCTCGCCAGCGGCCCGCCACGGACGCTCTCGGGGCTGACGTGGATGGCGGCGGGCACGGTGCCGGATGCGCCGGACATGCGCCCGTCCGTGACCAGCGCGACATGGTGGCCGCGGGCCTGCAGCACCGACAGCGGCGGCGTGAGCTTGTGCAGTTCGGGCATGCCATTGGCACGCGGACCCTGCTCGCGCAGCACCACGATCACATCGCCGCCCAGGCGTCCCTCGCGGAACGCATCGAGCACATGCTGCTGGTTCGTGAACACGCGCGCCGGCGCTTCGACGGACTGGTGTTCGGGCCGCACGGCGGAGACCTTGATGATGGCGCGCCCGAGGTTGCCCTTCAGCAGCTTGATGCCGCCTTCCGGGCTGAAGGCATCGGCGACGCCGCGCAGCACATCCTTGTCGCCACTCTCCACCGGCGCGTCGCGCCAGGCGAGTCCGGATCCGCTGAGCCAGGGCTCACGCGCATAGGCGTGCAGCCCCTCGCCCATGATGGTGGGGATGTCGGCATGGAGCAGGCCGGCAGACAGCAGCTCGCGGGTCAGGAAGCCCATGCCGCCGGCCGCCTGGAAATGGTTCACATCGGCCTTGCCGTTCGGATAGATGCGCGTCAGCTGCGGCACCACGGCCGACAGATCGCTGAAGTCATCCCAGTTGATCAGGATTCCGGCGGCGTAGGCCATCGCCACCAGATGGAGGGTGTGATTGGTCGATCCGCCAGTGGCCAGCAGGCCGACGAGTGCATTCACGATGCTGCGCGCATCGACCGACGTCGCAAAGGTCTGGTTGCCACCCGCGGGCGCGCTGTGGCGGAGCGCGCGACGCGTGGCCTCGATGGTCAGCACGTCGCGCAGCGGGGAGGCGGGATTCACGAACGAGGAGCCGGGCAGCTGCAGGCCCATCAGCTCCATCATCACCTGGTTGCTGTTGGCCGTGCCGTAGAACGTGCAGGTGCCCTCGGTGTGGTAGCTGGCCGCTTCCGCGGCCAGCAGCTCCGCGCGCGTGGCCTTGCCCTCGGCATAGAGGTTGCGGATGCGTGATTTCTCGGGATTCGGGATGCCCGATGGCATCGGTCCCCCGGGAATGAAGAACACCGGCAGATGGCCGAAGGCGGCCGCGCCGATGAATAGCCCCGGCACGATCTTGTCGCAGATGCCGAGCATCACCGCGGCGTCGAACATGTTGTGTGACAGCGCGATGGCCGTGCTCATCGCGATGGTGTCGCGGCTGAACAGCGACAGATCCATCGCGTCGGTGCCCTGGGTCACGCCATCGCACATCGCGGGCACGCCGCCGGCGTACTGCGCGGTGCCGCCGGCATCGCGCGCGGCGGCACGGATCAGCGGCGGGTAGCGCTCGTAAGGGCGGTGTGCCGACAGCATGTCGTTGTAGCTGGAAACGATCGCGAGGTTCGGCCATGCCGTATCGCGCAGCGTGGCCTTGTCGGGGCCGGCACCCGCGAAGCCATGCGCGAGATTGGCGCAGCCATGGCGCGCGCGCGCGGTGCCCTCATGACGCGCGGCCTGTGTACGCTCCAGGTAGGCGCCGCGGGAATCGCTGCTGCGCTGGATGATGCGCTCGGTGACCGCTGCAACTGTTGGATGAACCGGGACGGTTTGCGCGTTCATGCAGGCCATACTGTAAGACGACGTGGCGGTTGTCCACGTTCCCGTCCCTGTCGGAGAATGACTACATGGAAACGCTGCAGGACTTCGATCTGGTGCTGTTCGGCGGAACGGGCGACCTGGCCATGCGCAAGCTGCTGCCGGCGCTGTACCGGCGTTTCGCAGCAGGCCAGTTCCCCGAGGGCGCGCGCGTGGTGGGTGTGGCCCGTGGCGATCGCGCGCGCGAGGACTATCACGCGCAGGTGGAGCAGAGCTGCCGTGATCACGCGCCCGCGCTGTTCGAGCCGGGCATCTGGCAGCAGTTCGCCGCGCGGCTGCACTACCTTGCGGTCGATTCCTCGCAGCCGGAGACCTTCGCCGCACTGGCGGATTTCCTGCGCGGGCGCGAGGCCGTCACCCGCATCTTCTTCCTGTCGCTGGCGCCCACGCTGTTCGCCAGCACCTGCGATGCAATCGGCGCGGCCGGGCTGGCCACCCCGAACTCGCGCGTTGTGCTCGAGAAGCCCCTCGGGCAGGATCGCGCCTCCGCCGCCAAGATCAACTCGCATGTCGCCGCGTATTTCAGCGAGGCGCAGATCTTCCGCATCGATCATTACCTGGGCAAGGAGGCGGTGCAGAACCTGCTGGCGCTGCGCTTCGGCA